>JBPCJQ010000042.1:0-18668 GCA_051005135.1 Acidimicrobiales bacterium
TGGCCGGCTCTGGCCCCTCCGACGTGGTGCGTGCCGTGACCCGGGCGGTGATCGACCACCGCGGCCGCGAAAGACTCAGCGACGACACCACCATCTTGTGCGTCGACTGGCGCGGCCCGCGGCCCCGAATCACAGAGTGGGGTCTTCGCCCCGCCGGGGGAAGCGGGCCAGGTCGGCCCTGAGCGAGGAGGCAGCGTCCAAGACGTCCCGGGTTGCGACGTCGAGGTCTACGCACAGGTCTGCGGCGCCGGCCACCGAGGGCGTCCAGGGCGGGCGGCGCTCGAGCTCGAAGCAGAAGCGTAGGTCCGTGCGTTCAAGCCGTCCCCGTGCCCATGCCGTCAGGTTGGGCTCGCTGATGCAGGCCGGAGCCCGTTCGGGGGCGACGGCCACGGTCGTGAGCCAAGACGCCAGTCGAGCCGCCTCCCACGTGGTGAGGCAGGGGTCCACCACCTCCCAGCGGCCATGGGGCGACACCACCCGGACGCTCACCAGCAAGGCATTGGAGTTCCAGGGATCAACCGTCTCGTCGGGATCGCGGTAACCCACGATCGACAGGCCCAGCTCGTTGCCTCCGGCGTCGGCCAGTTCCACGTCGCCAGTGTGGTCCCGTCCGCTAAGGTGTGCGGGCCGTGGCCAACATCAAGAGCCAGATAAAGCGCAACCGCCAGAACGAGGTGCACCGCCTGCGCAACAAGGCGGTTCGCTCCGAGATCAAAACGCGCGTCAAGACTGCCCTGCGACAGGCCGAGAGCGGCGCCGACGAGGCAACTGAGTCACTGCGCATGGCCGTGAAGCGCATCGACAAGGCGGCGGCCAAGGGCGTGATCCACAAGAACCAGGCGGCCAACCGCAAGGCCCGGCTCATGAAGCGCCTGGCTTCGGTCGACAGCGCCTCTTCCTGACGCGCAGCGGCGCATGGCCCTCAACGTCCCCCGCTCAGGGGGCCGCTCGGGCCCTGCGCCGGCCTGCTGGTCGGGGTGCCAAGCGGGCCAGGCGGGCTACCAGCACCTCCATCACCACCTCTGGGGGCCAGTCGGTTGCCCCTTTGAGAGCCAGGTCGGCGTTGGCCAGCAAGGTGATGGCCCGCGATACCCCGGCATGGCCCAGGCGCCGGCTCGAGGTGAGCGCCTTCTTTGCGGGGAACGTAGAACCGGTCAGACCCAGGATTGCAGCGGCCGAGCGTTCGTCGGCCACGCCGGCCCCGTCCAGGCGCAGCATGCGCCCGTAATGGGTGTGCAGGGTCGCCAGCACCACCAGGGGATGGCGGCCGCCGGCGGCCATCAGGCGGTGCAGGTGGCCGAGGGCGGCGGCCACGTCGCCGGCGTCGATGGCATCGGTGAGGTCCCAGGGGGCCACCGCCCCTTCCTGGCCGAGGAACGGCGTCACCTCCTCGGCGCCCACCCGGGCGCCCGCACCGTAGGCGGCCGCCAGCAGGTCGAGCAGGGAGCCGATGCGACCGACGTCTTCGCCCAGGTGGGCAGTGACCAGCGCGGTGGCACGTCCGTCCAGGCGCACCGGGCCGGCACGCAGGCGGCCGGCCACCCAACCCGAGCGCGCCTTGCCGGTGGGCACAGCCGTCTCCACGATGTGACCGGCCTTGCGCACCGCGTCGACCAGCGAGCGTGGCACCTGGCCCCCGCCCGAGACCAGCACCACCGTGGTCGACGGCAGTGGGTCGGCGAGGTAGGCCACCAGGGGGCCGGCGTCGGCGGTGGTGAAGCGGCCCACGTCGTGGGCCACCACCACCCTGCGGTCGCCGAAGAACGGGGGCGTCTGGGCAGCGTCGACCACTGCGGCCAACGTGTAGTCGTCGCCGAGATCCTCGACGGCGAAGGCGGGGTCAGCTGCGCCCACCAGCTCGGCTACCAGGGCCCTTACCTCGTCGGACGCCACCGTGGCGTCGCCTCCCCGAACCAGGTACACGGGGAACGGCGTCTCGGCGGCGCTCATGGAGTGCTCATTGGGCTTCCAGGATGGCGGTCACCACGTCGCACACCCGGCGGGCGCCCCGAACGTCGTGGGCGCGCACTATGCGGCATCCGCCGATGACGCCGATCGCAGTGGCGGCGAGCGTTGCTGGGTGGCGCTGGTCGATACCCAGGTCGAGCAGGCGTCCGAGGAAGGTCTTGTTGGACGCCGACAGGAGCAGCGGGTAGCCGAGCTCGGCCAGCCGGCGGGACTCCTGCAGCAGCACGAGTGACTGGTGGGCCGTCTTGCCCAGGTCGAGCCCGGCGTCGACGACGACCCGTTCGGGGGGGATGCCGGCTCGCTCGGCACGGCGGGCCCGGTCGGCGAGGAAGGCCCGCACCTCGGCTACCACGTCGTCGTATCGGGGCTCGGGGTCGGGCACTCTGGGGGCGAGACGGATATGGGTGGCCACCACGGTGGCGCCGGCGGCGGCGCTTACCGGCAGGTACCGGGGGTCGGAGAAGCCGCTGATGTCGTTGCCCATGACCGCGCCTCCCTGATAGGCGGCGGCGGCCACGTCGGCCCGCCAGGTGTCCACCGAGACGGGCACGTCGAAGCGGTCGACCACGGCCTCGACGGCCGGGATCACCCGGTCCATCTCCTCGGCCGGCCCTACCCCAGGGCCGGGCCCGGCCTTGACCCCGCCCACGTCGAGGATGTCGGCCCCCTCTGCCACCAGCTCGTCGGACCGCCGGCAGAGGGCGTCCAACGCGAAATGGGCTCCGGCGTCGTAGAAGGAGTCGGGCGTGCGGTTGAGGATGCCCATTACCAGGGCACGCGTGGAAAGGTCGAAGGTCTGGGACCCGAGCGCCAACCGCACTCGGCGGAAGGTAGTGCCTTTCGACGCCGGCCCGCCCCGGACAGACCAGAGTGCAAAGAGGTCGGCTATGCCGACCAAATGCACACTGGCGAGAAGTCAGGGCGGCCGGGCTCCACTCGGCGCCACGTCGACGGTCAGCCGGGACGCTGCCGCGCCGACCGTGACCTCCAGGCTTCCCAGGGCCAGGGTGGTGCCGGCGGCCGGCACCTGGGCGCCCGGGAGGCGGGAGCTCTCCGCAGCCAGGAGGAGGCGGGGAGCGAACCGGGCCAGCACGGGTCCCACTGCCGCCGCCGTCCCGGCTCCCGGCCTGGTGACGACCACGACGTCGAGGCGCCTGGCTTCGACTTGGTGGAGGCCGGCCAGCAGCTTGCCAGCCGATCGGGCACCGTCGACCACGAGCAACGTCGCCCCGTCCCGCCGCCAGAAGCGGGCACCGTCGGCGATCTGGCGACCGTCGACGGCCCCGGGGGCTACGGCCGGGAGCATCGCTGTCACCAGTACAGCCGCGCCCGCGGCCAGCCACCACCGCCGGTGGCGGCCTGTGCATGCGGCGGCCGCGACTATGACGGCCAATGCCGCCAGGTCGACGGCGTTCACATGGCCGAGGGGGGCAAGAGCGGCGTGGCGGGCCACGCCGGCGACCCACCACAGCGCCAGCCTGGTGGGGAGGTGGGCGACAGAGGCGGCCCGGCCCCCGATCAGCCCTGCGGGCAGGCCCGCGCCCATGCCCCAGGCGGTGAGGGGCCCGGCCGCGGGCACGGCCAGGAGGTTGGCGGGGATGGTGGCCAGGGGCATGGTGCCGAAGGCGGGCACCAGCAGGGGGGCCACACCGGCCTGGGCCGCGAGGCTCACGCCCAGGGCCGAAGCGATGGGCCGTGGCCCGGGGATGGCCCTGGTGAGAGGTGGCGCGAGAAAGGCCATGCCCGCGCACGCCCCCACCGACAAGAGAAAGCCGAGGGAGCCTACCAACAGGGGGTCGACCACGAGCAGGCCTGTCACCGCCAGGGACAGCATGCGCAGCGCCGATGCGGGCCGGCCCATGCTGGCCGCGGCCAGGCTGACGGCGGCCATGGCCTCTGCTCGCAGCACCGACGGTTCCCACCGGGTGATCACCCCGAACAGGCCCAGCACGGCGAGACCGGCCACCATGCGGCCACGCAGGCCTAGGCGGCGCAGGAGAGGGGCGACCAGGCCGAGGACGAAGGCCACGTTCTCACCAGAGACCACCAACAGATGGGTGAGGCCCGAGGCCCGGAAATCGTCGGCGACCTCGGGTGACTCGTCGCGGTCGTCACCCAGGACGAAGCCGGCGAAGAGGGCCCGGTCCGAAGGGGGCAACGACGCGGTGCCGGACAGGAGCGTGCGGCGGATGCCGTTTGCCGCCCGGCTGGCCGCGTCTCCGGGTGCCCAGTCGCCCACCGACTGCACCGACAGGGAGGCGGCCACGTGGCGGGGCGCCATCCTGCGTCTCACGAGGGGGGACAGGGGCTGAAAGCGCCCGGTGATCCATACCTGCTCGCCGGCCAGGCGGTCACCCAGCGCAGTTGCTGGCCGCCCTCTCGCCCATGCCTCCACCCGCTTGGCGCCGATGCGCACGACCACCACGAGGGCGCCCGAAGACCGGTACGGGTCGCCCACCAGGGTGGTCGAGCCCGACCATGTGCCGGTGGCGGGAGGGCGCAGCCCTGCCCACGAGCGGGCACCAAGGGCAGAGGTGGCGAGGGCCACGCCGACGCAGAGCACAAGGGGCCGGCGCAGGGTCAAGGCCGCGGCCGAGATGGCGAGGCCGGCGCCGAGGGGCAGCGGCTGGGCCGCCCACGCTCCTGCTGCGGCCGACAGGGCCATCACCACCGCGGCCAGGTCGCTCATGGGCTCGACGACCCGGCTCGGACGAGGGCCCGGATGGCATCGAGCTTGGCGGGGCCGATGCCGGGTACGTCGAGCAGGCCGGTGACCGAGCGGAAGGGGCCGTTCTTGGTGCGGTACTCGACGATGGCCGCGGCCAAGGCGGGGCCGATGCCGGGTAGGGCGTCGAGCTGGGGGGGTGTGGCGGTGTTGAGGTCGACGGGCGACCCTGGGGTCGACGGGCTGCCACCTGGTCCTGCGGCCCCTGGTTCCACGACCGGGGCCACCGCCTCGCCCTTGCGGGGGACGTAGACCCGTTGTGCATCGGCGAC
Source organism: Acidimicrobiales bacterium (assembly GCA_051005135.1). Classification (GTDB taxonomy): domain Bacteria; phylum Actinomycetota; class Acidimicrobiia; order Acidimicrobiales; family AC-14; genus DATAQC01. The sequence continues at coordinate 4,966 of JBPCJQ010000042.1, forward strand.
CTTGGCGGCCAGGTTGAGCTGGTCGACGTCGGCATCGGGCCGGGCGCCACCCGCCGCCACCACCACGTCGGCCACCCGGGCCCCGGCCGGCACGGCGTAGACGCCGGGGCGAACCACCGCCCCCGCTGCATGGACGGTGACGGTGGCGCTGGCCTGCGCCTCCGACGGGGGAGGCGGAGGCGCCCCCGCCGATGTCCCGCCCGGCATCGCCCGCGGGAGGGCCAGGGCCGGTGGGGGCGCCGACCGGCGGGTGAGCAGAACCAGCCCGATCACCACGGCCACGGCCAATGCGACCGATCCCAGCACCGCGCCTGGTGGCAGCGAGGCCAGGCGCTGCCGAAACTGGGCCACGCGCTCGGGCCACGAGATCGGTGGTTCCCCAGAGTGTTGCGGATCGGCCACGGCGGCTCCCTCGAGCGCTGTCGCGTTCTGAGGGGGAAGGGGCCGTGAAGGCGTTGCCGCCGCGGGGACAGGTTAGGACTTGGCGGGACCGGGCGCCAGGGGCAGATCCTGGCTGTCGGCGTCGACGGCGGCTTGTTCGGCCTCCACCTCGAGGGGGATCAGCCGGTAGGCGCTGCGGTGGCTGTATCCGGCCAGCCGCCCGCGGGTGTAGGCGCCCAGGTACTCGACGAGGAAGCGGGCCACTCCGAGCTTACGCCACTGCCGGACGTGCTCACGCTCGTGCCTCATCAGGTGGGCGTCTGCGGCGGCGGCCCGGCGCACGGAGATGACGTTCCCCACGGTGATGGCATCGGCGCCCGGAGGCACAGGCCCGCCCACCCACACCCAGTGGTCGGCGTGACGCTCCACCTCAGAAGAGCCGGGCGGTGAGGGCCTTGCGAAAGCGCGGGGTTCGTGGGTCGTCGGGCCCCAGCACCTCGAGGACGTCGAGGACTCCTGACGGGCGACCTCGTCGGCCTTGACCCGATCGAGCAGGTGGCCGAGCCGGGCCTCCACGTCGGCCTGGCCGTCGTCGCCGGCCGGGCCGTCGCCGGCCGGGCCGTCGCCGTCGTGGGCCTGGGCGGCCAGGCGGGCTCGGGCTGCCACCCGCCGAACCTCGCTCGTCTCCGGTACCCGGGCCAGCAGGTCCAGCGCGTCGCCGGGTCGGCCGCCGTCGACCGCCAGATCGGCCAGCGCCACTACTGCGGCCGGGTTGTCGGGCTCGATCTCGAGGGCTTGGCGCAGCGACGCCTCGTCGCCGACGGCCACCAGGCGGTCGATCTCGGATGGGGTGGCCAGACGGCCCACGAAGTCGGCCACGGTGGCTTCGGGCACGGCGCCGATGAACGAGTCGACCACCTTTCGATCGCGCAGGGCGAACACGGCGGGGATCGACTGCACCGCGAAGCTGGCGCTGATGCGCGGGTTGCGGTCGACGTCGACCTTGGCCAGCTCCACCTTGCCGCCGGTCGTCGCCACCACCCGTTCGAGGATGGGGCCCAGGGTGCGGCATGGGCCGCACCATTCGGCCCACAGGTCGACCACCACGGGAACCTGGGCGGATCGCTCCACCACGTCGCGCTCGAAGGTGGCATCGGTGACGTCGGTCATGTCGCTGGTTGCAACATCGGGGTTGTCGTCTCGATTCCTCCCGCCTGCGTGGCCGAACGCAATGGCCGTCTCACGGTACCTTTGGGCGCATGGACGAGGGTTCGCACGGCCACCCGCTGTACGAGCTCGTCTCCCGGCCCACCCTCGACGAGCCCGTGCTGGTAATGGCCCCCGAAGGCTGGATCGACGCCGGGCTCGGGGGGCAAGGAGCGCTGGCCGCGCTGCTCTCCGGCGTGGACACCGAGGTGGTTGCCACCTTCGACGCCGACGACCTGCTCGATCACCGGGCCCGCCGGCCGACGTCGCGCATCGTCGACGGGGTGTACGACGAGCTGGTGTGGCCGGAGATCGAGCTGCGGGCTGGCAACGACGGCGAGGGCCACGACGTCCTCGTGCTCGACGGCCCCGAGCCCGACCACAAGTGGCGGGCCTACGCACGGGCGGTGGGCGAGCTGGCCGGGCTCTTCGGCGTGCGCATGCTCGTCGGCATGGGCGCCTTTCCCGCTCCCATGCCCCACACCCGCCCTGGAACGCTGGCGGCCACGGCCACCAAGGCGGAGCTGGCCGACCAGATCGGCGTGATCAAGGGCACGCTCGAGGTACCGGCCGGGGTGCTGGTGGCCGTCGAGCGCCGCTTCGCCGAGATCGGCATCCCTGCCATCGGCCTGTGGGCCCGGGTGCCTCACTACGCGGCGGCGATGCCCTACCCCGAAGCCAGCGTGGCCCTCCTCGAGGGGCTCACCAAGGTGACTGGCGTCGTCGTCGGCACCACCGAGCTGCGGCAGGCGGCCGACGTCACCCGAGATCGACTCGACGAGCTGGTGGCCAACAGCGCCGAGCACATGGCCCTCCTGCGCCAGCTCGAGGCCCGGGCCGACGCCGAAGCGGGGGGGGGCCTGACCCCCGACGGTTGGAACAACCTGCCCTCGGGCGACGAGCTGGCCGCCGAGGTGGAGCGCTTCCTGGAGGGCGAGGGACCGGCCGGCTGAGCTAGGGGTTCCTCGACGTGGAACGGTTCAACCCAAGGCGGGGGAGCACGAAGGCCAGCCCCGCGGCCATCTGGCGCACCCTCTCGTCGATCACCATGGAGCCGTGCCCGGCGTCGAAGCGGTAGAGCTCCACCTCGCCACCCCGGGCCTCCAGGGCGTCGACGTAGTTGAGGACCTGGCGGATCGGGCACCGGCTGTCGTTGTCACCGGCGATCACCAGCACCGGGGCGTGCACCGCGTCCACGTAGGTGAGGGGCGAGCGTTCCGCGTAGAGCTCTGGCACGTCGTCGGGGCTGCCGCCGAACAGCGTGCGGTCGAACGACTGCAGGCTGGGCGCTTCGTCGGCGAAGGCGGTGAGGTAGTCGGCTACGGGGACGGCGGCCACCACAGCCGCCCAGCGGTCGGGGTACAGCCCGATGGACAGCAGGGTGACGTAGCCACCCCAGGATCCCCCGCCGATCGCCACCCGCCCGGGGTCGGCCACACCCTCGGCAACGAGGGCGTCGAGCCCGGCCACCACGTCGGCCACCTCAGGAAAGCCGGGATCGCCGATCAGGGCGTCACGGAAGGCGGTGCCGTAGCCGGGTGGAGCCCCGATAGTTGACCATGGCCACCGCTACGCCGTGGTCCACCCAGGCACCGACGTCGGGCATGAAGGCGTCGGAGTAGGCCCATGTGGGACCACCGTGCACCAGCATCAGCGTGGGGTGGGGCCCCGGTGTGGGCGGCTCGGCGACGAAGCCGTGCACCCGCTGACCTGCCGCCCCTTCGAACCACCACGAGCGGTAGGGCTGACTCGTCGGGGCGCGGTCGCCCGCGGCACCGCACACCTCGGTGCCGTCCGCCGCTCGCATCACCGTTGGCGGCGTGGCCCCGCTGCCCACCCGTAGCCAAACGTCGCGGTCGGGGCGTACCGCCGCGCCCGACACCGTGCCGCCGGGGTGGTCGAGGGCCACCACCGCGTCGGTGGACAGGTCGTAGTGGTGGAGGCGGTTGCGACCCTCGTGGTGTTGCACGAGGAGGAGGGCGCTGCCGTCGGGCCACCAGTCGGCCACGTTGACGTCGCCAGGCAGGCCGACGGCGATGTCGCGGCGCCTGCCCGTGCCCAGGTCCCACACCGCGGGGCGCTCGACACCTTCGCGCTCGTGTACGAGGGCGAGGCGATTGTCTCCCGCCACCGGCGACCATCCGGCAACCGACAGGCCCAGGCCCTCGCCGTCCCATTGGTCGGCCAAAGTCGCACCGGTGCGAGGGTCGACGACGCGCACGGCCAGATGCATGGCGTCGCCGTGCTCGCCGTGAGCGAGGCACAGCAGTGTCTCGTCGCGCGACAGGCCCGCCACCTCCACCAGCTCGGGGTGGCGGTACAGGACGCGGGAGCCGTTGGTGTCGCCGACGTGGACGGCGAACCCGTCGGCGCCAGCGGTGCCGACCACTACCAGCCCGCTGTCGCCCACAGCCAGACCCGAGCTCCAGGCGTCGGGCACTCCGGCGAGCAGGGGGCCTCGATCGCCGCCGGTGAAGGGCTCGACCAACCAGTGCCCGACCTCGTCGCCGGTGGCGTCGTCGAACCACACGAGGCCTTCGCCGTCGGGTGTGCACGCACCGCCTGTCACACCTATGGGGTTGTCGGTCACCTGGCGGCGGGTCCCCCTCGTCCGGTCCCAGGCGTAGACCTGCCATGCTCCGCTCTGGTTGGAGGCGACGGCCAGTCGGTCGGGCGCGTGGCGGGCCCAATGGGGGAAGGAGACGGTGGGTGCCCGGAACCGGCGTTCCCACGCGGGGAGCTGGGCAACCTGCGGCTTCGCCGCCCGGGCGGGGCCCCATTCCCGCCCTCCTCCGAGCGGCGGGGCCCCATCCCCGCCGCCGGCCGTATCAGTCACCCGCTACGACGAGGTTCAGCAGTTTGGGGGGGCGAGCGACCACTCGCGCCGGTGAGCGCCCGTCGAGGGCGGCCTGCATCTTGGGTGACGCCATCGCCAGCCGCCGCATCTCGGTTTCGTCGACGTCGGCAGCGACGTCGATGCGGTCGCGGACCTTGCCGTTGACCTGCACGACCATGGTCTCGGTCCGCACCGCGGCCAGTGCCAGGTCGGCGACGGGCCACGGCTGGGCATGGACGCGGGCGCCTTCGCCGTGGCGCTGTTCCCACAGCTCGGCGGTGATATGGGGGACCATGGGTGCCAACACCAGGAGCAGGGTGTCGATCGCGAACGGGGTCTTGCCCCGCTTGTACACCAGGTTGGTGAGCTCCATGCAGGCCGCCACCGCGGTGTTGTATGACCAGCGCTCGTACTCGTCGGACACGCGTGCGATGAGGCGGTGGGCGGCACGGTCGACCTCGCCTGCCACTGGCCCCTCGGCGTCGGCCACCGCGTCGCTGTTGGGGGCGGCCAGGCGCCACAGGCGGTGGAGGAAGCGCGACGTACCTTCGAGGCTCACACCTTCCCAGTCGACGTCGTCGGTGGGCGGGGCCACGAAAAGATGGGCCAAGCGCAGGGAGTCGGCGCCCACCGAGTCGACTGCCTCCTGGGGCGAGACAAGGTTGCCCTTGGACTTGGACATGCGGGTGCCGCCCAGGCGCACCATGCCCTGGGTGAACAGGCGGGCGAAAGGCTCACGGAGGTCTTTGGGAGCCACGCCCAGGTCGGCCAGGGCCTTGGTGAAGAACCTGGCGTACATGAGGTGGAGGATGGCGTGCTCGATGCCGCCGATGTACTGGTCGACGGGCATCCAGTGGGCGGCGGCCGCGGAGTCGAACGGGGCGGCGTCGTTGGCTGGGTCGGTGAAGCGCAGGAAGTACCACGACGAGTCGACGAAGGTGTCCATGGTGTCGGTCTCCCGGGTGGCGGGCCCGCCGCACACCGGGCAGGTGGTGTGCAAGAAACCGTCGTGGAACTGCAGGGGCGACTCACCCGTAGGACGGAACTCGACGTCGTCGGGAGCCAGCACCGGCAGTTGGTCCTCCGGCACTGGGACCACGCCGTGGTCAGCGCAGTAGACGATAGGGATCGGACATCCCCAGAAGCGCTGGCGCGACAGGAGCCAATCGCGCAGGCGGTAGTTCACCGTGCGCCGGCCCAGGCCCTCGGACTCCAGCCAGGCGATGGCCTTGGCGACGGCCTGGGGCTTGGCCAGGCCGTCGAGCCACTGGCTGTTGATGGCAGGCCCGTCGCCGGTGTAAGCCTCGCCCTGCCAGCCCTCGGGGGGCTGGACAGTGCGCACGATGGGGAGCGCGTAGGCGACGGCGAAGTCCCAGTCGCGCTGGTCTTCGCCGGGAACCGCCATGATCGCCCCCGTGCCGTAGCCCATCAGCACGTAGTCGGCCAGGTACACCGGCACGGGCTGGCCGTTGAACGGGTTGACCACGTGCGAGCCGGTGAACACGCCGCGCTTGGCTACCGGTCCTTCGGCGGACTGGCGCTCGACCTCGCTCTCGGTGGCCACCCGGGCCACGAACTCCTCGACCGCAGCCCGCTGGCCGTCGGTGGTGAGGTTGGGCACCAGGGGATGCTCGGGCGCCAGCACCGCATAGGTCATCCCGAAGCTGGTGTCGGGCCGGGTGGTGAACACCCGGATGACGACGTCGGGGCGGCCGTCGACCACCAGGTCGAACTCGGCACCTTCGGAGCGCCCGATCCAGTTGCGTTGCATGGTCTTGACCCGCTCCGGCCAGTCGAGGTCGTCGAGGCTGTCGAGCAACTGGTCGGCGTAGGCGGTGATCCGGAAGAACCACTGCTCGAGGTCGCGCCTGACGACGCCGTCGCCGGAGCGCTCGCACGTGCCGTCGGCCAGCACCTGCTCGTTGGCCAGCACCGTCTGACACCCCGGGCACCAGTTGACAGGTGCCCGTTTGCGGTAGGCGAGGCCGGCGTCGAGAAGGCGCAGGAAGATCCACTGGGTCCAGCGGATGTAGGCGGGATCGTGGCTGAGCACCTCGCGACGCCAGTCGTACACCGCCCCCAGGCGCTCGATCGACGTCTTGAGCTGGGCGATGCGGTCGTCGGTGAAGGCCCGCGGGTGCACGCCGGTCTTGATGGCCGCGTTCTCCGCCGGCAGCCCGAACGAGTCGAACCCCATGGGAGACAGCACGGCGTGGCCGAGCATCGTCTTGTAGCGGACGATCAGGTCGCCGAACGTGTAGTTGCGCACGTGGCCCTGATGGGCCGGCCCGCTCGGGTAGGGGTACATGCACAGGCAGTAGAAGGCGGGACGCGGGTCGTCGTCGTCGACCTGGTACGTGCCCTCATCACGCCACCGGGCCTGCCACTTCCGCTCGACCGCCTGGGCGTCGTAGCCATCGTCCATCCGCCGATGGTACTGACGAAGGCATACTGCGGAGGCAGGGTCGCCGAACTGGTCAAGGCCAACCGCCCCGTGCGTTGAACCTCTTGTTCCCGCTGAGATGGTGAACCGGGCTCGCTCCTGGCCCGCTACCGTGGTTCTGTGAGCGCCCAGCGCGTGCCCGGTGGCGTGGTGCACGAGCTTCCCGCAGACCTTCGCGAGGCTCTGCTCGCCAACACCACGGCACTCGATGCATGGAAGGACATCACGCCTCTGGCCCGCAACGAGTTCATCTGCTGGGTCGAGGATGCCAAGAAGACGGTGACCCGAGAACGCCGCATTCGCCGGTCCCAGGAGGAGCTGGAGGAAGGCCAGCGTCGGCCCTGCTGCTGGCCGGGGTGCACACACCGCGAGCGCACCGGCAGATAGCGGCCGCATTGAACAGCGTCGCGGGCGAACGTTCCACCGGGCGACGGTTGGAACGTCGATCATCAGGGTCCTTCGAGTGGAGCTGAGGGGAATCGAACCCCTGACCTCCACGATGCCATCGTGGCGCTCTACCTATTGAGCTACAGCCCCGAGATATCAGCCCTGAGCATAGTCGCAGGCCGATGGGCGTTGTCCGGCCAAGGCCGATTCGCAGGTAACCAACCAGCTGGCCCGGCGCGACAATGTGCTCGTGGTGGCCGCCGAAGGCGACCCGCCCATGTTCGACCTCTAGCAGCCCGCCTTCCGGGCGGGCACCCAGAATCGCGCCCGGGAGAACTTGCCTCGTTCGTCGGCGTCAAGCCGACCAAGCGTCGCGAGGACCGAACGCCGTCCAGCGCGTCAGTGGGTCAGTTGGTACACGGTGAACGCCAGTTGGCAGCGGGTCTTGGCCGCCAGCAGCTCTGAGTTGATCTGGGCGATGCCCGAGTCGAAGTCGGGGCCGATCTGGGCGCTGAGGGCGTCCTTGGCCCGACCGGGGGGAAGCTGGGCCTGCACCCCGTCGAGCGCGGCGCGCTGCTCGTTGAGCTGGTCGATCGCCTGCTTGGCCCGGGCCTCGGCGTCGGGGATGTAGCGGGTCTTGCAGGTCTCCTGGTTGGCGGTGATGAGGTCAAGCGCCTTCTTGTCGGCGGCGGCGGCGCCCGCGGCGGTGCGGTCGGCGGCCTCCTGGCGCCGGCGATCCGCTTCGGCCTGCTTCCGGGCGGCCTGCTCCTGCTTGTGCCGCTTGTCGGCGGCGGTCTCCTTTCCGGAGTTGGCCACCGCCCCGAAGATGCCTCCGACCAGCACGACGACGATGATCACAGCGAGGGCGACAACAACGCCCTTGGTCGGTTTGGCGAACATTGAGCGCATGGGTTGTCTCCTGCCAGCCGGTGGCGTGCCCGAGGACGGTCGCATCGAGCGGTTACGGCTACGACGATGGTAGCCATCGCCCTCAGCACCCGAGCCGCCGGGCTGTCAGATGAAAGCTCATGAGATCCCACAGGGACGACGCTTGCTCGGCTAATATGGCCGCATGGCAGAGGACGAGAACCGCTGGATGAGCACGGGCGAGGCGGCTCGCCACCTGGGTGTCACCGTGCGCACGCTCTACCGGCTCATCGACGGAGCCGAGCTGCCCGCCTACAAGTTCGGTCGGGTGATCCGGCTAAAAGAAGCCGAGATAGACGCGTTCATCGCCGGCGCTCGTATCCCCCCCGGTTCCTTGGAGCACCTCTACCCCGAGTCCAAGAAAGAGACCTCCGACACCGACGCCAACCTCACGTAAGCCAGCCCCGGCGGGTCTCCGTCGACATGCACGCTGATCACATCGGCGCCGATGGACCGCAGCTCACCCGCCACCATGCCCGCCCCCGTTTGGAACCGCATCCTCGGCCGTCGCCCGACAGCGTGGGCCAACACGTCGGCGATGGTCACGGCCCGAGCCGGTGCCCGGCCGCCATCGCGGGCACCGGAGATCGGGCCCAGCCGCCCGCGGCCTGAATGTCCTCCATCGGCGCGGGCCATGCGCACCGCCCCGATGGCGTTCTGGGCAACCAGGGTGGTGCGGCTCGGGCCGGTGCCCACGGCCACGAAGTCGGCTCCCACCGCGTGCAGCCGGCCTACCAGGTGATGGCCCGTGGTGGTCACCACGATCACGGCCGCCTTGCGTTCGGCCAGGTCGAGGAGCAGGCCGCACATCGCTGTGGCTTCCTCGGCCTGGCGGCGCAGGCCGTGCTCGCGAAGGCGGGCGTCGGCCGCTTCGGCGGCCCTGGCACCCGCCGCCCACCGCTCGATCTCGTCTAAGTCCCACGGCCCGTCCACAACCTGTCGACCGTAGTGTGATCCGCACGCAGTGACCGTGTCCGAAGGACCCGGGTGCCTGCCGCCAAAGACATGGCACCCCATCAACGATAACCGCCGCCCAGCTACGGTTGGGGGGTGAGCGAGTGCCTGTTCTGCCGGATCGTGGCGGGAGAAGTGCCTGCCGACGAGGTGGCTTCCACCGACCACACGATCGCGTTCCGCGACATCGCCCCTGCTATGCCGGTGCACGTGCTCGTCGTGCCCCGACGCCACATCGAATCGGCCGCTACCGTCGAGCCAGCCGATGCCGAGGTGTTGTCGGACATGTTCCAGACGGCTCGGCGGGTGGCCGAGGCCGAGGGCCTGGGGCCGCGGGGATGGCGGTTGGTGTTCAACGTGGGCGAAGACGCCAACAACTCGGTCCCCCACCTCCACCTGCACGTCCTCGGCGGCCGACCCATGGACTGGCCACCCGGTTAGGTCCGAGCCGGTATCCTGGCCCCCTCACCAGTGTCCACCACCTCAGTCAAGGTCCTCGTTCCCGACAACCGCCTCATGGTGGGTCTGCTCGGCCATCGCGACGAGCTGCTCCGGCTCGTGGAGGCGGCCTTCGACGACGCTGAGATCCTCGTGCGGGGCAACGAGATCACCATCAGCGGCCACGACGCCGACCGGGTGGGCCGGCTGTTCAACGAGCTGGTGGCTCTCCTCGACCACGGCCACCGCATCGATGCCGCCGACCTGGGTCGCACCATCGAGATGGTGAAGGCCGACGAGAGCCCGTCGGCGGTCATGGCCACCGAGGTGCTGCGATCGTCGCGAGGTCGCACGGTGCGGCCCAAGACCAGCGGACAACGTGCCTATGTGGAGGCCATCGCCCGCAACGTGGTCACCTTCGGAATCGGTCCGGCGGGCACGGGCAAGTCCTACCTGGCCGTGGCCCTGGCCGTGCAGGCCCTCAACGCCCGCACCGTCAACCGCATCATCCTGACCCGTCCGGCCGTGGAGGCAGGCGAACGCCTGGGTTTCCTGCCCGGCGACGTGCTGGCCAAGGTCGACCCCTACCTGCGCCCGCTCTACGACGCCCTCTACGACATGCTCGGCCCCGAGGGGGCCAAGCGCCTGTTCGACGGCGACACCATCGAGGTGGCGCCGCTCGCCTACATGCGGGGCCGCACCCTCAACGACAGCTTCCTCATCCTCGACGAGGCCCAGAACACCACTCCTGAGCAGATGAAGATGTTCCTCACCCGTATCGGGTTCGGGTCGAAGGCAGTCGTAACCGGCGACGTCACCCAGGTCGACCTGGCCGCCGGGCGCAGCGGCCTTCAGCACCTCGAGCCCATCCTGTCGGGCATCGAGGGCGTGTCCTTCGTGCAGCTCACGTCGCGCGACGTGGTGCGCCACCGCATCGTGCAGGACATAGTCGATGCCTACGACCGGGCCAGCGCAACCACATGAAAGCCAGCCGCGTCGACGTGTTCGCCGCCGACGAGCAGTGTGACCAACCCGTCGACACCGCCCGCTGGGCGCGGCTCGCGGCGTCGGTGCTGGAGGCCGAGGGTGTGCGCGGTGATGCCGAGGTCTCGCTGCTCTTCGTGGACGAGACGTCGATCGCGGAGCTGAACAACCGCTTCATGGGCCACGAGGGCCCTACCGACGTCCTCGCCTTCCCCATCGACGACGACGTGTACGAAGGCCCGCGTAGCGCCGACTCCCTGGGCCCGGGCCCCGGCGCCGACCCAGACCTGGCCGACCTCCCCACCATCCTGGGCGACGTCGTGGTGTGCCCGTCGGTGGCCAGCCGCAACGCTCCAGGCCACGCCGGCAGCTACGACGACGAGGTGGCGCTGCTCGTGGTCCACGGGTTGCTCCATCTGCTCGGGCTCGACCACGCCGGCGCCGCCGAGGCCGAGAAGATGGAGCGCCGCGAGCAGGAGCTGCTCGACCGCTTCCACCGGTCATGACGAGAAGCGAGATCGTCATGGCGGTGGCGGTGGTGGTTCTGATCTCGCTCGCCGCCTTCCTGGCCATGGCCGAGACCAGCCTCACCCGGATGAGCCGGATGAAGGCCATGAGCCTCAACGAGGAGAAGCGAAGGGGCTCAGGCGCCCTCCTGCGCCTCATCGAGCACCCCGAGGAGTTCCTCACACCGGTGCTGCTGCTCGTGCTGCTCTTCCACCTGGTGGCGGCGACACTCGTGGGCATCGTCGCCGAGCGCCAGTTCGGGGCTCTCGGCATAGTGGTGGCCACCGCCTTCGAGGTCGTGGTCATCTTCGTGGCTGGCGAGGCCGTCCCCAAGACCTATGCGGTGCAGCACCCCGACCGGGCCGCCCTCCTCGTGGCCCCTGTCGTGTCGGCCATCGTGGCCTTCCTGCCCATCCGGCTGGCGTCCAAAGCGCTCATCGGGCTGGCCAACGTCATCGTGCCCGGCAAGGGGCTGAAGGAGGGGCCCTTCGTCTCGGAAGAGGAGCTGCTGGCCATGGCCGACGTGGCCGTGGAGGAAGACGTCATCGAGCGTGAGGAGCGCCAGCTCATCCACTCGATCATCGAGTTCGGCGACACACTGGTGCGGGAGGTGATGGTGCCCCGCCCCGACATGGTGGCGGTGGAGGCCCGGGCCAGCCAGACCGACGTGATGGAGGTGGTGATCGCGGCCGGTTTCAGCCGCATCCCGGTCTACGAGAAGGGCATCGACGACATCGCCGGCCTCGTCTACGCCAAAGACCTCATGCGGGCCACCCGGGAGGGCCGGGGCCAGGGGCCCGTACGGGAGCTCGTCCGCCCCGCCCGCTTCGTCCCCGAGACCAAGCGGGTGGCCGAGCTCATGCCCGAGATGCAGAAGGACAAGTCGCACATGGCCATCGTGGTGGACGAGTACGGCGGCACGGCCGGCCTGGTCACCCTCGAGGACCTGATCGAGGAGCTGGTGGGCGAGATCGTCGACGAGTACGACGTTGAGGAGGCCAAGGTCGAGCCCCTGGCCAACGGCGACGTGCGGGTCAACGCCCGCATGCCCATCGATGACGTCAACGAGCTGCTCGACGTGGAGTTCCCCTCGGGCGACTGGGACACCGTCGGAGGTCTCATCTACAACCTCCTGGGGCACGTGCCCATCGAGGGTGAGTCGGTCGACTACGACGGCCACCGCCTGCGGGCCGAGAAGGTGCAGGGACGGCGCATCGGCAGGGTGCGGATAGCCAAGCCGGCGCCGCCTGCGGCCGAAGAGGCGTGAGGTCGGGCTTCGCCACCCTCGTGGGGCGGCCGAACGTGGGCAAGTCCACCCTGCTCAACGCCATCTGCGGCACCAAGGTGGCCATCGTCTCCGACAAGCCCCAGACCACCCGCAACCAGATCCGCGGCGTGTTGGATCTCCCCGATGCCCAGGTGGTGTTCGTGGACACGCCCGGCATCCACAAGCCCCGCACCGTCGCCGGAGAGCGCATGAACGCCACCGCCACCGGCAGCCTGTCCGATGTCGACGTGGCGTGCCTGGTGCTCGACGCCACCGCCCCTTTGGGTCGCGGCGATCGCTTCGTGGCTTCCCGGGTGCCGACCGGCGCGCTGTGCGTGCTCAACAAGGTCGACGCTGCCACCCCGGCCCAGATCGCCGCCCAGCTCACGCTGGCCGCCGAGCTCGACCTGGCCGAGTACTTCCCGGTCTCGGCCCGCACCGGCGACGGCGTCGACGAGCTGGTTGCCGGCGTGGTGGCCCGCCTGCCCGAAGGCCCCCGGTACTACCCCGAGGGCACCGTCACCGACGTGGCCGACGCATTCTGGGTGGCCGAGCTGGTACGCGAGCAGTTGCTCGCGGTGGCCCGCGACGAGCTGCCCCACTCCATCGCGTGCCGGGTCACCGAGTGGGAGTGGCCGCGCCTGCGCTGCGAGATCCTCGTGGAGCGCGACTCCCAGAAGGCCATTGTGGTGGGCAGGGGCGGATCGGTGCTCAAGGCGGTGGGCACGGCCGTGCGGGCCCAGCTGCGCCCCGGCGCCTACCTCGAGCTGGTGGTGAAGGTCGACAAGGACTGGCAACGTCGCCCCACGGCGCTGAACCGCCTCGGGCTGTGAGTCCGTCGCCGCTCGTGGGCTGTCATTCGGGTTCGGGGCGTCCGCGGGTCCGTTTCGTCTCAGCCCGCCGCCGCTTGGCGCCCAACCGGGCCTCGCGGGCTGACCGAGATGGGCGCGTGGTGTGGCGCGGCCGTTCGACCCGCAGGGCCTCAGCCAAGCGGGCGGCCAGGCGCTCCAGGGCCAGCTGGCGGTTGCGGGCCTGGGACCGCTCGTCCGACGCCACCACCCGCACCACAGGGCCCAGCCGGCTGAGCAGCCGATCGCGCTGGCGCGGCCCGAGCGAAGGCGACGTGGCTACGTCGAAGCGCACCTCGACCCTGGTGTTGGCGGTGTTGGCGTGCTGGCCGCCTGGGCCGCCAGAGGAGGTGAACCGCCAGTCGAGCTCGTCGAGGGCTATGCCGCACGAACCGGTGACCCGCAGCTCGTCGGCCACGGGCCACGCCCCTAGCCCCCGACTGTCCGGGTTCGGGGGGTCGTTGGGGGGGAGAGGACCCCAACGTTTCTTTTAGCGTTTTGGGAATGCCCCAGTTGCGGCGGGGG
>JBPCJQ010000043.1:0-51687 GCA_051005135.1 Acidimicrobiales bacterium
CCCCCCAAGGTTCGGTCAGACGGTGGTGACGGTGAGTCGGCCTGTAGGCGGGGTTCTGTCCGCCGCCCGGAGGCGGCGGGGTGGCCATCCATCTGAGCGGCCTACCTGGGGATGGTGCCTCGGGAGAGGCACCGGGCGGGCTACCCGACCCCCGTTTCGGCCTTGCTCCGGGTGGGGTTTACCGAGCCGCCCGGGTCACCCCGGGCGCTGGTGCGCTCTTACCGCACCGTTTCACCCTTACCTGTGCCGTCTGTTCTTGCGAACATCGTGGCCATCGGCGGTCTGCTTTCTGTGGCACTTTCCTGCGGGTCACCCCGACTGGCCGTTAGCCAGCACCTTGCCCTGTGGAGCCCCGACCTTCCTCAGCCGAGGGGTCCGGAGAACCGGACCTCACGACCGCGACCACCCGGCCGGCTCACCGTCACCCACATTCTGGCACGTAGGGCCGTTCACCGACGATCGGTCTGGTCTGCACCAGGGCGACGCCATGTGACGATCAGGCCCCCGAGGATGCCGGCTGATGCAGCCAGGAAGAAGTTCAGGATCAGGCTGGCAGGGTCGAGGGCTCGGCTGGTGGCCAGCCGGAGGATGGAGACGATGACGGCGATGGTGAGGTAGGCGACGATGGCCGCCATCGCCCCGTTGCTGAGCGGGGCGTCGGGGCACCGCCGGGCCGCCAGGCGCCCGCCCAGGGTCAGGCCGGCCAGGTAGACCAAGAAGGCGACGAACACCGCGTTGGACGTGGAGTCGATGCCAATGAGGGAGCTGCCCACGATGGTCGGCACCGCCACTGCCAGGCCGAGCCCGGCACCGGCGATGACCGCCGGGAGGTCGATCAGGCCGCCGAGGGCGCTGCCGCGACCGAGCCCGCTGTCGGCGCTCACGGATCAGCGCTTTCCAGCCAGGCTGGCATAAGGGGTACGCAGCCCGTCGCGCAGGAGCGGGCCGACCGAGCGGCGGTTTCGAGCCACCATGGCCGCCGCCAGCGCCAGGTAGACGACAGACACCACCACCAGCTCGGCCCCGTGGGCCGATGCCGGCATCACCGCGCCGAGTAGGAACTGGGCCCAGAACAGGGCGAACAGCGACCAGCCCTCTCGCACCGACAGTCGCAGGTTGACCAGAACGGCCAGGGCGAACACCCCCTGGGCAGCGGTGAGAAGGAGCTCCTCGCGCTGGCGGGCCAGGATGGGCAGGCCATGGTGGGTGCCCGAGGCCAGGGCGAACACCACCGGCAGGGTGCCCACCAACAGCGTCCACTGGTTGACCTTCGACGACACGAGCGTGCCCAGCCCGGCGTCGGTGTTGAGCCGCCACGCGTAGAGGCCGGCCACCAGTAGCTCGGGTGTCTCCGACGCCAGAGGTGCCAGCCACTGGACCAGGAGGAACTCGCTGACTCCGAGCTCGGCTCCGGTGCTCACGAGCGACTCGGCGAACGACTCGGCGCACAGCAGGATCACGCCTGCCGCGACCGCGAACATGGTGCCCACGACCAGGCGACGATTGCGATCGGACAGCCGTCCGATGAGCTCGGCCGGCCCCACCAGGTGGGGCTCCTCTGCTGGCGCCTTGGAGATGCGGATGGTGTAGGCGACGAAGATGGCTACCAGCACCAGGGCGTCGACGAGGGTGATGGTGCGCTTCAGGGGCAGGGTCAGCGAGTAGAGGCAGGCGACCACCAGGAACGACAGCTCCACCGAGCGACTGCGGTCGAGCTCGATCTGGCGGCCGCCACGACCCTGGGCCTGCCACCGCCACCAGGCCACGAACACCACCATGGCCCACCCCACACCTATGAGCAGGCGGTTGGCCCCGGTCATGTTGGCCAGGGCCAGGGAGCAGGGAGGCTCGCCGGTGGCCCCCGGGGCATGGCAGGAGGGCCCGAACTGGCGGACAGCCTGGCCGCCCTTCCATGCGAAGACGAGGTCGACGGCGTACTCGGGCAGCACAGCGATGAAGGCGAGGACGGCGATGGCGGCGCCGGCGGATATGTCGAGCTGGGCGACCTCGGCTGCCCAGGCGAGCAGGAAGGCGGCGCCCACGATCGAAAGACCGAAGAACAGCGCTTCGATCGCCGGCTTGACATCGGCGCCCACCAGTCGCAGGACTACGCCCGGCACCAGCACGGTCGCCGCCATCCACAGAGGCAGGCCCTGGCGGTTGGACTGACCGCGGCCGACGTCGCCCTCGACGGTGGGGGTCACGCCCGACATCCTAAGAGCCGCAAAAGATACCGCCGGCGGTGGGCAGGGGCCCCGCCACTCGGAGGAGGCCGGGGATGGGGCCCCGGCCGGGGCGGCGAAGCCGCAAGAGATACCGTCTGGACTTTGGCAACCCGCCTGTTCCATAATATCTACGGAACTCCAGGCCCGAGCCCCCGGTGTGGTGCATTCCGTTCCCGGGCTGGTTTGGGCTATGACCTATGGAGGAAGTGATTTTCCCGTGATTGACATGTCTTGGCGTCAGCGTGGCGCGTGCCGTGGCCTCGACCCCGACGTCTTCTACCCGAACACAGATGACGACGCGGCTGAGGCCAAGAGTATCTGCGGCTCGTGCGCCGCTCAGGAGCCCTGCCTGGAGTACGCGCTCGACAACCGGGAGGCCGACGGCATCTGGGGGGGCGCTACCGAGCGCGAACGCCGTCGGATCCTGCGCCAGCGGCGCAAGACCGCCGCCGCCTGAGCGTCTCCTCCCCAGGAGCGGCCGGCGGCCGGGCGGCTACCTTCTCAGCCGTGCCCGATACCGACCGCGGCGAACGTCCGACCTTGGCCTACCTCGGCGGGTGGCCCGCCATCTTCGGCCCGCTGACGGCAGGCACTGACCTTACCGCTGAGCAGGCCGGCGCTGGCCTCGCGGAGATCCTCCGAGGAGCTGCCACGTCGGCCCAGATCGCCGCTTTCTGCGTGGGATTGCGCATCAAGGGCGAGACGGTGGAGGAGGTGTCGGGCCTCCTTGCCACCATGGTCGCTTTTGGCGAACGGGTGATCCTGCCCCCCGGCACCCAGGTGGTCGATACCTGTGGGACCGGTGGCGACTTCAGCCGCACCCTCAACGTGTCCACCATCGCCGCCCTGGTGGTGGCCGGGGCAGGAGCCACGGTGTGCAAGCACGGCAACCGGGCGGCGTCGTCGGCCAGCGGGTCGGCCGACGTCCTCGAGGCCCTCGGCGTTGTGATCGACCTAGGTCCGGCCGGTGTGGCCTCCTGCGTGGCCGAGGCCGGCATGGGCTTTTGCTTTGCCCCTCGTTTCCATGCCGCCCTCCGCCACGCCGGCCCCACCCGCCGCGAGCTGGGTGTTCCGACGGTGTTCAACTTCCTCGGGCCTCTTGCCAACCCGGCGCGGGCCCGCCACCAGGCCGTCGGCGTGAGCGACCCCAGGATGGCCGAGACCATGGCCGGCGTGCTGGCCGCCAACGGGGCCGAGCGGGCGCTCGTCTTCTACGGCCACGACGGCCTCGATGAGCTCTCCACAACCACCACCTCGACCGTGGTCGAATGGTGCGACGGCTCGACCCGCACCTACGTCGTGGATCCGGTTGCCCTTGGGTTCCCGCTGGTCCCTGCTGGCGCCCTGCGGGGAGGCGATGCCACCACCAACGCTGCACTGGCCCGCCGCGTCCTCGACGGCGAACGGGGGCCTCACAGGGACATCGTCGTGCTGAACGCCGCCGCCGGGATCGTGGCTGGCGGCCTGGCCGACGACTTGGGCGCCGGGGTGGAGCTGGCCGCCACCTCGCTCGACACCGGCCGGGCGGCCGACGTGCTCGACCGCCTGGTGGCGGCGTCGAAGGTCCATGCTGGCGACGGCTGAGACGGTGCACCAACAAGAGAGGACCCGATAGACGTGGACCACCTGACCTCGACCGAGCGCCAGCCGCGAAGAGGCGCCCTTCTGAGAGTGTTGGTGGTCTGCCTGGGTGTGGCCGCCGCTTGTGGCGGCGGCAAGTCCACCCCGGCCAAGACAGCCACCAAGGGCACCTTGTTCCCCCCGCCGCCCTCCACCGCGTTCGTCGGTGACCCCGCCCGGGCCTGCCGGCTGGCTCCCAAGGCTGACGTGGAGGCGGCCATCGGTACTGCCGTCCGTCCGGGGGTTAGCACCAACGGCGTGCTCTGCCAGTACGACACCGCGGCCCCGCCCGCTCAGTCGGTTCTCATCGAGACCGACTCGACGCCCGAGGCCTCCAACCTGTTCGAGCTTCGGCTGTCGTCGGCCAAGGCGCCCGAGATGTTGGCCGGCGTGGGTGACCGGGCCTTCGTGGCCGCCAACCGCGCCCATGTGCTGCGAGGTTCCACGCTCGGCTCCATAACGTTCACCACCAACCAACCGCCGCCGGCGGTCACCGCTGCCCTCAAGAAGCTGGCCCAGACGGTGGCCTCTCACATCTGACGGCCGCCCCCCCGCCTGTGAGGGCCGCAGGTACCATAAGGCTGGCAATGGCCGACGTCCGCTACCGCTGCAGCGCCTGCGGCAACCTCACCCGCTTCGACGTCACCACCACCCGGCGCACGCGTGCGTACCACCACTACTCGCTTAGCGGTGACCTGTCGGTGGACGATGCCGAGGTCTTGCACGAGGTGGTCGACGAGGTCTCCTGCCGCTGGTGCGGGTCGGGTCGGGCCGTCGAGGCCCTGCCGCCTGGCCTGCCCACGGGAGGCTCCGGACCGGAGACCCGGGGGTCGGGAGCCTGAGCGCCCAGTCACCGGGCCAGTCGACGCCATGCTGCGCCCCGCGCTCCAGGCCGCGGTGTCCGTTGCCCGGGCGGGCGAGGAGGCGCTGCCCGTGCGCCCCGCACCGCCAGCCCTGCGCCCCTTCCTCCAGTTCGCCAAGTTGCCACCGCGGGCCCTGGTGGCCGCCCGCCGGGCGCTCGACGCCGACGAGGAGCTCCGGACCCAGGTGGCCGATGCCGTGTCCGAAGACGAGGTAGGGACGCCAGGCTGGCTGTTCCTGACCCGCCCCGAGGGCTGGCAGGACGACCTGGCCAACCTTGCCCGCCAGGCCGCCGACGAGCGGGCCGAGGTGGCCGCCCGGCGGGCCGACAGCGTCGCTCGCCGCCGGGCCGATGCGGCCGAGGGAGCAACTCGGCGGGCGGAGGAGGCAGTCGCCGCGGCCCGGGCGGAGGCGACGCGGGCCACTGAGGTCCTGTCCGAGGAGCGCCGGGCACGCCGGGAGGCCGCCCGACGGACGGCCGAGCCCCCGATGGTGCCCGCCACGGCTCGACCGGTGCGGGTGATGTTCTCCCCACCAGGGGTGGAGGCCGATGATGTGATACTTGACGAGGTGGCCGGCGTCGACCCCCAACGTCCAGTCGTGGTGGTATCGAGCGACCGGCGGGTGCGCGACGGCGCCCGGGCCAGGGGCGCCAATGTCTTGCGGTCGAGCCAGCTGCTCGACCTGCTGCGCCGCTAGTTCGACTGTTGTGCCGTCAGCCCGCGGCCAGCTCCTCACCGACGGCCAGCGAGGCCAGTTCGGCGGCGGCGCGGCCCGCGGCCCAGCCCGAGTAGTTGCTCACCGCCAACCCTCGCTCGACCATGTGGGGGTAGGCGGCCGTGACCGCCTCTTCGACCTCCTCGGCCCGGCTGGCGAGCACGGGGAGGAGGGCTTCGCCATGGCGTTGGGCACCCTCGGCAACCACCTGGGCCATGGTGGCGTGCAGGCGCTCACCGATGCGGCTGGCGAAGGCGACGAGGAACGACTGGCGGAACGAACGGGTTCGCGGTCTACCTGCTCGGTCAATGGCGCGCCCCGCGTGCAGCATGGCTTCGGTGCCCTGGACGAGCAGGGAGGTGAACAAGATCTCCACCATCTCCAGATCGGATTGGTCGCCGAACACGGTGCTGAACCCCAGGTGCTTGGTCCACACTGCCCGGCACCGGTTGGCATCGGCAATGCGGGCGAGGAGCAGGGACTTGGCCGCCGCGTAAGGGTCATCGACGCCGAGGCGCCATCCCGCGATCGACGTCGACGTTCCTTGGCTGCCGGCGTCGACCATGGCCTGGTCGATGGCGTGGCGGCCCATCAGCTCCTGCGCCTTGGTGGTGAGGGCGTCGGCCTCCTCGGGGAAGGCGGTGGACTCGGCCTTGGCCAGCAGGGCCCGGACCCGTTCGAGCATGGGCCCCGACCCTGGGCGGCGGCCACGCGCGGGCCCGCCGGAACCCCCCGACAGGGAGGGCAGGGGAGGCAGGTGCAACACCACCGACACTCCTTCCACGGCCACCGCCGGGTCGGTGGCGAACAGGGAGCGGGGCCCTCGGCCGGGCTCGTCGTGGATGGCGCCGACCTGCGCAGCCCAACGGTCGTCGGTGGCCGCCTCGGGCCGGCGAGCCCCACTTTCTGCTATTGCCTGGGCCAGCGCCGAGGCGTGGGCCAGGCTCAGGGTGCGACGGACGGCGCGCATCACGTCGGCCGGCTGCCAGCCCGACTCCCACGCCCGGTCGAGGCCTCGCTCCAGCCACCAGGCCACGGCCCGATCGATGGGGGCCGGGCCAGTCGCGGTGGCGACGGCAGCCAGGGCATCGAGGTGGGCCCGATAGGTGGCCGGTGGGTCGAACCGGAACGCCAGGGCCGCCGCCAGTACGGCGTCGCGTATGCGGTCGTCATGACTGTGGGCGCCGCCGTCGACCCGCCTGTCGCCCCGGTTGGCTCGGGCTCGATGCTCTTGGTGGCGCCGCTGCTTCTTGGCCCGCCGGCGGTCACGGTTGTGCGAGCTCATGGACTACCTCGTCGGGCCAAGAGCCACCCGGCGGTCGGATGGCACCCGCCTATCCAATCAGAAGGGTGTGACAGTTACAACGGTGTAGTTACGAAGGAACGCCAGCGACAAGGATTTGTGGACAATCCCTTGTCAAAGGCAGGCCGCTGGCGGCACTATGTCAACAAGTGTGTTGACTATTTGAGGAGGACGACCACATGTCCGTCGCATTGGTGACCGGAGGTTCGAGGGGCCTGGGCCTGGCGCTGGGACGGGTCCTCGCGGGCCGGGGATGGAGCCTGGTGATCGACGCTCGGGAGCCGGTCGCTCTCGACCAAGCGGCCGCCGAGCTGGTGGCATCGGGCGCGCCGGCCGTGGTGGCCCTCGCCGGCGACGTGGCCGACCCCGAACATCGCCGCCGCCTGGTTGGCGCCGCCGCCGAGGTGGGGCCCCTCGACCTGCTGGTGAACAACGCCAGCATCCTCGGGCCCAGCCCCCAGCCCGCTCTGGCCGAATACCCCCTCGACGTGCTCAAGAAGGTGTACGCGGTGAACGTGTTCGCTCCCCTCGCCCTGGTCCAGCTGGCCCTGACCGTTCTCGTCGACGGTGGGGCGGTGCTGAACGTGACGTCCGATGCCGCGGTGGAGGGCTACGAGGGATGGGGCGGGTACGGGTCGTCCAAGGCAGCCCTCGAGCAGGTGAGCGCGGTGCTGGCCGCCGAGCACCCCCGGCTGCGGGTGTGGTGGGTGGATCCCGGCGACATGCGAACCCAGATGCACCAGGATGCGTTCCCCGGCGAGGACATCTCCGATCGCCCCCTGCCCGAAGACAGTGTCCCCGGCCTCCTCCGTCTCATCGACGAGCACCTGCCCAGCGGCCGCTACCGAACCGCCGAGCTGACGCCTTCGGGGATGCGGTCATGACGCCGGTGGTTCCCGGCCTGCGTGGCCCGAACGCAGTGGCCGGCCTGCGTGGCCCGAACGCAGTGGCCGGCCTGCGTGGCCCGAACGCAGTGGCCGGCCTGCGGGCCGGCGGTGGCGTTCGAGCTGCCGCGGGACCTGGAAGCGACCGAGCCGGCCGAGGTACGGGGAGTCGGTCGCCACGATGTGCGCCTGCTCGTGGGTCGGCGGGCACAGGGCGAAATCAGCCACCATGTCTTCGCCGAGGTGATCGACGTGCTCGCGCCCGGCGACCTCCTGGTGGTGAACACGTCGGCCACGGTGCCCGCCGCCGTGGATGCTGTGCGAGACGATGGCACCCCCCTTCGCGTCCACCTCTCCACCCGTCTGGCGGGCGGGCAGTGGTTGGTGGAGCTGCGGTCGCCGGCCGGTGTGGCCAGCCGCCCCTTCGCGGGAGGCCGGGCGGGAGAGGTGTTGTGGCTGCCCGCGGGCGCGGCCGTGGAGCTTGTCGCCCCCTTCGTTGGTTCGCCAGGCCCTCGCCTCTGGGTCGGCTCTGTCGGCGTGGACGGCCCGATCGGGCCCTACCTGGCCCTGCACGGATCGCCGGTGCGCTATGGCCATGTACGCCGCCCTTGGCCGCTGTCCGCCTACCAGACCGTGTACGCCCAAGAGCCGGGGAGCGCCGAGATGGCCAGCGCGCCAGCAACACGGACCTGCCGACCACGGACCTCGGACTCCTCGGCCCTGGCGGCGTCCAGACGGGCACGGATGACGGCCAGAGCGGGGCGAGCCTTCACCCCGGAGCTGATCACCGCCCTGGTGGCCCGTGGGGTGGGGGTGGCACCCGTCGTGCTGCACACCGGGGTGTTGTCTCCCGAGGCCCATGAACCGCCCGCGCCTGAACGCTTCCGAGTCCCCGCGGCCACCGCCCGGTGGGTCCGGGCCACCCGTGACGCCGGCGGGGCGGTCGTAGCCGTGGGCACGAGCGTGGTCAGAGCCCTGGAGACCGTGGCCGACGACGACGGGCGAGTGCGACCAGGTGACGGTTGGACCGAGCTGGTGGTGGGCCCGGAGCGGGGCGTGCGCGCCGTCGACGGCCTCCTGACCGGTTGGCACGAGCCGGCGGCGTCCCACCTGCGCCTGCTGGAGGCCGTGGCCGGCCGGCCGAACCCTCCTGGCCCGCTGTTACGAGGCTGCCCTGGCCTCGAGCTACCTCTGGCACGAGTTCGGTGACCTGTGCCTTCTCCTGCCCTGAGCGTTACAGGGACGGGGTGACTGTCGTACCCCCTCGATAGCGTCGTGTTGCGGATCACAGCAGGGATCCGCTTCGGATGCGAGGAGCTCCATGAACGATGCTTCGGTGATCGACTGCGACGACTGCGTGATGCAGCACACCAGCACCTGCGACGACTGCGTCGTCACCTTCATCTGTGGCCGCCAGCCCGGGGAGGCCGTGGTCATCGACGTGGCCGAGGCCCGGGCGGTGCGACTGCTGGGCCAGGCAGGCCTGGTGCCGCAGCTGCGCCGGGTGCGGCGCAGCTCCTGAGCCCACGAGGGGTCCACCTTCGCCCGGGGGGCGCGGTGCTACCGTCCCGCCAAGAGGTCCAGCTCGTACGGACCGCGCCCAGAACCAGGAGCCCCGGTGCGAAAGCTCCACCTCGTCGGCTACACACCCGACCACAAAGGGCTGGTCCTCAGCGCGCGGCGCGGCTCCAAGTCCGGCGGGTTTGTCCTTGCCATCGGCGATCCGCTCCTCGACATCGTTGCCCAAGAGCAGCGGCGACGCAATGGCGAGGAACCGGCGAGCCCACCGCTCCACCCCGACCAGTCGCCTCTTCAGGTTCCCAATGCCGACGACGGCGAGCCCCGTCGCCGGCCGCAGAGCACGCTCACCCCCCGCCAGATCCAGTCCCTGCTGCGAGCTGGGCGCTCTATCGACGACGTGGCCAGCCAGGCCCGAGTCGGCCGGGAATGGGTAGAGCGCTTTGCTGTCCCCATCCTGGCCGAGCAGGCGCAGATCGTGGAGCTGGCCCGGTCGCTCGTGTACGTGAAGCCTCGGCGGGGCGAATCGGCCGAGCCCCTGGGCACGTCGGTGGCGGAGAACCTGGCCGTGCGCGGCGTGGCCCTGGCCGGTGACGCCTTCGAGGCAGCCTGGAGTGCCCGACAGCTGCACAACGCGGTGTGGGAGGTCGCCCTGAGTTACCGGTCGCGAGGCCGTGACCAGGTGGCGGCCTGGGAGATCGACGTGGCCACTGCCCGGCTCACCGGTCGCAACCGGCTGGCGTCCGACCTGGCCCACCTCGACCCCGCTCGTCGCCGACCGGCAAGGGCGTCAGCCGCCGCCGATGACGAAGGCGCCGATGGGGAGCCCTCCGCCGGCGCTGCCGGTGACGGCTCGCCATCCGCCCGCGGGGGGCGGGCGAAGGGCCGCAGATCTCGGAACGCTCCAACTCGGCGAAGGGGGTCGGGTGCCTCCACCCGGAGAGCGCCGGCCGTCCCCGGGGTGACACGGGCGCCAGGTGCCAAGACGACGGCCAAGGTCCCCAAGGCGACCAAGGCGACCAAGGCGACAGCCAAGAAGTCGAAGGCCACCAAATCCACCAAGGCGGTCAAGGCCACCAAGGCAACCAAGGCGGTCAAGGCCACCAAATCCACCAAAGCCACCAAGGCGGTCAAATCCACCAAGGCGGCCAAGGCAACCGCGGCTGCCAACGACACCCTTGTCAACCGGCTGGCCTCCAGCAGGGTCGCCGCCAGCCGGACGGTTGCCGGCCGTCTCGCCGGCAACCGCCGGGCGGCCAACCCCGTGCCGATTCCCGATGGCCAGCCGCCGAGGATGGCCAACCGGCGTTCGACGCGGGAGACCCCGTCACCGCAGCGGCAGGCATACGGCGCCCAGACTGCGGCTCGGGCGGTGCCGGCAGCGGCGGTGGGAGTTGCGGGCCACATGGCCGCTCCCACGCCTCCTCCCGAACCTGCCCCGCCCCCCCCGTCGACGGTCGCCCCCGAGCCGCTCCTGTCGCCCGCCACGTCCGCCCAAGAGGGGGCGGGCGACTTCCTCGACATCGACGACCTCTTGGAGCCCGTCGACGTCGATGATCGTCCTGGCTCCCACCACGAGCGGACCGTACGACCGGTCATCGCCGCTCAGCGAGCCCGGCGGCCTGGGCCCCTGCCGGCATGGCCCCTCGGCGCTAACTAACTGATCGCTCATCCTGGCCGTTCGGGGGGTTGTCGGGGGGAGCCCCCCGACTGTCCCCAGACCGCTGGTAGCAGGCGGTGACCCATCTCCTGGTGACCAATGACTTCCCGCCCAAGGTGGGCGGGATCCAGTCCTACCTCTGGGAGCTGTGGCGGCGGCTACCGCCAGAACGGGTGGTAGTGGTCACCTCCTCCTACCCTGGTGACGCCGCCTTCGACGCTCGCCAGCCCTTCCGCGTCATTCGGGCGCCTGACCGTGTCCTGCTTCCCCGGCCCAAGCTGGCCCGGCGGTTACGAGCGCTGGCCAGTGAGGTCGGAGCGGGCCTGGTGATGCTCGACCCGGCCCTGCCTTTGGGCATGTTGGGCCCCCACATGGGCGTGCCCTACGGGGTGGTGCTCCACGGTGCCGAGGTGGCTGTGCCCGGTCGCCTCCCGGTCGCCCGGACCCTCTTGGCGCGGGTCCTCGAGGGCGCTTCTCCTGTCGTGGCTGCAGGCCGGTACCCGGCCCTTGAAGCAGAGCGTTACGCGGGCCGCGCCCGGAGCATCATCACAGTGCCCCCCGGTGTCGACCTGGCACGTTTCAGGCCGCTGGATGCCGCTGAGAAGGCGGCCGCACGGGTGGCCGCGGGGTTGCCGGCTGACGGCTGCCTGGTGGTGGGGCTCAGCCGCCTGGTGCCGCGCAAGGGTTTCGACATGCTCGTCCGCGCCGCGGCGCGCCTCGCTCCCGGGCGGGCCGACCTGGTGGTAGCCATCGGTGGTTCCGGGCGCGACCGCGGCCGCCTGCAGCGCCTGGCCCTGTCGGTCGCCGCTCCTGTCAGGTTCCTCGGCCCGGTTCCCGACGACCGTCTGGCGCCGCTCATGGGAGCGGCCGACGTCTTCGCGGTCCCGTGCCGCAACCGATGGGGGGGTCTCGAGCAGGAGGGGTTCGGCATGGTGTTCTTGGAGGCAGCCGCGTGCGGGGTGCCCCAGGTGGCAGGGCGCAGCGGGGGAGCGGCCGATGCGGTCGTCGACGGGGAGACGGGGGCGGTGGTGTCCGACCCGTCCGACGTGGCAGCCGTGACGGCCGCCCTGGCTCGCCTCCTCGACGACCCCGATCTGCGGCGGGCCCAGGGTGGCGCGGCCCGCCGCCGGGCCGAGAGGCTCTACGACTGGGACGTGCTGGCCGCCTCCCTCGACAGCGCTCTCGCTCCCCTGGGATGACGAGCTCTGGCTCCCGGATCCTGGCCGCCTCCTGGGCGGGGACCGCAGTGTTCGCCATCACGGCCCTGGCCGCGGTCCTGATGCCCGCACTCGACGCGGTGGCCTTCGTGGTGGCCGTTGTTCTGTTCGTGGCCGGATGTGTTGGCTTCTTCGCCGCCTACGCTCGAGGTATTGCCCGCAGCCGCCGCGATCAGATCGCCGTCACCAGCCTCTTTCTGTTGGCCGGAAGCGCGCCCCCGGCCGTCAGGCGCAGCCTGCTCGGCTCGTTGGCGGCCGAGGTGATCGTAGCCCTGGCCACGGCCATCAGCCGGCCCTATACCAGCTTGGCTGCTGGCACCCTCGTGCCCCTGTACGGGCTGGCGTTGTGCGGGCTGTGGGCGGCCCACCACGGCACCTTTCCCCCGCGGCCGGACCCCCGATGACCTCCACCGGGCCGCCACTCGAGGGCCGCACCACCGGCCGTTGGCATCCGGAGACTTTCGTCTGCGCGTTCCGCGGCCATCGTGCCCCCGCCGCCCGTGCCCGCCAGGTAGGGCAGGGTGACTGGCTGGTGGGTCTGGAGGTGGTCGGCGGTGGCCACCTGGGCCGTTGCCTGCGCTGCGATGCCTGGGTGCTGGCCGACCCTGAAGCCGCGGAGCGCGATGAGGTGGGCGACATCGGCGACCTGGACGTTCCCGAGCGGGGCAAGAAGCTACGCGACTCGCTCGTGCTCAAGGCCATCGCCGTCGATCGCGGCGTCCACTCGGTGGTGTTCGGGCTGCTGGCCTTGGGGCTGTTGTTCCTGCGTTCCAACCTGGGTGGCCTCCAGGACCAGGCGCGCGTGCTGGTGCGCAACGCCAACGGGGGGCTGGCCGGCACCGGGCAGGCCACCAGCCGCTCGTTCATCCTCAAAGAGCTAAACCGTCTCATCGGCCTGAACCCCAAGACCCTGCGGGTGCTCCTCTTGACCGCCGTGGCCTACGCCGTGGTCGAGGGCGTGGAGGCAGTGGGCCTGTGGCGGGCTCGGCGTTGGGCCGAGTACCTCACCGCCCTCGCCACCGCCGGCTTCTTGCCTTTCGAGGTCGACGAGCTGCTCAAGAGGGTGAGCGCCGGCCGGCTCATTGCCCTGGTGATCAATATGGCCGTGCTCGTGTACCTCGTCTGGGCCAAGCGTCTGTTCGGCATCCGGGGCGGAGCGCAGCATGACGAAGGCGAGGGGGAGGCGGCCGAGCGCCTACCCGTTCTGCCTGGTCAACCAGTGCGTGCCACACCGGCCTCGAGCGGGCCAGGCAGACTGGGACAATGACCGCATCCCAGTCAGTCGCCTTCGTGAGCGGGTTCGAGGGCCCATGGCGTATCGACGGCATTGCCGCGCCTCGTGGCGAGAGCTTGGCCCCGGCTGCCCGGCTGGCCCAACTCGAGGGGGCCGATGCCGAGGGGGCCGACGGCCGATGGGTCCTGCGGGGGTTAGCCGGCGCTGCCGCGGCCGGCAGCGCGCCCCTCGGGCGCCCCGAGGCGCGGGTGGCCGCCCTGGTGGCGGTGCGAAAGTCGCAGGCCTGGCGGGACATGACTGCCGCCGAGCGGGGCAGTGTCTTGGGCGAGGGATCACACGAGCTGGCCATGGGCGGAGCTCATCCGACGATCGCTCGGCGCCTCTACCGGTCTCACGACCCAGGGGAGCCGTTCGACCTCCTGGGCTGGTTCGAGCACGCGCCCGACGATGAGGGCGCCTTCAACGAGCTGCTGGCCGGCCTGACGGCCAGCGACGAGTGGGCCTACGTGGAGCGCCAGGTCACCATCCACCTCTCCCGTTAGAGGCCCATGGCCGTCTGTGGCATCGACCTCGGGGGCACCAAGTGCCTGGCCCTGCTGTTCGAAGACAGACAGGTCGTGGGCGAGCAAAGGCTGCCCACGCCGGGCACGGCTGAGGCCCTGGTCGACGTGCTCACAGGGGTTGTGCAAGGCCTGGGTGACACCCTGACGGTCCAGGCGGTGGGCATCGGTGCTCCCGGACTCGTCGACCGGGAGGGTGTGCTGCGAGTCGCCCCCAACCTGGCCGCCGCCGAGGGGATGTCTATCCGGTCGGTGCTGGAGGGCGCCCTCGGGCTGCCCGTCGTGGTCGACAACGACGCCACTTGCGCAGCGTGGGGCGAGGCGCAGCTGGGCGCGGCCCGGGGCTGCGGCGACGTGGTCATGGTCACCCTCGGCACCGGCATCGGAGGGGGCATCGTCACCGGTGGGCGCATCGACCGGGGTGCCAACGGGTTCGCAGGGGAGGTCGGCCACATGGTCGTCGACCCCCGAGGCCCCCGCTGCCCATGCGGGCAACGAGGATGCTGGGAACGCTTTGCCTCCGGTAGTGGCTTGGGCCGCCTGGCCCGCGAGGCCGCCCATGCCGGCAGCATCGGTCGGGTGGTGGAGCTGGCGGGCGGCGACCCCGAGAACGTCCGTGGTGAGCACCTCACCACCGCGGTCGCAGAAGGCGACGGCCCTGCGATCGAGGTACTGGGCCGCTTCGCCTGTTGCTTGGCGCTGGGGCTGGTCAACCTGGCCAACATTTTCGACCCCGCCGCGTTCGTGGTGGGCGGCGGTCTCGTCGGCGCGGGCGAGGCCCTGCTGGCGCCTACCCGTGCCGCCTTCGCCGAGCTGCTGGGCGGGGCCGCCCGCCGCCCGCCCATCGCCATCGTGGCCGCCGAGCTCGGGGAGCGGTCGGGGGCTTTGGGGGCGGCGTTAATGGCCGCCGGCACGGTGGCTGCCCGGTAGCCTCGGCTCCTCATGGAGTCCCGACCCAGCAACATGGAGTTCCGGCGCATCAACGCCCTGCCGCCATACGTCTTCACCGTCATCGACGGGTTGAAGATGGCAGCCAGGCGCGCCGGCGAGGACGTCATCGACCTGGGTTTCGGCAACCCCGACATCCCCTCGCCCGAAGTGGCGGTGGACAAGCTGGCCGAGGCGGCCCGCAACCCCCGCAACCACCGCTATTCGTCGAGCCGGGGCATTCCCAAGCTGCGAGCCGCTGTCGCCGCCCTCTACGAGCGGCGCTTCGGCGTCGTCGTCGACCCTGACACCGAGGTCATAAACACCATCGGTGCCAAAGAGGGGTTGTCGCACCTCATGTGGGTGCTGCTGGGACCGGGCGACACCGCCCTGGTGCCGACGCCCTCGTATCCGATCCACATCTACGCCCCCCTCTTCGCCGGAGCCGACGTGCGCCAGGTGCCCCTCGGCGAGGGCCAGGACTTCTTCGCCAACCTCATCGACGCCTGGGAGAACGCCTGGCCCCGGCCCCGGGTGATCGTCATATCGTTCCCCCACAACCCCACCACGACCTGCGTCGACCTGGCCTGGCTCGAGCGCATCGTGGCCTTCGCCCGCGAGCACTCGGTGGTCCTGGTGCACGACTTCGCCTACTCCGACACCGCCTTCGACGGCTACCAGCCGCCCTCGATCCTCGAGGTGCCAGGCGCCAAAGACGTCGCTGTCGAGCTGTACACCCTCACCAAGTCGTTCTCCATGGCCGGGTGGCGGGTGGGCTTCTGCGTGGGCAACCCCGAGATCGTTGGCGCCCTGGCCAAGATCAAGTCGTACCTAGACTACGGCACCTTCCAGCCCATCCAGATCGCCGCCATCGTGGCCATGAACGAGGCTTCCGACTACCCGAAGGCGGTGAACGAGGTGTACTGGGGCCGCCGCGACGCCCTCTGCGACGGCCTGGCCCGCATCGGTTGGGACATCGAGCGTCCCAGGGCCACCATGTTCGTGTGGGCGCCCATTCCCGAGCCCTATCGGGAGATGGGCTCGTTGGAGTTCGCCTCGTTCCTCGTACGGGAGGCCAAGGTGGCCACCTCGCCGGGTGTGGGTTTCGGCCCCACCGGCGACGGCTACGTGCGCTTCGCCCTCATCGAGAACGAGCAGCGCATCGGCCAGGCCGTACGCAACATGCGCCGGGCCCTCACCAAGCTCTAGGGCTGACCGGTCTGGAGTAAAGCCCGTGCGGAGTCTTTGACGGAGATGTATCAATTGGTGCCCCTCGATCGTCTGAGGGGTTGAACAGGGCGTCCGGTCCCGGGCGTCTTGGGGTCTGAGGAGGAACGAAGATGTTCGCTCGCGCTGGCGAGCGTCGGCGGCAGCCGGCGCACGGCCTGGTCTCGATGGGGTTCCGGTGCTCCGGTTGTGCTCGACCACTGGATCTGGAACGGGTGGCGAGCGCCGACGTCGAGCGCGACGACAACGGTGTCACGGGCTGGGTCGTCTTCGTCCACCACTGCCCCTGCTCGCCCAACGAGGTGCGTACCAGCCGGTCGTGGGCCACCCACCCCGCTTTCGTGGCCCTCTTCGGCAGCCAGCCCTGGCTTCCCTACCGGGCCCCGTTCGCCTACGGCGTCGTCGCCGACGACGAGCCGGTGCTGGCCAGATGGCGCTGGGAGCTGGCCCAGGTGGCCGACGCCAACGAGTTCCTGCTGTTCCTCGACGACGCTTCGGGCGGCAACCCCGCGGCCGCGGCCTGAGACCAGATCGTCGCCGGCCCGAAACCGCGCGTTCACACATCGGCCCTAGCCTCGTCGCCGTGGAGACTTTCCTGGTACGGGTATGGCTGCCCGACCGCCCTGGGGCACTGGGGGCCGTCGCCAGCCGGGTAGGGGCGGTCCGGGGTGACCTGGTGGGCATCGACATCCTCGAGCGAGGCGGCGGCCGGGCCATCGACGAGCTGGTGGTCGAGCTGCCCGACGCCACCCTGGTCTCGCTGCTCCTGGCCGAGGTCAACGAGGTCGACGGCGTCGACGTGGAAGACGTGCGCCGTGCTCCTGAGCGCCTGCACGACCCCTGTCTCGACGCCCTGGCCACGGCCGAGGCGATGGGCGGGGCGCCGACCAGCATGGCCATGCTCGAGATCCTGGTAGCGCGAGCCTCGATCGACTTCGAGACGGAATGGTCGGTGGTCGTCGACCTCGACGCGCGGGCCCAGGTGGCATCGGAGGGAGCGCCCCCGCCGCCGGCGTGGCTGGTCGCCTTCGTAAGCGGCAGCCGGTCGTCGGCCGCCGTCGCGGCGGGGGAGTGCGGCCCCGACGACGTGGCTTGGGCAGGCTTGGTGGATGGCCGTCTGGCCCTGGTGCTAGGCCGGCGCGGCCGTCCCTTCCGAGCGAGGGAGCGCAGGCAGCTGGCCGCCATGGCCCGCATCGCCGATCTTCGGCTAACTGACCTGGAGCGCCTGGCACCGCCGGCCACCGTGGCCGGTACGGTAGGGCGATGCGCGTGGGAATCCTTACCGGTGGTGGCGACTGCCCCGGGCTCAATGCCGTAATTCGGGCCGTCGTCAGGAAGGCCGAACGCCACTACGGCGACGAGCTGGTGGGTTTCAAGGACGGGTGGCGGGGAGTGCTCGAGAGCCAGGTAGAGCCTCTCGACGTTGAGCGGTGCAGGGGAATCCTCCCCCGGGGGGGCACCATCTTGGG
Source organism: Acidimicrobiales bacterium (assembly GCA_051005135.1). Taxonomy (GTDB): domain Bacteria; phylum Actinomycetota; class Acidimicrobiia; order Acidimicrobiales; family AC-14; genus DATAQC01. The sequence continues at coordinate 17,423 of JBPCJQ010000043.1, forward strand.
CACCTCGAGGACCAACCCCTACAAGGTGGACGGTGGTGCGGCCAAAGTCGTCGCCACCCTGCGCGAGCACCGGGTGGACGCCCTGGTGGCCATCGGCGGCGACGACACCTTGGGAGTGGCCTCTCGCCTGGTCGACGACGGGGTGAGCGTGGTGGGCGTTCCCAAGACCATCGACAACGACCTATCGGCCACGGAGGTCACGTTCGGCTTCAACACCGCGGTGCAGATCGCCACCGACGCCATCGACCGCCTGCACACGACTGCGGAGTCCCACGACCGGGTGATGGTCGTCGAGCTCATGGGCCGGGAGGCGGGCTGGATCGCCACCGAAGCCGGCATCGCCGGCGGGGCCGCGGAGATACTGATCCCTGAAGAGGAGTTCGACATCGACGAGGTGGCCGACCACCTCCGCCGCCGCCACGAGCGGGGCCGGTTCGCCTCGATCGTGGTGGTGGCCGAGGGAGCCAAGCCCAAGGAGGGCACCATGGTGGTGCAGTCGGGCGAGGTGGACCAGTTCGGCCACGAGCGCCTCGGTGGCATCGCCAACCTGGTGGCCGAAGAGATCGGCAAGCGCACGGGCTTCGACACCAGGGTCACCATCCTGGGCCATGTCCAGCGGGGCGGCACGCCCACCGCCTTCGACCGGGTGCTGGCCACCCGCTTCGGCATCGCCGCCATCGATGCTGTGCACGATGGCGCCTTCGCCCAGATGGTCGCCCTCCAGGCCGGTGACATCGTGCGGGTGCCGCTGGCTGACGCGGTGGGCACCCCCAAGACCGTCGATCCCTGGTTGTTCCACGGCGTGGCCGAGGCCTTCTTCGGCTGAGGGCTTGAGCGCCGCAGGTTGCTTGACTACCGAACATGCGTTTGGGTGCGCTATGACTCACGGCGCCTGCACTTGTCGAAGGGATTGCACAACAGCTGGCACCTCGACGGATTGTTCGACCCCATCGGCGGAGAGATCGTGGCCAACGTGCTCGGGCGCATAGACGATGTTCGAAGCCGACTGGGCCCAGGCCAACGGCCGGCCCGCTTGCGGCTTCCACAACCGCCAGCGGGGCCGAGGCCCTGAACCCACCTCATTCATCGGCGAGGTTGGCCAGTGAAGCGACGAAGCGGGTGATGTCGCCCAGGTGGTCGAGGTGGCTCACAACCAGGTCGTCGTCGACGGTGGCGTACCCGTGGACAAGGACGTTGCGGAAGCGGGCGGCGTCGGCCATGGCGACGGCCACGTCTTCGGGCAGGGCACCGTGGCTGGCCAGGACGGACATGGCGGCGGCATTGGTCTCGGGCGGCCCCCAACCTTGCGAGGCACAAACGTGGTGAGCGGCGTCGATGCAGCCCTCCAGCGCGGTGACGAACAGGTACTTGACGTGTCCGAGCCTGGCCGGGTCGGCCCGCAACCCGGCACGATCAGCAGTGACGTAGGCCTCGAGCACGGCCAGGTCGTCGCTCACCCGTTGGAGCACCCTCCGCAGTCGTTCGCCGTCGACCATCAGCCAGCGGTGCCGGCGGCGCGCCGGCGGGCGCCGGCTACGAAGTCGCGCCGAGCCTGGTCCATGCGGGAGCGTTCGTCCAACCAGATTCGCCTGGTGGTCGCCTCCCACCGCACCCGTGCCGGGGGGTCGTCGTCGAAGAGAAGCTGCCCGCCCATGGCTACCCTCCCAGCCAGCTCCAAGGGGGCGTGGTCCAGCACCAACAGGTCGACCTGAAAGGGAAGGGTGCCGCCCAGCTTCCCGTCCGCCGGGCGCGAGCCGAACCAAGCGGCCACGTCGTAGTCCGACCGTGGCCCTGCCGTTCCTTCGGCCCGGCTGCCGAACACGTAGGCGAATCTGGCGCCCGCCCGGCGCAGGGTTTCGGTGGCTCGGGCCAGGATTGGTTCGTCCACCCCGCCATTGTGTCCGACCCGGCCCTAGCCGGTGCCCATCACTAGGGCGCGCAGAGGGACAGCCAGGGCGGGGGTGGCGGCCAGCACCGATCCCGACTCGGGGAGAGGGCCGTCGAGGTCCTCGACAACAGCCCCTGCTTCGGCGGCGATGACGGCGCCGGCGGCAAGGTCCCAAGGTTGGAGGCCGGACTCGTAGTAGGCGTCCACCCGGGCGCAGGCCACCCAGCACAGGTCCAGGGAGGCAGCGCCGTGACGGCGGATGTCGCGCACCGCGGGCAGCACCCGTGCGACCAGCCGGCCCTGGACGGCCCGTCGCTCCGCCACGTAGGAGAACCCGGTGGCCACCAAGGCGGCGGACAGATCGGTTGCGCCGGAAACCGCGAGGCGCTCGCCGTTGACGAAGGCGCCGCCACCAGCGGTAGCAGTGAAGCACTCGTCACGCGACGGGTCGTTGACCACCCCGACCACCGCCCGACCGTCGACCTCGGCGGCGATGGACACGGCGAAGCTCGGTTGGCCGTACATGTAGTTGGTGGTGCCGTCGAGGGGGTCGATCACCCACCGCACTCCGCTGTCACCGCCGCGACTGGCGCCCTCCTCGCCCAGGATGGCGTCGTCGGGGCGAGCCTTGACCAGGCCCTCGACGATCAGGGCCTCCGACGCCCTGTCCATGTCGGTGACCATGTCTGTAGAGCTGGTTTTGGTGGTGACGTCGGAGCGCAGGGAGGCCTGGCCGCCGAGCAGGAGGTCGCCGGCCCGGCGAGCCAGGCCCGTGGCCAGCGCGGCGAGCGATTCAAGGTCGGGACGGTGGTTCACGGCCGAACCCTAAGCGGTCGCTCGGCCGGTGGCAGTCGGCGGGCGTTCTCTGGGTACCGTTGATCATGGCCTCCGGGGTCATCGACCTGCGGTCAGACACCGTTACCAGCCCGACCCATCATGACGTCGACGACGACGGCCTGGCCCGCGCGTCGACGCCCTGAGGACATCGCCCTGAGGACGTCGCCCTGACCATGCCCGAGCTGCTGGCTGGCGCGCCCGCCCGGGCCCTCGCCGTCTACGCCCACCCCGACGATCCGGAGATCTCCTGCGGGGCCACGCTGGCGGCGTGGGCCGGAGCAGGAACCGAGGTTCACGTGCTCACTTGCACCCGGGGCGAGAAGGGATCGGCCGACCCCCACACCGACACCGAGGAGTTGGCCGAACGGCGGGCCACGGAGGCGGCGGCGGCGGCCGAGGTGCTCGGGCTGGCCGGCCACGACCAGCTTCCCATCGACGACGGCGAGGTCGAGAACACGTCTGATCTGAGGGGACGTATCGTGGCAGCCGTCCGCCGGGTGCGGCCCGATGTGGTCCTGTGCCCCGACCCGACGGCGGTTATCTTCGGCGACACGTACTACAACCACCATGACCATCGAGTCGTGGGATGGGCCACTCTGGACGCGGTCGCACCGGCAGCCGGCAACCCCCACTACTTCCCCTCCGCCGGCCCCCCCCACCAGGTGGGCTCCGTGCTCCTGTCGGGCACCCTCGAGCCCAATGTGTGGGTCGACGTGGAGGCCACGATCGAGGCCAAGGTGGCTGCCCTGGCCCGGCACCGCAGCCAGCTGGGCGGTGACGGCGAGGAGTGGTTACGGGCGGTCATCGTGGCTCGGGCCGAGGGCGACGGCCGGGCTGCCGGCACCCGCTATGCCGAGGGCTTCCGGCGCCTGAACCTAGCCTGAGGATCCGCGCCACTCACCCATGGCCCGCAACACCAACACGGCTATCACCGAGACGCCGAGGGCAGCACCGACGCCGCCTACCAGGGCGCCCACGCCCTCGGCAACGGCGCAGCTGCCGGTGCACTGTAGGCGCACGAGCGCAACGCCGATCAGTAAGCCGGACAAGCCTCCGACGAGGATCACCGCGAAGGCAACCACCCGGGCCGCCACGTCGGGCAGGGCAGTGGGGCCGGCCGGCTCCCGGCCGGGCTGGGTGGATGCACCCTCGTCGGCCACCTGGGCATCGTAGGCTCCGACGATGCGCGCGCTGGTGGTGCTGCCGACCTACGAGGAGGCGGCCAACATCGCCGAGGTGTTGCACCGGCTCCGAGCGGCGGTGCCGTCGGCCGACGTGTTGGTGGTCGACGACGGGAGCCCCGACGGCACGGCCGACGTGGCCAAGGGTGTAGGCCACGAGCTGGGTGCCGTGGACGTCCTCCGTCGACCGGCCAAGGCAGGGCTGGGGAGCGCCTACCGCGCCGGCTTCGACGAGGGCATGCAGCGGGGCTACGAGGTGCTGGTGGAGATGGACAGCGACCTCTCCCACGACCCGGCCGCCTTGCCCGCCCTGCTGGGCGCGGTCGAAAGAGGCGCCGACCTCGCCATCGGGTCGCGTTACATCCCCGGTGGGTCGATCCCCCGGTGGTCATGGAGCCGGCGGGCCCTCTCGCGGTGGGGCAACCGCTACGCCTCGGCCATGTTGGGCTTGGCCGTGGCCGATGCCACATCGGGGTACCGCGCCTACCGGGTTTCGGCGGTGGCCGCTATCGATCTGCAGTCGGTGCGGGCCGACGGCTACGGCTTCCAGATCGAGATGGTTTACCGGGTGGCCCGCAGCGGTGGCACGGTGGTCGAGTTGCCCATCGAGTTCGTCGATCGGCAGCGGGGCACGTCGAAGATGTCGTCGACCATCGTGGTCGAGGCACTGGTGCTCGTGAGCTGGTGGGCCGTGCGCGACCGCCTCCTGAGGCGTTGACCGCACCGGACCCCACCATCGTCCACGTAGACCTCGACGCATTCTTCGCGGCCGTGGAGGTGCTGCGCGACCCCCGCTTGGCCGGCCGCCCCGTCATCGTGGGCGGCACGGGCGGGCGCGGAGTCGTGGCTGCCGCCTCCTACGAGGCCAGGGCGTCGGGGGTCCATTCGGCCATGCCCTCCGCCCGGGCCCGCCGCCTGTGCCCCGACGCCGTGTTCGTGGCTGGTCGCTACGCCGACTACGCCGAGCACAGCCGGCGGTTCCATGCCGTCCTGGCTTCGTTCACGCCCCTGGTCGAGGGGATCGCGCTCGACGAGGCCTTCCTCGAAGTGTCGTCGGTGCGACGCCTCTGGGGCCCGGCGGCGCAGATCGCCGCCCGCGTGAGGGAACGGGTTTACGACGAGATCGGCCTGTGGGCCTCCGTGGGGGTGGGAACCACCAAGCTGGTGGCCAAGCTGGCATCGGAGGCGGCCAAGCCGCGACCCTCGCCGGCGGGGCCGGTGCCGGGACCGGGCGTCAAGATCGTCGCCCCAGCCGAGGAGCTGGCCTTCCTCCATGCGCAGCCCGTGGAGGCCCTGTGGGGCGTGGGGCCCTCCACCCTGCGCCGCCTCGAGCGCTTCGGGGTGAAGTCGGTGGGCGACCTCGCCGCTCTGCCGGTTGAGACCTTGACGCAGGCGCTGGGCAAGTCGCAGGGGCAGAACCTGTGCGACCTGGCCCAGAACCGCGACCCCCGGACGGTGACGGTCGACCGTCCCCCCAAGTCGGTGGGCCACGAGGAGACCTATCCCCGTGACCATCGCCAGGTCGAGCCCCTGCGCCGGGAGATCGTGCGCCTGTCCGACGCGGTGGCGGCCCGGCTTCGGGCGTCGGGTCTTGCAGGCCGGACGGTGACCCTGAAGGTGCGCTTCGGCGACTTCACCACCATCACCCGGTCGCGGACTGTTGCTGATCCCGTCGACACCACCTCCGCGGTGGCCGAGGTGGCACTGTGCCTCCTGGCTACGGTCGACCCTGCGCCGGGTGTCCGCCTGCTGGGGGTCAGCACCTCCAACGTCGTCCCTGCGACCGGGCGCCAGCTCACCCTCGAGGAGGTGCTGGCCTCGGGCGACCGGCGCGAAGGAGTGGCCCGGGCGGTCGACAAGGTGCGGAGCCGCTTCGGCGACCGGGCCGTGGGGCCAGCATCGCTGGTTGGCGATGGGGGTTTGGAGGTTCGCCGCCGTGGGGACCAGCAATGGGGCCCGGCACTGCCTCTCGGGCAGCCGAGCCGCCCCGGGCCCGGGCGTCTAGTCTGAGATGGTTCCTACCGCGTTGTTGACCGTGCCGGCCTGTGCGAAGATGGCTTTCGCCACAGGATCAGCGACGTTGAGAGGGTAAACGTGCCCCTTTCCGAGGACGAGCAGCGGATCCTCCACGAAATCGAGCAGCAGTTCTACGAGAGCGACCCCGCGTTCGCGCGCGAGGTGGGCAAGACCACGCTCTTCCGGCACGCCGGGCGCAACCTGAAGTGGGCCACGCTGGGATTCGTTTGCGGGTTCGCCGTGCTCATCGTGTCGTTCGCCTCTTCGCTGACCCTTGGCTTCGGAGGCTTCTTGATGATGCTGGGCTCGGCGGTCGTCTTCGAGCGGAACCTGCGCAAGATGGGCAAGGCCGGCTGGCGCCAGGTGTCCGACACCATGCGCACCCACAACCTACGAGATGCTATGGGTGATGCCGGCAAGCGCATCCGCAAGCGCTTCAAGCGCGGGTAGGGACAAGAGCCCGGGGGTCGAGGCTCCGTACGGCGCGGCGCAGCGGCGTGACGTCTTTAGCCAGCTCCGAGCGGACGGAGGTGGCGGCCGACTCGGCGCTGCGAGCGGCAAGGTCATCGGTGCCGGTAGGCGAGAAGGTGGCGGCGGTGACGTAGGTGGCCAGGTCCGCCATGGCGCTGCCGCCGCCCGTGGCCGCCGCCGCCCGGGCTGCGTACTCCGGCACGGTCTCCGCCGCTCGCCGACGTAGGCCGGCGAAGGCCAGGTCTTCGGTGACCTCGGTCCAGGCCAGCAGGACCCGGCTGTCGGGGCTGGTGGCCCGGGCTCGTCGCCGGGAGCGCCGGGCCCGGGAGACCAGGGGAAGTGCGCCGGCGTAGAGGAGGGCCAGGGCCACCACCACGATGATCGGTGATGGTGAGGGCCAACGCGAGCCTCCCCGGCGGGTACCCGCCGACGCGGGTGGGGCGGTGGCCTCGGTGGTGTCGGGACCGGCGTCGGGCGCGGCTGCGGTCGTGGTCGGTGTGGCTGATGGCCCGGGTCCGGTGGCGGCACCGGTAGCCCCCGAAGGCCCGCTCAGCCCCGTGTACGCCTCCGCACCCGGCAGTGCCCGGCCCGGCGTGGGTTCGAAGGCCACCCAGCCGAAGGGCGCCAGGTAGACCTCGGGCCAGGCGTGGGCCTCGCGGTCGGTGACGTGCCAGCGGCCGTCGTCCTGCTGGGTGCCCGAGGTGAATCCCACCGCCACCCGGCTGGGCAGCCCGACGGAGCGGGCCATGGCGGCGAAGGAGCCGGCGAACTGCTCGCAATAGCCGCGGCGGGTGGCGAACAGGAACCGCTCGATGGCCGACTCGTCGTGGCCAGCTGGGACGTTGAGGTCATAGGTGAAGTTGGCCCGGAACCAGTCCTGCAGGGCGCGGGCCTGATGGAAGGGCGTGAGCTGCCCGCTCGAAGTCTCGGTGGCCGAGCAGGTGAGGGCGGCGCAGACCGCGGGGCCGCCACGGGTGACAGAAGCGGCCAGGGCGCGCACCCGGGCGGGGAAACCCGAAGGCAGGTCGAGATAGCGGGCCGACTGGCCGGCTGGCAGGGCGGTCGACGCCGACTGCAGTTGACCCGCGTCCAGACGGGGCAGCGCCGACTCCACGGAGTAGCGCAGGCGGTCGGAGGTGTCGGCGTCGGTGAGCAGGCTCGACGACTCGGCGTCGTAGCGGACGCCTCCAAGCTTCCCGCTCAGGGGGCCGCTCGGGCCCTGGGCACCGTCGAGGCGCCGGGGCTGGTAGGCGGCTGGCAGCCAGATGGCCGAGAGAGCTGCGATATCGAACTGCTGCACCAGCGACTGCTCAGTCGAGCTGGTCGGCACGCTCCCGGGGAGGCGCCCCCGGGCCGGCGCGTAGCTGCCCACCGACGACCAGATGTTGCCGTCGAAGCGCTCCAGAGCGGTGAGGCGCCAGTAGGTACCTACCGGGCTGGCCACCGAGAACAGCTCCGTTCCCGACTGGTCGACCAGGCGGGACCGGATGTCGACGAGCGGGCTCACCGTGACCCGTGAGCCCCGGTCCGTCCCCTTCCTCCACCCCATGGCGCCGATGTCGTGGGCGCCGGGGATCCGCGGTCCGACGACGAGGGCGGCCAGCACGGCCACCGATGCGGTGGCCAGCCCCGATTGAACCATCGCACGCCTGCCGTCGCCCGAGCGCCCCCCGAACCACGCCGGTGCCGCCCTCTCGGAAGCGTCGCCCAATACCACGAACCCGAGCACGGCGGCCAGGTACAAGGCGGTGGTGGGCAGCCGGAAGCGATCGCCCCCGAGGATGGCGCCGCAGATGAAGAGCACGAACGACGGGGCCATTGCCTCGAAGCGCAGCCGGGCCCGGAAGGCCAGCGTATCGGCGGCGAAGGCGGCAACCCACGCCGCGGTGGCGCAGACGAGCACGAACCCGCGGATGGGGGTAGTGGGCGCGCGGACCAGGCCGAAGCGGGAGGCGGCCGTGTGCACGTCGGCGCTCATAGCGCTCCAGGTGTGCCCCAGGGGCAGGCCGAGGCTGAGGGTGTGCGGCTCCACCGCCCATGCCAGGACGAGCGCCAGCCCGAGCCCCGAGAGGGCAGCGGCGGGCGCGGTCCTCACGCCGAGGCGGCGCAGGACCAGGGCCATGCCGTGCGCCACCACCACGCTGGCGAGGACAGGCGCCAGGAAATCTCCGGTCGAGAAGAGTCGAACCATGCCGACCACGGCGGCCACGCTGACGGCTAGGAGAGCGGCCTCGGGCGGGTTGGGAACGGCCAGGGCGCTCCTGGCGGTGGGACGGCGAGGTGTCGGGGCCTGGCCGGTGGCGCTGAAGGGCGCCGGCGGGGATGGAGCCAAGCGCGTGCTCACCAGCTCCCCCCGGCTCGACCTGCGGTCGCTGCCGCGTCCCATGCCGGTGCCAGCGGGGAGCCGGCCGGCACGGGCACGACCTTGGTGCCACGGCCCTGTCCTGTGGCGGCCGTGGCATCGCCCGGGCGGCCCTGCCTTGCCTCCTGGGCCGGCGGGCCCTGCCTTGCCTCCTGGGCCGGCGGGCCCTGCCTTGCCTCTTGGGCCGGCGGGCCCTGCCTTGCCTCCTGGGCCGGCAGGCCCGGTGTTGCGGCAACGACCACGATCGTCAGCGAGTTGAAGCGGCTGCGAAGCCCGGCCACCCGTTCGATGTCCGCGGTGGGAGTGTCGCCAGCGGTGACCACCGCCAGGGCGCCGCCGTTGCCGGCCCGGTGGAGGCCGGCGACAACCGCTTCGAGCCCTTCCATGCGCCCTCGGGCGACGACAGCGAGGTGCTCGAGCAGGGCCTCGAAGTGGGGGTGGCCGGCTGCGATGCCAGAGTCGGTGCCGTCGGTGGTGGCCAGGCGCACCAGGGCCCCCGCCGCCCATGAAGCGCTGACGATGCTGGCCGCCGCCGAGACCGCTGCCTCTAGGGTCTCCGGCGTGTGCACCGATGCCCTGACGTCGAGCAGCACCGTGGCCCGGCCCTGCCGGGGCAGCTCCAGCTGCCGCACGACCAGGTCGCCGGTGCGTGCCGTGGAGGGCCAGTGGACGCGACGCAGGTCGTCGCCCATGCGGTAGGGCCTCAGGCCGTAGAGGTCCTCCCCGTTCGGGCCCACGGCGGCCGGCTGGGGCGACCCGGTAGTTGGGTCGTCGCCCCTCGAGTGGGCAGGTGGGACGAGCTTCTCGACAGCCGGGTACACCGTGAGGTCGATGTCGGGGGCGATGGTCGTGACCCGCGACCACAGTCCGAAGGCGTCACTGCGCTCAGCCTCCAGGGGGCCGATCCGGAAGATGCCGCGATGCTCGGCAGGGAGCCGGTAGGTTGCCCGGTCGTCGCGCCCTGCCGCCAGGGGGGCGAGCAGCAGGCGGGCCTGGCGCCGAGCGCTCTCACCGCCCTGCGCCTGTGCGGGCGAGAAGGCGTCGCGGACGGTGATCACGGGGGAGGGACGGGCGGCACGGTTGCGCACGGTCAGGTCCACCCGGCTGTTGGCCCCGGCGTGCACCCGGTTGGGCCGTACGGTGCGGGTAGCGGTGAGGTCCAGGGGTCGCAGTGCCACCGCGATGCCACCGGCCAGGAGCAGCCCGGCAGCACCGGCGGCGAGCACGAAGAGCTCGAAGAGGCCCAGGACTCGGCCGATGACGGCCAAGGCCACCGCGCCGGCGGCCACCGTCCAACCGCGCCGGGTCAGAGCGGGCACGCTCAGGAACTGGCCCGGCTGGGCACCGCGACGGTCTCCAGCACCTCGGCCAGCACCTCCTGGCGGCTCGCCCCCCGCATCTGGGACTCCGGGGCCAGGGCCAGGCGGTGCTCGAGCACGGGCACCACCAGAGCCTTGATGTCGTCGGGGACCACATAGTCACGCCCGATCGCCGCGGCTCGGGCCCGTGCCGCCCGCAACAGCCCGAGGGCGGCTCGAGGGGACACCCCGAGGGCCAGCTCGGGGCGCCGGCGGGTGGCGTCGGCCAGGTCGACGATGTAGCCCTTGAGGCTCTGGGCCACGTGCACGGCCGAGGCCATGGCGATCATCGTCTCCACCTCTCGCGCCGAGCAAACTGACCCCAGCGACGCCAGTGCCGGCTCGGTGCCGCCGTGGGTGTCGAGGATGGCCAGCTCGGCCCGCCGGGCGGGATAGCCGATGCCGATGCGCATGAGGAAGCGGTCGAGCTGGCTCTCGGGTAGTGGGAAGGTGCCCTCGTGCTCTATGGGGTTCTGGGTGGCGATCACCATAAACGGTGAGGGCAGCGTGTAGGTGGTGTTGTCGGCGGTGACCTGGCGTTCCTCCATGGCCTCCAGCAGCGCCGACTGGGTCTTGGGCGAGGCCCGGTTGATCTCGTCGCCCAGCACGATGTTGGCGAAGATGCCACCAGGGCGGAAGTCGAAGGAGCCCGAAGCCCGGTTGTACACGGTGACGCCGGTGACGTCGGAAGGCAACAGGTCGGGCGTGAACTGCACCCTGCCCCACGAGCAGTCGATGCTCGCCGCCAGCGCCTTGGCCAGGCTCGTCTTGCCCACCCCGGGGACGTCTTCGATGAGGAGGTGCCCCTCGGCCACCAGGCACACGAGGGCCAGGCGGATGGCGTCGTCCTTACCTTGGATGACGGCAGCCACGTTGGCGACGATGGCCTCGAAACCCGAGGAGAACGACCGGGTGGAGCGGGCTAGGGCTCGGGGACTAGACACTGCTCCGGGAAGCCTCCTGGGCGTTCGCCAACCGGACCGAGCGTAGTGCCCGACGGTCCGGCCTACGGTGCAGCGATGGACCTGGCTCTGGCGATCGATGTGGGAGGGACGAAGTTGGCGGCGGCCCTCGTGACGACCGGCGGCGACGTCGTCTGGCGGGCCGCCGTCCCTACCCCGGCCACCGACGATGCCGAGGAGGTGTTCGGCTGCCTCGCCGCTCTGGTCGATGCCGCGGGATCTTCCCAGCGTAGCGATGTCGTCGTCTGCGGTGCAGGGTGTGGCGGTCCCATGGATGCCGGCGGTGAGACGGTCTCGCCCCTGAACATCCGCGCCTGGCGAGACTTCCCGCTGCGATCTCGCCTGGTCGACGTCACCGGCCTGGCCACCATCGTGGACAATGACGCCAAGGCCCTGGCCCTGGGGGAGGGTTGGCGGGGCGCGGCCGCAGGCCGGGACCACTTTCTCGCCATGGTGGTGTCCACCGGGGTCGGCGGGGGCATCGTGCTCGACGGCCGCCTGCTCGACGGGGCCAACGCCAATGCCGGCCACATAGGCCATGTGATCGTGGAGCCCGATGGGCGGCCGTGCGCCTGTGGGGCGCGGGGGTGCCTGGAGGCCGAAGCCTCAGGCCCCGCAATAGAGGCGGCCACGGGCCGGCCCGCGGCCGAGGCCGAACCCAACGTGGTGGCCCGCACCGGCATGCTCGTGGGCCGGGCGGTGGCCTCGGTGGCCAACCTGCTCGACCTGTCGCTGGCGGTGGTGGCGGGCTCCGTCGCCCTTGGTTTCGGAAGCCCGTTCTTCATCGCCGCCCAGGCCGAGCTCGACCGTCGCGCCCGGTTGTCGTTCTCCACCGGTGCCCGCGTCGTGCCGGCCGGCCTGGGCGACGCCGGCCCGCTCGTGGGCGCCGCCGCGGTCGGTTGGCGAGCCCTCGGACGCCTGCCGGGCCGACCATGACTTGGCGGCTTCGCCGCCCCGGGCGGGCCCCATCCCCGCCCTCCTCCGAGCGACGGGGGCCCCCGCCCCGTCGCCGGCCGTGAGCTGGCGGGTTCGCCGCCAGCTTCTCACGGCGGTGGTGGTGCGTCCCCGGCTGTGGGGTACTGCGGCGGTCCAGGTCTGGCGACTGGCTCCCACCGGCTGGTGGCGGCGATGGCCGCCGCTACCGGTTCCTGATCCCGACTGGATCAGCTTCCGGATGCGCACGGCCTATGGGGATGGAGAACGGCTGCCCGAGGTTGTCGATGTTGTCGCTTGGCTCGAGTGGTGCCGCGGGGGGTGACGGAGGCTCGCGCTACCGTTGCGGGCGATGGTCGAGCCACCAGCACGCACTGAGGTGGAGGGGCCCTGATGTCCAAGGCCCTCGTGCTCAACGCGACCTTCGAGCCCCTGTGCGTGGTACCCGCCCGCCGTGCGCTCGTCCTGGTGCTCAGGCAGAAGGCGGAGGTGATACACGCCACCGACCGCCAGTTCCACTCGGAGCGCGCTGCTCTCCCCGAGCCATCGGTGATCCGGCTCACCTACTTCGTAAAGGTGCCGTTCCGGGCGCGGGCGGCACTCAACCGCCGGGCCGTGTTCGCTCGGGACGACCATCGGTGCCAGTACTGCGGGGCGGCGGCCGAGAACATCGACCACGTCGTGCCCCGTAGCCGCGGCGGGGAGCACACGTGGGAGAACGTGGTCGCGGCGTGCCGGCCCTGCAACACCCGCAAGGAGGACCGGATGGTCCACGAGACAGGCCTCGTCCTTCGCCGCCGGCCGGTGGCGCCCCAGGAGCTGACCTGGGTCATCGTGGCCGTGGGCTCGGTTCATCCTCACTGGGAGCAGTACCTGCAGCCCCGGGGGACGGCGCTGTCGGCCTGAACGGGCGTTGGGTAGTCGACCGCTGCCTGCTGACGGCCGCCGAGGCCCATGGGCCGGGCTGGCCGGCCGAGGCCCTGGCATCGGTGCGGGTGGTGGAGGCCACCGGGCCGGCCCTCGTTCTGGGTAGCACCCAGGGTGACGATGTCGTCGACCACGCCGCCGCTCGGGCCGCAGGGGTGGCCGTCGTCCGCCGGCGCAGCGGCGGTGGCGCCGTGCTGGTGGGCCCCGGTGAGGTGCTCTGGGTCGACGTGTTCGTGCCCGCCGCCGACCCCCGCTGGCAGCGCGACGTGGGCCGGGCCACCCACTGGGTGGGTCGGACGTGGAGCGAGGCGCTCGGCGCCCTCGGGGTGACCACCACCTGGCACGACGGCCCGCTGGTCGCGACACGGTGGTCCTCTCAGGTGTGCTTCGCCGGCTTGGCCCCCGGGGAGGTCCAGGTTCGAGGAGCCAAGGTGGTTGGCATCAGCCAGCGACGCACCCGCGAAGGCGCGACCCTGCAGTGTGCCGCCCTCCTGCGGTGGGAGCCGGAGCGCGTCGTGGGACTGCTCGCCCTGGACCCTGCCGATCGAGCCGCAGCGGCGCCCGCCCTGGCCGCCTCGGCCAGGCCGGTGGGTGTGGCGCCCGATGACCTCGAGTCGGCCTTCCTCCACCGTCTGGTTGTCCTGTGAGGGAACGCCTATGGTGCTGAAGCCCGAGGAGGTGATCTTCGGCCTCGACGACCGAGCTGTGGTGGTGGCCAGCATGGCACGCCTGGCCAAGGACCGTGACGGTTGGCTCAACCTCTCGCCCGTGCTCCCTGACGGAGTTGATCAACCTCGCCAAGGGCTCCTACGCTTCCTCGGGGCGCGGGGGCCGGAGGCGCTGCTCGGTACCTGGGTGCCAGGGCCGCGCACCGGGGAAGGGTGGGCACCAACAACGATCGGCCTCCAGCACGCCGCCGGCCGCCGGATTGTTGCCCGTCTGGCCGAGGCCGGCCACCCCGTGCCCGAGGGTTGGCGCGTCACCCAGGACCACCTCGCCCGTGGCCTGGTGGCTACCGTGCCCGACGATGCCGACCCTGACCAGGTCCTCGTCTGGCTGGTTGGCGCCGCCGAGCATGTGGCCACCCTGCCTCTCACCGGCCGCTGGTGCGCCGCCTTCTACCGGAAGGGCTCTGCCGGGCGACGCGGCATCTAGTCCAGTTGATGCAAGATGATGGATCGGGTCGGAGAAGCCGGATGCCCGAGTGGAGGTGCAATGGACCGGATCCCCATCTACAAGCCGCTGATCGGGGAGGAAGAGGTCGAAGCAGCGTCCGCCGCCCTCAGCCACGGCTGGTTGGGGATGGGAAGTTGCGTGGAAGAGTTCGAGCTGGCCGTGCAGAAGGTGGTCGACGCCGAATCGCGCCGGGTGCTGGCTGTCAGCACCGGCTACGCCGCCCTGCACCTGGGCCTGGTGCTGGCCGGTGCTGGTCCTGGTGACGAGGTGATCGTGCCCTCCTTTGCCCACCTGGCCGACCTCCAGGCCATCCTCGCTGTGGGCGCCGCCCCGGTGCTGTGTGACATCGACGACGCCACTTTGTGCATCGACGTCGACCAGGCCGCCGAGCTGGTGGGGCCGCATACGCGGGCCATCATCCCCGTCGACTACGGCTGCCACCTCTGTGACCATCGGGCCCTGGCCGGCCTGGTCGAGAGCACCGGGGTGCGCATCGTCCACGACGCCGCCCACTCGTTCGGGGCGGCCGAAGACGATGCCATGATCGGCAGCTTCTCCGACATCTGCATGTTCAGCTTCGACCCGGTGAAAGCGGTCTCTTGCATCGACGCTGGAGCGTTACTGGTACGCACGGACGCCGAGCTGGCCCAGGCCCGGGAGATGCGGGTGCTGGGTTCCACCCAGCCTGCCGAGGTCATGTACCAGAACGCTCGGCAGTGGAGCTACGACGCCACCGCTCCCGGCTACCGCTATCACCTCTCCAACGTCCACGCCGCGATCGGTCTGGCCCAGCTGGCCAAGCTGGACGAGATCCGCTCGAGCCGCCAGGCCGCATGCGAGCGGTACTGCCAGCGGCTGGCCGGCGTCGAGGGCATAACCGTACCGGTGGCCGACGTGAGCAGGCTCAACCCGTTCCTCTACTACGTGCGCGTCGACGCCGGCTGCCGCGATGCCTTCCGCGACCACCTGGCCGTCCGCGGCATCGACACGGGCATCCACTGGACGCCGGCCCACACCATGACCCTCTTCCAGCTCTGTCGCCGGGGCCCGCTCGGCGTCACCGAGCGGGCAGCAGCCGAGGTGGTGTCACTCCCGTTGCACTCGGCCATGCCCGAGGCGGTCGTCGACCGGGTATGTGACGCGGCCGTCTCGTTCTTCGCCTGAGCTTCCCGCTCGGGGGGCTATTGCACGGCCGCTTCGACCGACCAGCGGCGGTACTCGTCGTAGAAGCGGCGCCGTTCGTCGGGCCGTACCCCGAACCATCCGGTGGTCGCGTAACCGACGGCCCACAGCAGCAGCACGTCGAAGAACCAATCGCGGGCGAACAAGAAGGTGACGGGGAAGCTGGCCACGAACACGGCCAGGATGACCTTGAGGTACCACTGCAGGCCCCGCCCCCGGTGGGTGATGTAGGGCACGGGCAGGACGCAGAGTGCGCACAACGCTCCTACCACCACCACACCGCTGAGATACGGCGCCGGCGCGTGGGCGAACACCCTCGACAGCGGGAAGGCCAGGGCGCCGAAGCCGGCGATGGTGCGGGGGAGGCCGCACCAGCACAAGGGGAAATCGAACGCCCGCACCGCGAACAGGGCATGGCGGATGCTGGCTGCCGCCAGTAGGAAGGCCAAGGCCACCGCGCCCAGGAAGTCGTGGCCGGCCTTGGCGTAGACGGTGTAGATGACCAGGCCGGGGACGACGATGTGCACGAAGTGGTCGGTGATGGTGTCGAACTGGGCGCCGAACCGGTTCCCGGTACCCGTGGCCCGGGCCACCGCGCCGTCGGCTAGGTCACCGAGCAGGAAGCCGACGATCACCGCGTACCCGGCTCGGCGCACCTCCCCGGCAAAGGCGTAATGGACGGCAACCACCCCGCTCAGCAGGTTCACCAGGGTGAAGACATCTTTGAGCCCGATGGGTCCGAGAGTCCACCCGGTGACGGCCCGCAGCAATCTCATTCTGGCTCACTGACGAGCGGTCGGCCCTCGCCGTGGCGGGCCATGTGGTCGACAACCAGTGGTGAGCGGGCCAGGGCCAACACGCCGGCCACCATGGCGGCCACGCCGACGATCTCGGCCAGGACCGCCGGGGGAGCCGTGGCCACCCGCTCGTGGAGGATCCCGAGGCCGATGGCGGCGCTGACCAGAGGATCGCTGATGGTCAGGACGGGGAGGGAAGCCTCGAGGGGGCCAGCCTGGAAAGCGCTCTGGGAGAGGAGGAAGCCGAACGCGGCCGATCCCACCAGGATCCAGAGCTGCCACGATCCCACCAGCCGGCCCACCCCGCCGCGGTCGAGGAGGTGGGCAGCGGCTTTGGTGAGGGCGGCGTTGAGGCCGAACAGCACACCGCAGGCGGTACCCAGCGAGAGAGCTCGTTTCTTGCCCGGGCTCGACGGCGCCAGCACCACGAGCAACGTCACCGCGATGCCCACGACCGCCAGCAACACGACCCAGCCCTCGGGGCTGGGCTGGCCTCGGCCCCGCTCGGGACCGGCTGCCACCAGGAACACGACCAGCCCTGAGACCACGGCCAGAGTGCCCAGCCAGTCGGACCGTGACAGGCGGCGGTGAGAGCAGGCCGCCCCGAAGGGCAGGGCGAAGGCAAGCCCGGTCACGAGCAGGCTCTGCACCAGCACCAGCGTCCCCCGCCGGAGGGCGAGGAACTGGAGCAGGTAGGCGCCCACATCGGTCAGCACCCCGAGGAGCCACAAGGGGTGTTGCAGTAGCTCGGCCACCAGGCCCGGTCGCAGCGACTTGTGGTGGGGAACAGTGGTCGCGGCGCGCTGCTGGACGACCGATGTCAGGGCCAGGAGGAGGGCGGCCCCCAGGCTGAGGATGACCACCTCGATCCGGATGGCGAAATGGTGGTGCACGGCCAACGACGCTACGGGACCAGGAGGCGGCCCGTAGGCTTGTCCCGTGGTGCTGTCACCGGTTCAGGTCCGGATCCTCGGTTGCCTGGTGGAGAAGGAGCGCACCACCCCCGACAACTACCCCCTCACCATGAACGGCCTCCTGGCCGCCTGCAACCAGGCCACGAACCGGTCGCCGATCGTGTCGTTCACCGAGGCCATCGTGGAGAACGCCATCCTGAACCTCAAGGGTGACGGTCTGCTGCGGGTCGTGTACAGCCGGTCGAACCGCGCCGACAGGTACCGCCACGTCCTCGACGAGGCCTGGCAGCTCGGCGACGCCGAGCTGGCCCTGCTGGGCGTGCTGATGCTGAGGGGGCCGCAGACGGCGGCCGAGCTGCGTACCCGCACCGAGCGGGCCCACCCCTTTGCCGGCGTCGACGAGGTGGAGGCCGTTCTGGGTGGGCTGGCCTCGCGCCCCGAACCTCTGGTGAGGCGGCTGGCCCGGACCCCAGGCCAGAAGGAGACGCGCTGGGCCCATCTTGTCGGCGGCGACGTCTCGCCCGATACCCCCGCGCTCGGGGGCGAGGCCGCACCCCGCAGCCGAGTCGATCGCCTCGACGCCCTCGAGGCGGCCGTCAGCGACCTCCGGTCGGAGCTCGACGCCCTGGTGTCCCGCCTCCGTGGCCTCCTCGAGTGACTGCAGCTATTGCCCGGAGGCGGCGCCGGGGGCGTGCGGCGGCTATGCGCTCCGCTCGCAGAGCCTCGACCTCCGAGTCGTCTATGGCGTCGAGGGGGCCCACGATCCAGGAGAGAAGGAGGTCGGCTAGGGCAGGGTTGCGGGCCAGGGCGGGACCGTGCAGGTAAGTGCCGACCACGTGGCCGGCCACTGTGCCTTCGTTGCCCGCACCTGAGTCGTTGCCGTGGCCGGCGACGACGTGGCCCAACGGGGTGGCGGTGGGCCCGAGCGTTGTCACCCCGGCGTGGTTCTCGTAGCCGGTGAGCAGGGGGAGACCAAGGGCCGGTTCGGCCTCCACCACCAGCTCGCCCACCCGGCGAGATCCGGCACCGCGCGCGGTGGAGCAGTCGAGCATGCCCAGCCCGGGGTGAGGTGAGCCGTCGGGGCCGACGAAGCTGCGCCCGAGCAGCTGGTAACCGGCGCACACGGCAAAGACCACGGCTCCGGCGTCGACGGCCCAGGGAAGGACACCGCTGGCCTCCAGCTCCCGAACGGCCAGGGCCTGAGGCCCGTCCTCGCCTCCACCCATGAGGTAAAGGTGGCAGGACCGGGGTACAGGGTCACCAGCGGCGACTTCCACCACATCGGATGGAAGACCCCTCCACCGCAGGCGAGCGGCGAGCACCGCGGCGTTGCCACCGTCGCCGTAGGTGCCGAGCAGCTCGGGGTAGAGCAGGGCGATGGAGACGGGGTCAGCCACGGGGGTGCGCCAGCAGAGCCCGGCGGGCGTCCTGGAACGACGTGTAGTTGGCGGCCAGGTCGACCTCGACGCTGCCCGCAATCCTGACCGCCTCGCCATAGCCGGCCAGAAAGCGGTGGTCGACCCCCGCGTAGCGGAGGCGCACGGCCAGGTCGCGGCCGCGGTCGCCGGTGGCGACGACCAGACGCCCCGCCAACCGCTCGAACGGCACGTCCCACAACCATGATGGGTCACGCCCATCGGCGACCCGGGCGTTGATCCCGATCACCATGGGCAGGGGGGCGGGGCGGACGAGGTCGAGCGTCTCCGCCCAACCAGCGGGGTTCTTCGCCAGCAACAGGCGCACCTTCACCCCGTCGACGTCGACCACCTGGTAGCGGCCGGCCACGGTGCCCACTGCGGCCATCGCCTCCAGCGCGGCCTCGGGATGCACGCCCAACACGGCCGCGCCGGCGGTGGCCATGGCGGCGTTGGCCAGATTGCACCAGCCCGGGAGCTGCAGGCGGACGGGTAGGCGGCGGCCGTCGGCCAGCTCCAGCTCTTCGCCGACCAGGCTCACCTGGGGCTGGGGCCGGGAGAAGCCGCAGGATGTGCAGGCCCAGGAAGGGGCGGACGGGCCAGCCGAGCCGCCGGCGGCGACAACCGGTTCCCACTGCACCCGGCCTCCACAGGCGCCGCAGGTAGTGGCGTCGGAGCGCCAACGCTGGCCGGTGGCGACCCAGGTGACGTGCCGGCCGGCCGATGCCGCCCATGCCACCAGCGGGTCGTCGGCGTTGGCGACGACCGCGGTGTCGGGGGCGGCCGCCAGAGCCCGCCGCCAGGCCTCGGCGTGCAGTCGCACTTCGCCGATCCGGTCGAGCTGGTCGCGGCTCAGGTTGAGCAGCACGACAACCTCGGGTCGCGTCGCCGCCATGGCCTTGGCGACCAACGCCTCGTCGACCTCCAGGGCGGCAAGGGCCTTGGGCCGGCCGGCCCAGGCGGCGGAGCCGCCGCAGAGGCAATGACTGGGCTCGCTCCCGGAGAAGGTGCCCACCAGGCCCGAGAGCAGGTTGGCCCCCGCCGAGTTGGTGCATACCGGGCCGGCGGTGGCCAGGGCGGCGGCCAGCAGCCGGGTGGTGGTGGTCTTTCCGTTGGTGCCTGACACCAACGCCACTCGATGGCCCTCGGCGAGGGTCGACAGCGCCGAGGGGTCGAGGGCCAGCGTCACCCGCCCGCCGATCGCCGATCCCTGTCCACGTCCGGCCCGCCGAGATACCTCCGCCACTGCCCGTCCGGCGGTGACCGCCAGGCGTGTACGGGTCGGGAGCTCCATCGCCACAGCTTCTCCCAAAGGGCGCAAAGGGGTGCTCAAAAATGCGGCCGGGGCAGGCAAGCGGGTTGACGGGTGGAGGAAGTGGGAGTACGGTGGCTCGAAGTGGTTCGAGGGGGAGGGTTCAGAGTGCCCGGGACGGTGAAAGTCCGACGAGAGGTCGACCGAGGTGGCAACGATGTTCCTGGGAGAGCACAGTCACTCTCTGGATGCCAAGGGAAGGGTCATCCTTCCTTCTCGCTTCCGCGACGACCTGGAAGCGGCTTTCGTCACCAGCGAGGTCGACGGCTGCCTCGCCCTCTGGCCCCCCGACGAGTTCCAGCGGCGGTCGCATCAGATGAAAGCCAAGTGGGACGGCACCCCGGCCGAGCGCAACCAGGCCCGGGTGTTCTTCGCCGGCGCCCAGGACGCCAGCCCCGACAAGCAGGGCCGGGTGGCGATCCCTGCCCCGTTGCGGGAGTTCGCGCACTTGGAGCGCGAGGTGGCGATAACCGGTGCTTTCGACCACGTGGAGATCTGGGACTCGGCCACGTGGGCGCAGACCAAGCGGTCGGGCGAGCAGGGCCTGGCCGGTGACCAGACGAGCAGTGACCAGACGAGCAATGACCCGACGAAGCCGTGACTGACGAGAGGAGCACATCAACAGACACCCTGGCATGTGCCTCGCCCACGCGCCATCCCCCGGCCGGCACGGAGGAAGACCCCCCTCTTCGCCCTGTGTCTCGGGTCCGATCGGGCAGATCGCCCGGCGGACCCCATGCGGGCGGGGGATGGCGGGTGGGCGAGGGGCCAGGCGTGTCTGCACCAAAGAGATGAGCGGGCCGCCGCCCGAGCCGCTCGAGCCGTTTGAGCACCGGGCGGTGATGGTGGATGAGGTCACCGCCCTTCTCGCCGAGGTGCCAGCCGGGCCGGTGGTGGACGCGACCGTCGGAGGCGGCGGCCATGCCCGAGCACTGCTGGAGGTGCATCCCGGCGTGGAGGTGGTGGGGCTCGACCGTGACCCAGCCGCCCTCGCCGCGGCCCAGAGGATCCTACGCCCCTACGGCGGGCGAGTGCGCCTGCGCCATGCCCGCTTCGACCGCATCGCCGACGTCTGTGAGGAACTGGGACATGAACACCTATCGGGAGCCCTCTTCGACCTCGGGGTCAGCTCAGCGCAGCTCGAGCACGCGGCGAGGGGGTTCTCCTACCACGCCGACGGCCCCCTCGACATGCGCATGGACCCCGACGAGCCCATGACCGCCGCCGACGTCGTCAACGGCTACAGCGAGCAGCGCTTGTGCGAGGTGCTGGTCCACGGTGGCGACGAGCGCTTCGCCGGTCGCATCGCCCGGGCCATCGTCGCCGCTCGGCCCCTCCACACGACAGCCGAGCTGGCGAGAGTGGTGAGCGATGCCATCCCCGCTCCTGCCCGACGCCGGCCTGGGCATCCTGCCCGCCGCTCGTTCCAGGCCATCCGCATCGAGGTCAATGACGAGCTCGGGATCCTCCGGGGGGCGCTCGACACCGCTGTCGACCTCCTGGCGCCCGGGGGGAGGATCGTGGTGCTCGCCTATCACTCGGGCGAGGACCGCATCGTCAAGGTGTGCTTCGCAGCGGCGGCCACCGGCGGCTGCGTCTGCCCCCCCCGCCTTCCCTGCGTCTGTGGCGCCCGCCCGCGCGTGCGTCACCTGTGTCGGGGCACCCGGCCTCGTACCGCGGAGGTGGCGGCCAACCGCCGGGCCCAGAGCGCTCGTCTGCGAGCCATCGAGAAGCTGGCCGCCGGGGTCTCCTCGTGAGCACAGCCCCTGTCAGGGGCACGGCGTCCCTGAGAAGCACGGCGTCCCTGAGAAGCACGGCGCCCCTGCCCAGGCGGGAGGTGCCCGACGCTGGCCCTGCTCTGCGCCTGGTCGGCCCCTCGAGCCGCTCGCGGCGGTTCCTCACCCGGGCCGTTACGGCTGCGGCCGCCAGCCTGGCCGCGGCCGGCCTGTTCGCGGTGGTGGCCTTGCATGTGTTCTTGAGCTCGGGCCAGGCCGACCTCGATCGCCTGCAGGCCCGGGTCGATGCCGAGACGACGCGCAACGGCCGCCTCACCGTAGAAGTGGCCGAGCTCGATTCCCCGGCGCGGGTGTCGAGCATCGCCCGGGACCGCCTGGGCATGGTCCCTCCGTCCACCGTCGTGTACCTGCCTGCCGCCGATCTGGCATCGGCCCTCCCGCCCGTCCCTGACGGGCCGGCACCTCGGCCGGGCCCGCCAGTAGCGGCGGTGCTAAAGCCGGCACCCACCGCGCCGGCGTCACCGACCACCAAGACGACAACGAGTCCTTCCACCACAGTGGCGGGCCGCACGACCACTACGGTCGGCCGCGCCCGCGTCACATCGCCACCGACCACATCGCCGCCGACGAGGCAGGCGGCCGCCCACCAGTGACGGCACCGACCCTCGGCCGCTTCCGGCCCCGCGCCATGCCCCCCACCACCATGCCCCCCACAACCTGGCCGCCTGCCTCCAGGCCGGCCCCTAGCAGGCCACGTGCGGCTAGGCCGACGGCGCTGCCGGCGCGTCGTCGCCCGGCCGCTCCCACCGCCCGCACGAGGCGCGCGACCCAGGTCGGGGCTGGCGACCCCCGGCGTCGGCTCATCGGCCTTCTCGTCGTGCTGTCACTGGCCTTCACTGCTGTCGTCGTGCGCCTCGGTATGGTCCAGGGCCCGGGAGGGCGGCGCTACGCCTTGGTGGGGCTCAACCAGCGCCTGCACACGGCCGCTCTTCCCGCCGAGCGCGGGGCCATCGTCGACCGCAACGGTGATCCCCTTGCCATCCTCAGCCGCCAACGCACGGTGTGGGCTGACCCCCAGGAAGTGCGCGACCCCGCGAGCGCGGCTCGGGCCCTGGCCGGGATCCTGCACCAGGACCAGAAGGTGATCCGAGACAAGCTCACGGGGCCAGGTTCGTTCGTGTACCTGGCCCGCAAGGTCGACGACCCGGTGGCCGATGCCGTGGGTGCGCTCCACCTGGCCGGCGTATCGCTGCTCGAGGAGCCCAAGCGCGTGGATCCGGCCGGGTCCCTGGCCCTGCCGGTGCTGGGCCAGGTCGGCCTCGATGACGAGGGCTTGTCAGGCCTCGAGCTCCAGTACCAGAAGAGCCTCGCCGGTCGCGCCGGCCAGCTGGTGGTCGAGAGAGACCCGGCTGGGCGCGACATCGCCGCAGGCATCCACGAGGTGAAGGCGGCAGCCCCTGGCCAGCGGGTGGAGCTCACGCTCGACCGGTCGATGCAATTCGAGGCCGAGCGGGTGCTCTCGGGGCAGATCACCACCACCCGTGCCAAGGGCGGCATCGCTATCGTCATGGACCCCACCACCGGGGACATCCTGGCCATGGCCAATCTCGTCGCCGGGGCCAACGGTGGCCCACCAGCAGCGGCGCCCGACAACATGGCCGTCACCCGCGTCTACGAGCCCGGCTCTGTCAACAAGCTCGTCACCATGGCAGGCGCTATCGAGGAGGGGCTCGTCCGACCGACCGACACCCTTGTGGTCCCGCCCACTATCAAGGTGGCCGACGGCACGTTCCGTGACGCCGAGAGCCATCCGACCGAGTCGATGACCGTCACCCGGATCCTGGCCGACTCCTCCAACGTCGGCACCATCATGATCGGACAGCGACTCGGCAAGGACCGGATCGACCGCTATATCCGGGCCTTCGGGCTGGCCTCGCGCACGACCCTGGACTTCCCGGGGGAGTCGGGCGGCATCCTGCCCGACCTGTCGAGCTGGTCGGGCACCTCCATCGCCACCATGCCGATCGGCCAGGGTGTGGCCGTCACCGCCCTGCAGATGCTGGGCGCCTACAACACCGTCGCCAACGGTGGCACTCAGGTAACGCCCCGGCTGGTCAAGAGGGTGGTCGACTCCCGTGGTAAGGCGCACGAGCTGAAGCGCCCGGCGCCCCGCCGGGTGGTGTCGCAGGAGACGGTGCGGGCACTGGTACCCATGTTGGAGCAGGTCGTCAAGGACGGCACCGCGCCTGCTGCGGCTGTCGACGGGTACAGCGTGGCAGGCAAGACAGGGACGGCCCAGAAGGCGCGCGACGACGGTCGCGGCTACCAGGCGGGTTCCTATGTGGCCACCTTCGCCGGCTTCTTGCCCGCCGGTGCACCCCGCCTGTCCGCCATAGTCGTGCTCGACGATCCCACGCCGATCTTCGGCGGCCTGGTTTCCGCACCGGTCTTCTCCGACCTGGCCGGCTTCGGTGCCCGCCTCTTGGCCATCCCGCCGGACGCTACCGCCGCTACGGCCGCTACGGCCGTTACGGCCGCTACGCTCGGCGTACCCCCGACGTCGAGGCCCTGAGGACACGCCCGTGCGGCTGGACCGCTTGCTCGGCGAGGTCGAGGTGTCGGATCTCCGGGGCGACCCGGCCCGCACCGACGTCGCCGCCATCACCCATGATTCCCGGGCCGTCGCGGCCGGAACCCTGTTCTGCTGCCTGCCGGGTGGCCACGCCGACGGCCATGACTTCGCCGGCGCCGCGGTGGCCGCCGGTGCGACTGCCCTCGTCTGCCAGCGACCTCTGCCAGTGGACGTGACCCAGGTGGTCGTCCCCAGCACCCGGGTGGCCATGGCTCCGCTGGCTGCCGCCCTGCATGGTCACCCGTCGAGGCACCTGAGCGTGGCCGGTGTCACCGGCACTAACGGCAAGACCACGTCCACCCACCTGCTCGGGGCTGTCTTCGAAGCCGCCGGCCGTCGCGCCCAGGTCATCGGAACCTTGTCGGGCACAGGATCTTGTCTTGCCTCCGGGGCCGGCGGGCCTTGTCCTGCCTCCGGGGCCGGCGGGCCCGGCACCACGCCGGAGGCCACCGAGCTCCAGGCCCGCCTGGCCCGGCTGGTCGACGAGGGCATGGAGGCCGTGGCCATGGAGGTGTCGTCCCACGCACTGGTGCAGCACCGGGTAGACGCCACCTGGTTCACGGTTGCCGTGTTCACCAACCTCAGCCAGGACCACCTCGACTTCCACGCCTCGATGGACGACTACTTCGCGGCCAAGGCCTCCCTGTTCACCCCCGGTCGCTCGGGGGCGGGGGTAATTAACGCTGACGATCCCTGGGGCAGGCGCCTGCTGGCCGCTGCCACCATCCCCACCAGAGCCTTCAGCCTCGACGACGCGGGCGGCCTCGACGTGGGCGTGTCGGGCAGCACCTTCCGCTGGGAGGGCCACAGAGTGCGGCTGCAGTTGGGCGGAGTGTTCAACGTGGCCAACGCCCTGGCTGCTGCTACCGCGGCACGGGAGCTCGGCATCGACCCGTCGGCAGTCGCCGAGGGCCTGTCGTCGCTGCCATCGGTGCCCGGCCGCTTCCAAAAGGTCGACTCTGGCCAGCCCTTCACCATCGTCGTCGACTACGCCCATAGCCCCGACAGCTTGGAGCAGGCCTTGCTCGCCGCCCGTCGAGGGGCGGCGGCCGACGGCGGCAGGGTCGTGGTGGTCTTCGGCTGCGGCGGTGACCGTGACCGAGCCAAGCGGCCGGTCATGGGCGAGGTGGCCAGCCGCCTGGCCGACGTCGCAATTCTCACGTCCGACAACCCCCGCAGCGAGGACCCGGCGGAGATAATCACCCAGGTGCGGGCGGGCGTCACCCGTCCCGAGGTCCTGGTGGTCGAGCCCGACCGCCGGAAGGCGATCGCCACCGCCCTGTCGAGTGCCCGCGCCGGCGACATCGTGGTGGTGGCGGGCAAGGGCCATGAGGCGACCCAGGTCTGGGGGGACACAGTGGTGCCGTTCGACGACGCGGCCGTCATCCGCGCCGAGCTGGAGCGGGGGGCAGGGCCCGAGCGGCCCCCTGAGCGGGGGGCATAGTGAGGTTCCTGGCCTCGGCGGTGGCCGACGCCGTGGATGGAAGGCTTTACGGCCCCGACGTCGAGGTCCGGGGCGCCGCCGTGGACTCACGCCAAATGACGGGCGGCGAGCTCTTCGTAGCGGTGAGGGCGCGCCGCGACGGCCACGACTTCATTGCCGCCGCACTGGAGGCGGGCGCCGCCGCCTATCTCACCGCCGCCTCTCCCGTTGCGGGCACGGCGATCGTCGTCGACGACACGGTGACCGCCCTGGCCGCGCTGGGCAGGGCGGCCCGGAGGCGGCTACCGGACCGGGTCGTCGGGATCACCGGTTCAGCGGGCAAGACGTCGACCAAGGACCTCCTGGCTGCCGCCCTCGACGGCCCTTTCCGTCCGGCGGCCAGCCAACGGTCGTTCAACAACGAGCTTGGCGTGCCCCTGACCCTGGTCAACGCCGGCGACGACGCCGACGTCGTGGTCGTGGAGATGGGTGCCCGAGGCCCCGGCCACATCGGGGCCCTGTGCCAGGTGGCTCGCCCCACCGTCGGCCTGGTGACGAACGTCGGCATGGCCCACACCGAGACCCTCGGCACCCTCGACGGGGTGGCCAGGGCCAAGGCCGAGCTGGTCGGGTCCCTTCCTGCGAGCGGCATGGCCGTCCTCAACGCCGACGATGCCCGGGTCGCGGCCATGGGCGTGGCCTCCAACGCCCCCGTGCTCACGTTCGGTGAGTCGGCGGGCGACGTACGGGCCGAGGGCCTTGCCCTCGATGGCCAGCTTCGCGCCTCGTTCCGCCTGGTGTCACCGTGGGGCAGCGCCGAGGTTCGCCTCAACGTCCGCGGCCGCCATCAGGGGCTCAACGCCCTGGCTGCCGCCGCTGCCGCCCTGGCCGTCGGGGCCCCCGCCGAGGCGGTTGCCGCCGGGCTGGGTAGGGCCACCCTCTCGCCATGGCGCATGGACTTGTTGCCGGCCGCTGGCGGGGGACTCGTCCTCAACGATGCCTACAACGCCAATCCCGCGTCCACCGAGGCCGCCCTTCGCGCCCTCGCCGCCCTCGATGCCGAACGGCGGGTGGCGGTGCTCGGGCCCATGCTCGAGCTCGGCAGCCATTCGGCGACCGAGCACCGGCGCATCGGTGCCCTGGCCCACGCCCTCGGCATCGAGCTGATCACCGTGGGGGCCCCGACCTACGGCGGCCAAGAGGTGGCCGACGCGCGCTCTGCGGTCGTCCAGGTGGGCGACGTCGCCGCCGGCGTGGCCGTGCTGGTCAAGGCCAGCCGGGCCGCGGGAATGGAACGCCTGGCCGCCGCCCTCGTGGCCGGGCCCGCCGGCCCGGGCGGCGGAGCCGCCACAGAGGCAGTGGCCGGGCCCGCCCCGGCAGATGGGACGGCGCCGTGGTAGCGCTGTTGATAGCCCTGAGCGTCGGGTTGCTGGTCTCCATGATGGGCACACCGCTTCTGATCAGGGCTCTGCAGGAACGCGGCATCGGCCAGCAGATCAGAGAGGACGGGCCCCAGGGCCACATAACCAAGGCAGGGACCCCCACAATGGGGGGTCTCACCATGGTGGTGGCCACTGTCGCCGGATATGCCGCTGGCCACGTCAGAACGGGCGCGGTGTTCACCCTCGCCGGCGTACTCGTGGTGGCGGTGACCGTAGGGGCCGGCGGCGTGGGCCTCCTCGACGACTGGACCAAGGTGTCGCGCCAGCGCAGCCTCGGGCTCGACAAGACGGCCAAGACGTTGGGCCTCGTCGGCGTTGCCCTGGTCTTCGCCCTGCTGGCTGCCTACGAGGCCCACGTTCGCACCGACCTCTCGTTCACCCGCTCCGTCGGCGTGGGCCTGGGCGGCCCCCTGTGGTGTGTATGGGCGGTGCTGATCCTGCTGGGCACCACCAACGCGGTCAACCTCACCGACGGCCTCGACGGGCTGGCCGGGGGTTCGTCCATCTTCGCCTTCTTCACGTTCGTGTTCATCGCCTTCTGGCAGTTTCGCCACCCCTCCTGTTACGCGGTGGGCCCGGCCCTCGACCTCTCGCTCGTCGCCGCCGCCCTCACCGGGGCGTGCGCCGGCTTCCTGTGGTGGAACGCCGCCCCCGCCCGCATCTTCATGGGCGATACCGGGTCGTTGGCCATAGGGGCGGCCCTCGGTGCTCTGGCGCTGACGACCAACACCCAGCTGCTGCTGCCTGTCGTCGGTGGCTTGTTCGTGATGGTGACCCTGTCGGTGGTCGTCCAGGTGGGAGCGTTCCGCCTCTTCGGGCGCCGGGTGTTCCGGATGGCGCCCATCCACCATCACTTCGAGCTCATGGGCTGGCCCGAGACAACGGTGATCGTGCGGTTCTGGATCATCGGCGGGCTGTTCGGGGCACTGGCCGTCGGGCTGTTCTACGCAGATTTCCTGTCACATGGATGCCGGGCGGTGGGGGGTGCCTGAGACGGCGCTCGTCGTGGGCATGGGCGCCAGCGGGGCGGCGGCGGCCCGCCACCTGCACGACAGAGGTGCCCGCATCGTGGCCGTCGACGACGCTCCCGGTGACGAGGCCCGCGCCGCCGCTGCCCGCCTCGGCCTGGAGCTGGTGGAGGCTCCTGATGTCGCCCGCCTGGCGGACCTCCTGGTAGGAGCCGACGTGGTGGTGCCCAGCCCGGGCGTGCCCCTGGCCCATCCCGTGTTCGGCCTGGCCGCCGAACACGGCGTCCCCGTGCGGGGGGAGGTGGAGCTGGCCTTCCGCTGGACTCATCACCCGGTGGTGGCCGTCACCGGCACCAACGGCAAGACCACGGTTACCGCCCTCACCACCGAGATGCTCACCGCCTCGGGCGTGCGGGCCATTGCCGGGGGCAACATCGGCTTGCCCCTGTCCGAAGCCGTGCGGCGCGATGTCGACGTGGTGGTGGCCGAGGTGTCCTCCTTCCAGCTGCGATGGACCGATACGTTCTGCCCCCAGGTCGGGGTCTGGCTCAACGTGGCCGAGGACCATCTCGACTGGCATCCAGGGATGGACGACTACGTGGCCGCCAAGTCCCGCATCTGGGCCCACCAGGGCAGCGACAACCTGGCCGTGGCCAACGCCGACGACCCGGTGGTCGCAGCCGCGGCCCGGAGTGCCCCTGGGAGAGTCGAGGCCTTCTCTGTGGTCGGAGAGGCCCACTGGCGAGTGGCCCGAGGCGCGCTCTGGGGACCACCGGGGCGGATCGTGGACGTGTCCGAGCTCCCGCGGGCCCTGCCCCACGACCTGGCCAACGCCATGGCGGCGGCGGCCGCCGCGCTCGGGGCAGGTGCCACCGTCGAGGGGGTGCGCGCCGCGTTGCGCGGTTTCCCAGGACTGCCCCATCGCCTCACCCTGGTTGCCCACGAGGACGGCATTGGCTGGTACGACGACTCCAAGGCCACCAACCCCCACGCCACCCTGGCCGCCCTTTACGGCTTGTCGTCGGTTGTGCTGATCGCCGGGGGGCGCAACAAGGGCCTCCACTTGGGGGTGCTGCGCCAGGGCTCGCACCATCTCCGTGCCGTCGTGGCCATGGGCGAAGCCGCTCCCGAGGTGGCCAGCGTCTTCGATGGCGTGTGCCCGGTGACAACGGTCAGCTCGATGGACGAGGCCGTGGCCGCAGCACGGGCCGGGGCCATGCCAGGCGACACGGTGCTGTTGTCCCCCGGTTGCGCATCGTTCGACCAGTACCCGTCGTACGCGGCAAGGGGGGACGACTTCGCCCGGGCCGTCATCACCCTCGTGGGGCTGCGTGCACCAGCGGTAGAGCCCAGCCAGGAGGAGCCCGGTGCCTGACTCTGCGACGATGAGCCGCGACCGCAGCTGGGCCGCCCTGCCGGCAGTGGTTGGCTTGTTGTGCGGCATCGGCCTGATGATGGTGCTGTCGGCCTCGTCGGTGCAGGCCATGCGCGCCTACGGCAGCCCCTGGGTGTTTTTCGAGCGCCAGCTGGTTTGGTCTCTTGCCGGAGCGGTGGCCCTGTGGGTCGCAGCGCGCGTCGACTACCGGAGATGGCGCAGGCTGGCCGTTCCCCTCCTCGTGGGTTGCGGGGTCCTGCTCTTCCTCGTGCTCGTGCCCGCCCTGGGCGTGACCGCCGGCGGCTCTTCACGTTGGATCGGTGTCGGCCAGGCTCGATTCCAGCCCTCGGAGGTGGCGAAGCTGGCCCTTCTGCTGTTCACCGCCGACCTGCTGGCCCGCCGCACCGAGCGCCAGGGACCCGACGCCGTCGTCCTGCGCCCGGTGCTGCTGGTTGCCGGGTTGTTCGGCCTGCTCGTCCTCAAGCAACCTGACATGGGCACGGCCATGATCCTGGTGCTGGTGGTGCTGGCGGTGCTGTTCGTAGGCGGTGTGCCTCTCTCCCGCATGACGGTCTTGGGTCTGGTCGTCACCATGGGCGGGCTCCTCGTGAGCCTGGCCGAGGGTTACCGCCGGGCCCGGCTCTTCTCCTTCATGAACCCTTGGAAGGATCCCTCCAATACCGGCTACCAGATGGCCCAGTCGTTGGTGGCGCTGGGTACCGGCCACCTGACCGGTGTCGGGCTGGGTGCCAGCCGGGCCAAGTGGGGTTTTTTGCCCAACGCCCACACCGACTTCATCTACGCCATCATCGGCGAGGAGCTGGGCCTGGTGGGCACGCTCCTGGTCATCGGGCTGTTCGGTGGCTTCGCGGTTCTCGGGGTGCGGGCCGCCCTACGGGCGCCCGACCGCTTCGGTACGCTGGTCGCCGCCGGGATCACGGTGTGGGTGGTAGGCCAGGCCATCATCAACGTGGGCGCGGTGATCGGCATCCTCCCCGTCACCGGTGTGCCGCTGCCCTTCGTGTCCTTCGGCGGCTCGTCGCTCGTCATCACCATGGCGGCGGTGGGCATCCTGGCCAACGTGGCCCGCCAGGCGGATCGGCGCGATCTCGGCCCCAGCCGGTGAGCACATGGGCGCTGATAGCGGGAGGGGGTACTGCCGGCCATGTGCTCCCCGGGCTGGCCGTAGCCCGGGCCTTGGTGGAAGCCGGGCACCCCGCCGACACCATCCATTGGGTTGGGAGCGTGTCGGGCCAGGAGGCCCAGCTGGTTCCCGCGGCTGGCTTCGGAGTTACTCTCCTTCCCGGTCGGGGCATCGAACGTCGGTTGTCCCGAGCCAGCGTGGGCGCGGCGTGGGGGCTCCTGCGCGGCGGCCTGCGGGCCGTGGGCGAGGTGGCCCGCCGGCGGCCGGCGGTGGTCGTCTCCCTCGGTGGCTTCGCCAGCGTCCCCGCCGCGGCCGCCGCCGTGGTCCTGGGAGTACCGCTGGTCCTCTGCGAGCAGAACGCCGTCCCCGGGGCCGCCAACAGGCTCCTGGGGCGGTTCGCCGCCGCCGCTGCTGTCTCGTTCCCCGGAACGCGTCTGCCGCGGGCTCGCCTCACTGGCAACCCGGTGCGCCCCGAGGTACTGGCCGTGGACCGCAGCACCGACCGCGCCGACGCCTGCCACGCTCTGGGCCTGCCCGCGGGACGCCGGGTCGTCGCTGCCTTCGGCGGTTCGCTGGGCGCGCTGCGGGTGAACCGCGCCGTCCTGGGCGCCCTCGACCTGTGGGCCGACCGCGCCGACCTGACGGTGCGCCACGTGGTGGGTAGGCGCGACTGGCACATGATCGCCGCCGCCGTCCCGGCCCTTCCCGACGGGGGCCTGGTGTACGCCCCGGTGGAGTACGAGGATCGCATGGACCTGGTGCTGGCCGCCGCCGACCTGGCCGTGTGCCGGGCGGGCGGGTCGGTCACCGCCGAGCTGGCCGCGGTGGGGCTCCCGGCCGTGCTGGTCCCCCTTCCCGGGGCCCCCGGCGACCACCAGACGGCCAACGCCCGTCACCTGGCCGGTGCCGGGGCCGCGGTCATCGTGGCCGACGCCGAGCTGGACGGCGCCCGCCTGGCGGCCGAGGTCGATGCTCTGCTCGACGACCCCGTCACCCTCGACGCCATGGGGCGGGCTGCCTCTCGCTTCGGCCGCCGCGACGCCGCTGCGGAGGTCGCCGCCCTGGTCGAGGAGCACGCTCGTGGTGGTTAACAGCAGCCACGGCGTTGGGGCCACTCACGGCGTTGGGGCCACTCAGGCCGGGCAGGCTGGGCAGGCCGGTCTCGGCGGCCGCCGGCACATCCACGTGGTGGGCATCGGTGGTGCAGGCATGAGCGCCATCGCCGAGGTGCTCCTGGCCATGGGTCACGAGGTGTCCGGCAGCGACACCACCGCCTCGGCTGTCCTCGAGCGGCTCTCGGGCCTGGGGGTGAGTGTCACCATCGGCCATGACCCGGCCTCGGTGGCCGGCGCCGAACTGGTCACGGCGTCCACCGCGGTGCCTGCCGACAACGTGGAGCTGGCCGCGGCCCGGGCCGGCGGTGTGCCGGTGCTTTCGCGCGCCCAGGCGCTTGCCGCCATCGCCGCCCGCCGTCGGACTGTCGCGGTGGCCGGCACCCACGGCAAGACCACCACGAGTGCCATGATCGCCATCATCCTGGGCAGGGCCGGGCAACGCCCGTCCTTCGTGATCGGCGGCCGCCTCGGCGACCTGCGCACTGGCGGGCATTGGGACGAAGGGGAGTGGATCGTCGTGGAAGCGGACGAGAGCGATGGCACCTTTGTCGAGCTACCGGTGCAGGTCGGGGTGGTGACCAGCATCGCCGCCGACCACCTCGACCACTGGGGTGACCTGCCCACCCTGGTCGACGCCTTCGCTCGCTTCTTGGAAGGGGCCGAAGTGGCGCTGGTGTGCGCCGACGACGGTCCTGCCGCCCGGGTGGGGGCCCGGGTGGGTGGTGCTCTCTCCTACGGCACCGTGGAAGGAGCCGACTACCGCGCCACCGGTCTCGAGCTCGCCCCCGCGGCCTGCCGCTTCGTGCTCGAGCGGGGTGGGCACGCCCTGGGTGAGGTCTGCGTGCCCCAGCCCGGCCGCCACAACGCCCTCAACGCCACCGCCGCCATGGCTGTAGCCCTGGAGCTCGGTGTCTCCTTTGTCAACGCCAGCACCGGCCTGGCCGCCTTCCCGGGCGTTGACCGGCGCTTCCAGGCCCGGGGCCACGCCGGCGGCGTGAGCTTCGTCGACGATTACGCGCACCTGCCCGCCAAGGTAGCGGCGGCCGTGGACTCCGCCCGGGTGGGCGGTTGGCGCCGGGTGGTGTGCGTGTTCCAGCCGCACCGTTACAGCCGCACCCAGGCCCTGGCTACCGACTTCGCTTCGGCCTTCGACGGCGTCGACCAGCTGGTGGTCACCGACATCTACGGTGCCGGGGAGCGACCCCGCCCGGGCGTGACGGCCAAGCTCGTCGTTGACGCCGTCTGCGATGCCCGACCCACCTTGGCGGTGGCCTGGATGCCCCAGCGCCAAGACGTGGTGGCTTTCCTGGGCACCCGTCTGCGCTCCGGCGACCTGTGCCTCACCTTGGGTGCCGGCGACATCACCACCCTGGCCGACGACCTGCTGGCCATCCGCCGGTGACGGCAGGTGACGCCGTCACCGTGGCCGCCTCCGTCTTGGGGGAGCGGGCCCGCCGCGACGTCCCCCTGGGCCCGCTCACGACCTACGGCGTGGGCGGCCCGGCGGCGCTCTTGCTGGAAGCGGCCGACGAAACCGACCTGAGCATGGGCCGCCGGGCGGTGGAGGAGTCCGGGATACCGGTACTGGTGGTCGGCCGTGGCTCCAACCTCTTGGTCGCCGACCGCGGCTTCGCGGGGTTGGCGGTCTCGCTGGGAGAGGGCTTCGCGTCCATTGACGTGGAGGGAGCTCACGTCGTGGCTGGGGGGGCGGTCAGCCTCCCCGTCTTGGCCCGGCGCAGCGCTGCCGCCGGGCTCACCGGCCTGGAGTGGGCCGTCGGGGTTCCCGGCTCGGTGGGAGGGGCGGTGAGGATGAACGCCGGCGGCCATGGCAGTGACGTCGCCGCCTCCCTTCTCTCCGCCCGGGTGGTCGACCTGTCCCCCCCCCGGCCGGGCCCGAGCGGCCCCCTGAGCGGGGGGAAAGGAGAGGGCGATGGGAGCGGCGGGCTCGAGGACGAGGTGGCCGTCGATCGCCTGGGCCTGGCCTACCGCCGATCGGATCTCGGCGCCTCGTCGGTGGTGGTGGGCGCTCGCTTCGGCTTGGCCAGGGGGAACCGGGAGAAGTCCGAGAGAGCGATCTCGGAGATAGTGCGGTGGCGGCGCCAGCACCAGCCGGGGGGGAGCAATGCCGGGTCAGTGTTCACCAACCCCCCGGGCGACAGCGCCGGGCGTCTGATCGAGGCGGCCGGTCTCAAAGGGCAGCGGTGGGGATCCGCGTTCGTATCGCCCAAGCATGCCAACTTCGTGCAGGTCGACGACCAGGGGTCGGCCGACGACGTGTTCGCCTTGTTGATGCAGGTTTCCCGCCTGGTGGCCGAACGTACCGGCGTGCGCTTGTTGTTGGAGAACCATCTCATCGGCTTCGAGCAGGAGGGTGGATGACCATCGACCTTGACTTGACCCCCCCTAATCTCGACAAGAGGTCGAGGGCATGAGGGCCCCCACGCTCGCTCCTCCCACCATCAGGGTCCCGATCGACCCCCGTATCCGGCGCCGCCAGCTCCAGGTGCGCAGGGCCGAGGGCCGGCGCCGGCTGCGCCTCCTGGTGGCCACCTCAATAGTGGTCGCGGTGCTGGGGGCAGGTTGGGGCCTGACCCGCTCGCCGCTGCTCGACGTCGACCGGGTGACGGTTCAGGGGGCTGTGGGGCCGAGGGGGAGACAAAGACACACCAACAACAAAATCAGACCAAAAGAGGACACAA
>JBPCJQ010000044.1:0-7571 GCA_051005135.1 Acidimicrobiales bacterium
GGCTCTCTCAGCGGGAGGTGGTTGGGGGTGTGCATCCCCCCCCCGGACGCCCCCCCCCTTTCTCCGCCTCCTCCCTCGGGGGCCTCGACGGGGGCCAGCCGGGGGGGCGGCCTGCGGCCGCGACGACGGCCGGCGAGGAAAGTCAGAGGCAGGCGCCTCCTCCAGGGCCTTTCGCGGCCCTCGGGGGCCCGGACGCTGCCCATCCGATTGCCCGCCCCCCGCGACCCCGGACTCGGGTGCTCGTCGGGGGGATAGGGCTGCCGTGGCTGCGCGACCTCGACTTCGGCACACAGTTCGTACGGCGCGTGGAGGGCCTGGGCTGGCCGCCCGACGTGCTCATAGAGGACCTGTCCTACGCCGCCCACCGGGTGCTGCACCGCCTGCAGGAGCTCCAGCCCGAGAAGGTCGTGCTAGTGGGTGCCATGCCCCGCGACATTGACCCTCCGGGCACGATTCGTCGCTACGTGCTCGACCTCACCCCCCCGCCCGAGGAAGAGGTGAGCGACCGGTTGGGTGAGGCTGTCGGGGGGATCATCGACCTCGACCACACGTTGGCCGTAGTCCGGTACTGGAAGGGTTTCCCCCCCGGTAGCGTTGTCATAGAAGTGGAGCCCGCCGACCGGGCCTTCGGCCTCGGTTTCTCAGCCGAGGTCGAGGCGAGGGTCGACGAGGTCCTCGAGATGGTGCGCAGTGAAGCCGGCCTTGGCAGTGAAGCCGGCATGAGCAATGAGGCCGGCATGAGCAATGAGGCCGGCATGGACGCTGGGGGGATGACTACATGAGCAGCATCGATGTCGAAAGGGTTCCCTATGGCGAGGTGATGGAGCGGATAGGGGCTCTGGCCGAGTCGTTGCTCAACAACCCCGACCAAGAAGTCAGGGAGCGGGCCGAGGAGATGCTCGACTGGATCGACACCTTCCACCGGGAGGGCCTGGCCCGCCTGGTCAACCTCATCATCAGCTGGCGTGGCGAGCTCTTCCTCGAGACGGCGTCATCGGACGACATCGCCGGCACCTTTCTGTCCACCTACGACCTGACGAGCGACATTCTCGACGGCGGCACCGGCCAGGAGGTGCGGTCATGAGCGTCGAGACCGAGCAGATCCCCTACGCGCAGGTGATGGTGCGGGTCGGTGAGTTGGCCGAAGAATTGCTGGGCCATCCCGATCGGCAGGTTCGCGACGAGACCGAGGAGATGCTCGACTGGATCGACGCGTTCCACCGTGAGGGCCTCGGTCGCCTGGTCGAGCTCTGTCGCAACTGGCGAGGCGAGATCTTCTTGGAGTCGGCCGCTCGCGACGAGGTGGCGGGCACCTTGTTGTCCACCTACGACCTGGGCGTGGCCCCTGCGGTCGACACCGCCGCCGAGGACGCGGTGGCCGAGGCACTGGAGGAGATCCGTCCCTTCGTCGAATCGCACGGCGGCACCATCGTCGTCGACAGTGTGGTCGACGGGGTGGTGAAGGTGCAGATGTTGGGTTCATGTGACGGCTGCCCGAGCTCCACGGCTACGCTCACCGGGGGCGTCGAGCGGTCCTTGCGTGAGCACTGGCCCAACTTCCGCCGCCTCGAAGTCGTCGATCCCAAGGCCGAGGCTGCCCCCGCGCCGGCCGCTCCTGACCCAGGTCCCCAGCCCGTGCAGCTCCTGCAGATAGGGCACAAGAAGACGTGAACCCGATTTCGCCCGGCTGCGTGCCTGAACGCAACCGCAGCCGTTGAACTTGACCGCAGAGGAGCTGGCCTACCAGGCCCGGGCGCTGGCCCAGGCTCACCCCATGACCCCCTTGGCCAAGCGGTACCTTGACCGGGCCGTCGCCCTGCAGCGCACGTCGCAGCCGGTCGACGAGATCGGCATCTGGGCGGGGGCCTCCCTGCTGACGGGCTACTGCTTGCGCCGGGTGGAGGAGAACGATCTCGACCTCCGCCTCGAGGCGTCGGGTGACGAGGCCACCCTGCCCGATCTCGACGATCTCGACGAGGTGGCCCAGCGCGTCGCGGGCGAGCTTCGCAGCGAGGACGGTGCCAGCCACTTCCTCGGCGATGCCGACGCCATCGTCGAGGCCCTCGACCGCATAATCTCCTCCGAGGTCGAGCGCCGCCTCGACCATTGGCGGGAGTCGATCGACGACAAGGCGTGGGCGGAGCTCGAGGAGTACCTCACCTGGTGGGTCGTCAAGGGGTACGCCCTTCGGGTCGCCGAGACCATGACTGGGGCGCTGGCGTGAGGGTTCTCGTGGCAGGGGTGGGCAACACCCTGCGGGCCGACGACGGCTTCGGCGTTGCGGTAGCCCAACGCATGGCCGGCATGGAGCTTCCCGAAGGCGTGGAGGTCGTGGAGACGGGGATAGGCGGCATGGCCCTGGTCCAGGAGCTGCAGGACGGCTACGACGCCCTGGTGGTGGTGGACTGCGTCGACCAGGGGCGCCCACCCGGGCAGGTCATGCTCATCGAGCCCGAAGTGATCGACGTCGACGCCCTGAGCTGGAGCGAGCGCCACGACCTGCTCGCCGACATGCACCTGGCCACACCGGAACGGGCCATGATGCTGGCTCGTGCCCTCGGCGTGCTGCCTGACAAGGTGCTGATGGTGGGCTGCCAGCCCGTCGACCCCGAGGCCATCGGCCAGGGCCTTTCCGAGCCCGTGCGAGCGGCCGTCGGTGTCGCTGTCGACGAGATCGTGCGCCACCTGGCAGAGCTGAACGGAGGCGGCCCGTCCCCGAAGGGGGGAAAGGGCCCGGACGGCCCCATCCCGGGGCCGGCCGGCGCCATCGCTGCGTCGCGGCCGGACTGACGTGGCCAACCAGGCGATCCCCGGGTCCACGCCCGCACCCGACCGCCAGGCCGTCATCGACGCCCTGGAGAAGCAGCTCCGTACCACTCCGAGAGCCAGCCGGCCCTACGAGTACGCCACCGTGGCCTACCGCCTGGGCCTGGCTCACGCCGAGTCGCCACTGGGCAGTCCCGAGGAGGGGCTGCGCAAGGCCCTCGCCCATTTCGAAGAGGCGGCGGCGATCTTCGACCCTCGCTACGATCCGGTCGAGCACGCTCGCATCCTCAACGCCGCCGGCGCCGTCCACCGGGCCCTGGGCGGCCAGCCCAAAGCCGCCGAGCTCTTTGCCCAGGCGGCGGAGCTGTTCGAGGGAAGGGAACGCGACGCCGAGCGGGCGGCTGCGCTGAACAACTTGGGACTGGTGCGCACCGAGATGGGCCAGCTCGACCGGGCGGCCGAGGCCTTCGACGCCGCCGTCGAGCTTTTCGACACCACTACCGAGGAGGGCAAGCGGGGCCGGGTGGCCACCCTGCACAACCGCGGCCAGGCCCATGCCGCGGCAGGCACCGTTGAGGGCTTGGAGGCGGCGCTGGCCGACTACGAGGAGGCTCGGGCCGACCTCGATCCCGACGACGCGCCTTACCACTACGGCCTGGTGCACCACAGCATCGGCATCACCTGCAGCGCCCTGGCCGGTATGCGCGACGAAGACCGGCGCGAGTTCCTGCAGGAGGCGGTGCGGGCTTTCACCGAGTCACTGGAGATCTTCAGCCGCAGCGCATTCCCCTACCAGCACGCCCTGGCTATGCACAACCTCGGCCTGGCCCATCTCGGGCTCGGGGGCACCACCAACCAGCGCAGGGCACTGGCGTCGTTCGAAGACGCCGTTGCCATCCTCGACCCCCGGCTGCACGCCGGCGCCTGGCGCCAGGCCTACGCCAGCTTGGAGCGCACCGAGAAGCAACTGGCCGAAGCCCAGCCGGGCATGAGCAGGACGGACCACTTCGTGAACCTGGCGGCCGACGTGCGACGCGATGACCGCATGGCACTGATGAAGGACCGCATGATGCGCTTTTTCTCCCTCCCGGAGAACGGTCGCCTGCAGCTGGCCGAGCTGTCCCTTGCCACCGCCCGTCTGGGGGAGAACCGGGGCCGGGGCGTCTATGAGGCCATCCTCGTTACGATCATGGAGATGCCCCGCGAGGTGCAGGAGACGGCTATCGACGCCATCTGGGAGGCCCACCGCCAGCTCGACGGCGACGCCCGCGCCACGGCCGACGCCGAGCTCGATCAGTCCATCGGCGACGCCCTGGGCGGCCCCCAGCGCATCTTCGTGCGCGATCGCCTCTACGAGCTGGGTTGGGAGCGACCGTGACCAGTGGACCCGCGGCCCGCGCACGCGGCAGGCTTCGGCCATGAGCGAGGACGAGGCGGTACCGAGCGAAAAGGCCATGGCGCCCGACGAGACAGCCCGAGCCTTTGTCGACGCCGTCGTGTGGGGCGAGCACCGGCGAGTCTGGGACCTCCTGGGCCTCGAGGGACGTACGACGGTGCTGAAGGTGGCGGCTAACCGAGGCATGGACGAGGTGCTGGTGGCCCGGCTGCGTGATGGCATGGCCTCCGGCGCCGAGCGCGAGGAGTTCCTGGCCGACCTGGTCAACGGTCTGCGCGCCGACCTGGCCGGCAACGACCTCGACGCCCTCGAGTACGAGCTCGATGCCGCTCCCGCCGAACCGGGTCGATCGCGGGTCGTGATCCAGGCCCCCCTCAACCCGTTGCTCGGAGGCTACCTGCCGGCGGCATCGGTCGAGCTGTCCAATGAGGCGGGATCATGGAAGGTCGAGCGTCTCGTGCCGCTCACTTCGCAATGAGCAGTTCCAGTGGGGGGGCTCTGCCCCCCGACAACCCCCCGAGAACCCCTGAGCCGGCCACCGGGGCGGGAGCCCCCGACGATCCGCCCGTGTCCGCCTTCCCCGCCGGCGTTCCCACTGCCTCGGGTTCGATGGCAGTGGAGACCGTCGAGCGCTTCGGACGCCCTATGCGCCACTTCCAGGTGGCGGTGTCGGCCGAGGCCATGGCCCTGGCGTGGGCCAACCGCGAGAACGGCCCCCACGGTGCCACCGTTACCGTCACCCACGAGGTGGGGGCGCGGGGCTACCACGGCGTCGTCTGGCCGGCCACCGCCGACAACACCTTGGCCTGCTCGGTCATCCTGCGCCCGTCGGTGACGGTGGAGGAGGCCGACGTCACCTGGTTGGTCGCCGGGCTCATCGCCCTCGAGGGCGCGGAGGCGGCGAGCGACGCACGCCTCGCCCTGTGGTGGCCCGACGCGGTCGTGGTCGCCGACTCGGGGCGCGACATGACTGCATCGGTCAAAGCCGAGATCCAGCTCGGGCCGGGCAAGGTGAAGAACGTGGTTGCCACTATGCGCTTCGATCTGGCCAAGCTGGGCTTGGCCAGCGAGGGGCGCGACGAACTACTCGAGTCGGTGGTCGGCGCCGCCGACCGGGTGTCAGCGCTCCTCGACGAGGGCGCGGCGGCAGTGGCGGCGAGCTACGAGTCTCGCTGTGGCCTCGTGGGCAAACGGGTCAAGGTGAGGTTGCGGCCCAAGGGCGAGACCCGAGGAACCGTGCGTCGGATCGACCGGTCGGCCCGCCTGGAGATCGCCTCTCCCACCGGGATGATGGAGCGGGTAGGCGTCGACCAGATGATGGAGCTGTCGGTCGTCTGAGCGGCTAGCGGCGAGCCCCGAAGAGCTTGCCCCGGGGGCCACCAGTGAGGCCGACGTCTTGCTGGGCGATGCGGGCGAGGGCACTGTCGAGGTCTGAGCTGAGGTCGGGGGGGATGGTGGAGTAGGGCTCGTGAACCTCACCCGGACGCATCTGGATCTCGTCCTCGTGGGTCCATTGGCCATAGTCGCGAATTCTCATCGGGGCTCCTTCGTCTAGGTCTCTGTGTGGGATAATAGTTCTTCCCCCACACCAGGAGCGAGCGCCATGAAGTTGGGCATCGTCGGCAAGGGCGGAGTGGGCAAGACCACCATCTCCGCCTTGATCTCCGAGACCTACGCGTCGCGTGGCAAGCGGGTGCTCGCCATCGACACCGATTCCAACCCCAACCTGGCCTTCAGCCTGGGCCTCGACGCCCAGCAGGCCGACGACGTACCCCTGCTCCCCCGTTCCCTGGTGGTGGGCGCCGGCGACGGTGCGATGACGCCGGCCCAGCTCCTCGAGCAGTACGGGGCGGTGACCCCGTCATCGGTGACGCTGCTCCATGCCATGCGCATCAGCCAGGCGGGGGCAGGCTGAACGTGCGGTAGCCACGCTGCCGTGCGCAGCATCCTGGGCGCCGCCATCGACGAGGAGGCCGACGTCACCCTCGTCGACATGGAGGCTGGCCTCGAGC
The DNA here is from genome assembly GCA_051005135.1 of Acidimicrobiales bacterium. GTDB lineage: Bacteria > Actinomycetota > Acidimicrobiia > Acidimicrobiales > AC-14 > DATAQC01. The sequence continues at coordinate 6,175 of JBPCJQ010000044.1, forward strand.
ACCTGAGCCGCTCGGGAGGCACCCTGGCCTACGCCGACGTGCTTCTCGCGATCATGGAGCCGAGCCGCAAGTCGATCCTCACCGCCGGGCGCACCATCGTGCTGGCCTCCGAGCTCGGTATCCCCCGGGTGTACGGCGTAGGCAACAAAGCCCGTCTGCCCGAAGACGCCGAGTTCTTCCAGAAGGTGTCGGCCGAGTACAACGTCCCTCTGGCGGGCATCATCCCCGAAGACCCCGACGTGGTCGACTCCGATCGCCGCGGCGTCCCCCTCGGCCCGGGCAAGGGTGAGCCCGTGCGCCGGGCAGTGGAAGCGGTGATCGGCTTCGTCGACTCCGCCATGGTGGGCGCGGCGTGAGCAGGGGCTTGCATCTATAGGCACGCGACATACAATGCCCTTCGCCCGGTGCCCCACCGGTGACAAGGAGGTCTGGTCGTGGTTCTGTGGTGGATCGGCAATGTGCTCCTGATCCTCGTCGTAGCCCCTGTATGCATCCTGTTCCTCAACCGGGTGCTGCGCCCTGCCAAGGAGATCAAGTCGTACGCGTCAGACATTCTCGAGCACGGCGTGCTCCTCACCGGTACCCTCGACGCGGTCCCCAAGCTGGTGGAGACCAAGCAGCTCACCGCCACCGCCCGCCAGGGAGTCGGTCGCTATGGCGCCGCCCTCCAGCGCCTGCTGTAGCGCCAGGAGGAGCTGTGGACGTCTCGGAAGTCTCATAGGAATGTCAGAACGAACGAAAGCTGAGGAAACGTGAACCTGATCGCATCGGTGCACATCGGCGCCGCCACCGTGGTCACCCTCATCGGGGTGTTCGCCATCGTGGCTGCGCTCGCGCTGTACCTCATCACCATCGCCATGATCCTCAAGGATGTCAGCTTCAATGTGGGCACCGTGCTCATCGGGTGCCGCGCCATCGCCGCCCAGACCGAGCCTCTCGGCCCGGTGGTGCGAGACATCGTCGCCGATATCCGCGGCATCGAGGAGGACCTCGAGGGCGTGCTCGGCTCCTCCGCGCCCCGACGCATGGGTGCCCGCCGCTGACCCGCTCGCCGGGTTAGCCCGGCCCCAGCGAGTTTTCCCGCATGTGGCCCCTTCGGGGGCCACATGCGCGTCCGGTGCCTGCATCCCTCGTTCCGGTCAGGATCGGCGCCCCCTTGAGGGTTCAGGATCTGACCAGAACGGCCCACCTGTTGCCCCGGCCCCGGCCATGCAATAGAGTGCGCCCGCTTCACTTGCGTGATATACGTTCGGGGCTACAGACGCCGTGGCCGACAGCTCGCAGCACTCGCCGTCGCATCGTCGGAGCACAGCTTCCGACCCAACAACCCAGGCTCCGGCCTGACAGACCCAGGGGGGGATGAGCATGACCCGACCGTGGAGGCACTCCACGGGTGA
>JBPCJQ010000045.1:0-8951 GCA_051005135.1 Acidimicrobiales bacterium
CGAGGGCCGTCTCCCTTTGGGGGGGGGCCGGGGGGGGGGCCTCCCCCCCCCCCGATAACTGATTGACTGATTGGCACATGACCCGCCGCCCCGTCGTCGTCGACGGATCCAACCTGGCCACCGAGGGCCGTTCGCTGCCCAGCCTGGCCCAGCTCGACGAGGCGGTGCGCGCCTGGCTGGCGGAGAACCCCGACGACGAGGTCATCGTCGTTGTCGACGCGTCGTTCGGGTACCGCATCGACGAGTCGGAGCGCCAGATGTTCGAGGAGGCCGAGGACGCCGGGGAGGTAGTGTCACCGCCCGCTGGCGCTCTCGGTCGCGGCGACGGGTTCCTCTTGCGCATCGCCGACCGAGTTGACGGCGCGGTCTTGTCCAACGACTCGTTCCAGGAGTTCCACGGCGAGTACAAGTGGCTGTTCGACTCCGGGCGGCTGATGGGGGGAAAGCCGGTGCCCGGCGTCGGTTGGATATTCACACCCCGCACGCCGGTTCGGGGACCCAAGAGCCGCATGGCCGTGCGCGACGCCCAACGGGTCAAGTCCAGGAGCGAGCCGGTGGAGGCGGCCATCGAAGAGGCCAAGGCCGAGGCCATGGCGCCGGAGGGGGCAGCCTCGGAACCCCGGCCTCGACGCCGGGCCAGCCGGGCCGCTTCCGTGGCTGAGCCGACGCCGGGGCCTGCCCCCGAGGCGGTCAACGACCCTCTCCCGTTCATCACCTTCATCGCCGACCACCGCCTCGGCACCGAGGTGGAGGGACGGGTGGACAGCTTCACGTCCCACGGTGCCTTCGTGGATGTCGACGGGGCCCGCTGCTACGTGCCTGTGTCCGGTCTTGGCGAGCCACCTCCCCGGACGGCCAAGGCGGTGCTGAAGAGGGACGAGGTGCGCTCGTTCGTGGTGCAGGCCCTCGACCCGCCCCGCCGGGGCATCGAGCTGGCACTGCCGGGCTTGGCCCGGGTGGCGGGCTCGCCGACCCAGGAGACGGTCGAGGCGGAGATCGACGCCGGTGCCAGACGGCCTCCGATCATCGCCGACCGCGCCCCGGCGCCCCGGCGTCGCCGCACCGCTCCGTCGATCCCTGCCGCACCGGTGGAGGCTCCGCCGGCGAGCGCAGCCCCGCCGGTTGAGGAGGCCCCGACAATGGCCGCCGCCGCTCCCGAAGGTGTCACCCCGCCTCCGGCAGCCCGCCGTACCACCAAAAAGGCGTCGCCCCCGGCCGTGGAGGCGCCCAAGCGAGCTTCACGCGCCCGAAAGGCATCGGCCCCCGAACCAGCCGACGCCCGGGGCGGCGCAGCCGCCGCGCCCAAGGCCGGCAAGGCCCCTAAGAAGGCGGTGACCGTACCAGGCGATGAGGCCGCCAAGGTCCCGACCCCAGCACGGTCGCGCCGAGCATCGGCCAAGAAGGCGGCCAGGGTTGCTGGCGCCGATGGCGCCCCGGGCGGGGCCTCATCCCCGCCCTCTTCCGTAGCGGCGGGGGCCCCTGCCCCGCCGCCGGGTGTCGACGAGCCGTCATCGGCGGCCCCTGCTCCGGTCAAGCGGGTGCGCAAGGCCAGGTCCGCCAAGGCTGCGGCCGACTAGTGGGTCTCTAGGCCCGGCCGGTGCGCGTCGCCACATGGAACGTCAACTCCCTGAAGGCCCGCCTGCCCCGGGTGGAGGAGTGGCTGGGCTACGCCCAGCCGGACGTGTTGTGCCTCCAGGAGACGAAGCTGGCCGACAGCGCCTTCCCCGCCCTCACCTTCGGTGCCCTCGGCTACCAGAGTGCTCATTTCGGCCAGGGCCAGTGGAACGGTGTAGCCATCCTCTCCCGTATCGGCCTCGACGACGTGGTTGTCGGGTTTCCCCACCAGGGGCGGGACGAGGCTCGGCTCCTGTGGGCCAACTGCGGCGGGACGCGGGTGGCCAGTGTCTACGTGCCGAACGGGCGCATGGTGGGCAGCGAGCACTACCACGCCAAGTTGGCGTGGCTCGAGAGCCTACGGCGCTACCTCTCTGTCTCCTTCAGCCCCACCGACGATCTTGTCGTCTGCGGCGACTTCAACGTGGCTCCCGACGATCGTGACGTGTGGGATCCCTCGAAATTGCACGGTGGCACCCATGTGAGCCCGCCGGAGCGGGCGGCGGTCGCTGCTCTGTCGGACTGGGGGCTGGTCGATGTCTTCCGCCGCCGCTATGGCGAAGCGGGCCTCTACTCGTGGTGGGATTACCGCGCCGGTGACTTCCACCAGGGGCGGGGCCTGCGCATCGACCTCGTCCTGGCCACCCGAACCCTGGCCGACCGGGCCACCTCCGCCCTCATCGACCGCTTTGCCCGCAAGGGCAAGGCCCCTTCCGACCATGCACCGCTACTGGTCGACTTCGACTGATTGGCCGGGCCCGCCGGCCCGGGCGGCGCAGCCGCCCATGAGCAGTGACGCGCCCTCCCAACTCGCGCCATTGCACCGCAGAGGGGGGTATTGGCGCGAGTGCGGCGCAACCTCAGCCCAACGACGCGATCTTCCAGTCGCTACCCACCTTCTGCAGCTGCAACGGCTTGGGGTCGTTGTTGCGGAACAGCCCGGTGGTTCCGCCGCTCTTCAGGACTATGTCGTTGTCGGCCACCGTGGCGCGGTCGCCGGTGATGGTCACCCGGTTGACCTTGGCGCTCTTCAGCGCCTTCTTGGCGTCTGAATCGAGCTGGCGATTGACGATCTTGACCGCTTCGGCACATGAGCCTGGGGCGGTCAGGCTGAAGGCCACCTTGTCGAGCTCGGTCACGGCGGAATCGGTCAGGAGGTTGCAGGCCTGGTCACCCTTGTCATCGGCGACGGCCCGGAAAAAGCCCGTCACCGACGACTTGGCCTTGTCGACCTGGGAGACCGAGCTGCTACATGCGCTGATGAGCACGGCCAGCGCGATCATCGCGGCGGCCAGGCGATAGCGGGGGAGGGCGCGGGTCATGGCCGTGCTGTACCCAACGGGCGCCCCGTGAACCGGCGGTCGGTGCCCCCTACTCGACGAGGAGGCGAGATCGCAGCTTGGCCAGGCCCGACGCCAGAGCCTCACGCACCTCGGCCCTGGTGAGCCCGAGGTCTCGGTGCAGCTCTTTCATGCTCCTCGGCTCGGAGCCGTCCAGACCGTAATGAGCCGTGACGACTCGGCGCTCGAGGGGCGCGAGAGATTCGAACAGGTGGGGCGGTGCTGCCCGCAGGGTGAGGGCGTCGTCGTCGTACAACTCGTCGAAGGCGACCTCTTCGCCCTCCCCATCGGGGTAGGGCCACCCTTCGTCGCTGGGCCACAAGTATGAGGTCATGGCCTAGTTCTCGCGCCGAACGGCCCCGGAGTCAATCCCCGATTCGCGGTCCGGCGAGGGTTCACGAAGACACGGCGTCAGGAGGCGACGGCGCTGGCCACGACGGCCAGGAGGGCATCGCCGTAACGTTCGGCCTTGACCGGTCCCAGGCCGGGCACGGCGAGCAGCGAGACGCGGTCGCGGGGCTCGGCTTCGGCCACGATGGCCAGAGTGCTGTCGTGGAGCACGACGAAGGCGGGCACGCCTGCCGCTCGGGCCGCGTCGGCCCGCCACGAGCGGAGGGCAGCCAGTACCCCTGGATCGGCCCGTTCACCCACCTCCACGCCTCCCCTGGGACCCCGGCTACTGCGTTCGGGCCACGCAGGCCGGCTTCCGTCGGGGGCTCGGGCGCGATCCCGGGTTCTGTCCAGGTGGTGGCGCCAATCGATGGTGCCGCTGGAATCGCGGGCATCGGCCAACGCCGAGATGACCGCTTCGACGGTGGCAAGCCAGGGTGAGGGAGCGCGCCCGACAGTGGACGTGGCGAAACGCCGGCGCTCGGCCCACGAGCAGTGCAGCTCCTGGGATGCCCGGGTGATGGCCACATAGAGCAGCCGGCGTTCTTCGGCCCGGGCCTCCGGTGTGACCGCCCGTGCCACTGGTACCAGCCCGTGCTCGAGCCCGGCGAGGAACACCACGGGCCACTCGAGGCCCTTGGCGGCGTGGAAGGTGGCCAGAGTCACGGCCTCGCCGTCATTGTCGACATCGTCGGCTGGCCGCCAGCAAGCTTCGAGCGACTCGACCGAGGCGCCCGCCGATGTCGACCCCCCGCTCAGGGGGCCGCTCGGGCCCTGGGGTTCGGGCGCGCCACGAACATGGCACGGCACTCCGGCGGTTGCCAGGGCCTCTTGGAGCACGACGAGCTGGGCCCGGGTGCGCGCCAGCACCGCCTGCTCCGACCACATTCGGCCATCCCCGTGCAGGCGGCGGAGGGCGGCAGCCACACCAGCGGCCTCGTCGGAGTCGGTGGGGAAGGAGGCAACGGTGGGGACCGGGCCGTCGGAGGTGGTGGGAACGAGGTCATGGGCGCCGCGGGCCCGACGCCCGTGGAGGACGGCGTTGGCGACGGCGATCACCTGGGGCGTGGAGCGGTAGTTGCGGTCGAGGTGGACCACGGTGGCTCCCTCCATGCGTCGCCCGAGCTCGGTGAGGTAGCCCGGATCGGCACCGTTCCAGGCATAGATCGCCTGGTCGGGATCGCCCACGATGCAGAGGTCGCTGCGGTCACCCCGCCACGCCTCCAGCAGCCTGAACTGGGCGGGGTTGACGTCTTGGAACTCGTCGACGAACAGGTGGCGGAACCGCCAGCGGGAAGCGGCCGCGAAGGCGGTGTCGGTCTCCAGCGCCTCGGCGCAGCGCAGCACCAGATCGTCGAAGTCAACCAGACCCCGGCGTTGCTTCTCGGCCTCGTAGGCGAGGTAGAGGTCGGCGACCGCAGCGGCGGGCAGCGGTGGGCGCCTGGCGGCCGCGGCCACTGCGTCCTCATATCCCTCGGGGCCGACCATGCGCGCCTTGGCCCATTCGATCTCGGTAGCCAGGTCGGCGGGTGCCGCCTCGTTCCCATCGACAAGGGGCTGGAGGAGCCGTCCCTTGCGGTCGAGCAGGGTAGGTGCCCACTCGCCGCCATCGGCCCAGTGGCGGCGGAGCTCTGCCCAGGCAGTGGCGTGGAAGGTGCCGGTGGCCAGCTTGTCGCCCACGCCCAGCTCGGCCAGGCGCCGCCCGAGCTCGCCGGCGGCCCGGCGGGTGAACGTGAGGGCGAGCACATGGGCGGGCAGGGCCGAGCCGGTGAGCACCCGGTGGGCGATGCGGTGGGTGAGGACACGCGTCTTGCCCGAGCCTGCACCGGCCATGACGCACAGGGGCGATGCCTCGGTGGTAACGGCCTCCCGCTGGGCGGGGTCGAGCCCATCCAGGAGCCGGCCTGCGTGGCCCGAACGCAGTGGCCGGCCTGCGTGGCCCGAACGCAGTGGAGCGCCAGCATGGCCGGAGGTACTGGGGGCCAACACGCGCTCGGGTGCCATCCCCCCGAACGGTAGCGATGGGGTGTGTCATCAGTGGTGGATGCCCTCCGGGCAGAAGACTCGCCAGACCCCGTCGAGCGCCCAGGCGCGGCTCGGCCCCGAGCAGCCTTCGAGCCGTAGCTCTCCAGTCTTCTCGGGGCCGGACCTCGACCCCCGCCTCTGCGGCCTTCGGGCTCCTTGCGGTGCCCGCCGACCGTGCTGTGCGACCCGGAGGCCGACCAGACAGACGATGCGGTGGTCACCGGACCAACCGTTCCCCCCCGAGCTCGGAGCGACCCTGAGGTCTCTCCTCTGCTCGGTTCGGATCGGCCGTGCCGGCCCGTGCATCATGAACCTCCGGGACGCCGCCGTCAAGAGGAAATTTGGCCAGAGGCCACCAGTTCTTCCCGTCCCGCATTCTGCGGGAGGTGTCACACCCCGTGGCTAACCTCGGTGGGGTGCTGATCGGCCTCGACCTCGACGGTGTGCTGTGCGACCTGGGCCCAGGCGTGGCGACGCGCATCGCCGCCCGGTTCGGCCTGGCCACCCACCCCGCCACCTGGCGGTCATATGACTTGCGGCGCCTGCAGCTAGGGCTGCCTGCCGACCGTTTCGGCGCCTTCCTCGACGAGATCTTTGCCGAGCCCGCCCTCTACGGCGAGGCCCCGGCCACTTGCGGTGCGGTTGCCGGCGTCGGGCGGTTGCGAGCGGCGGGCCACGAGGTGGTCGGCATCACTGCCCGCCCGCGCGCTCTGGGTGCCGTCACCACCTCCTGGTTGTCAGCACGGGGCCTGGTGCTCGATGCCGTGCACCACACGCCGGTGGGAACCAAGGCGACGGTCGCGGCGTCGCTGGGTGTGGACGCCACGGTCGAGGACAACCCGGTGGAGGCCGAGCTCCTGGCCGAGGTTTGCCGGTCGTACCTCCTCGACCATTCCTACAACCGCGATGTGGCGGAGGGACGGGCCGTACGCATCTTCTCGTGGGACGACCTGGTAGGCCGCCTCTGCCAGCTTCGCCTGTTCGCCTGAGCCGCTCGTGCCCCTGGTAGCCGTCACCGCAGTGGGCGCGGATCAGCCTGGCATCGTCGCTGCCGTCACCCGGGTGTTCGTAGACCGCGGCTGCAACATCGAGGACAGCTCCATGACCATCCTGCGGGGCCAGTTCAGCATGATGCTGGTTGTCGACGCCCCCGAGGGGGTCGCTCCCGCCGATCTGGAGGCGTCCCTGGCGCGCCCGGCCACTGACCTCGACCTCGTGGTTGCCTGTCGGGCCCTGGGCGACGCCGGCCCGGGCCCTGCCGCCGACGCTGTCACGGCTGGTACCCGGTGGACGGTCTCGGTCTATGGCGCCGACCGTCCTGGCATCGTCAACCGAGTCGCCGAGCTCCTGGCGGGCGACCAGGTCAACATCGTCGATCTCAGCACGAGAGTCATCGGAGGCCCCGACCGCCCGGTCTACGCCATGATCCTCGAGGTCTCCGTTCCCGCCCATGCTGACACCGATGGGTTGGAGCGCCGCCTCCACGAGGTGGCCGCCGAGCTGGGGGTCGACGCCAGCCTTCACCCGTCCGACGCCGACATTCTCTAGTGGCGGTCTGCACCGTCCTCCAGCTGCCTGAGCCCGCCCTCAAGCAGCCGTCCCAAACCCTGGCCGAGGTCGATGGCAGAGCCGTGGCCCTTGCCGCCGACCTGGTCGACACCATGCGGGCCACGGTGGCGTGCGTGGGCCTGGCGGCTCCCCAGATCGGCGTGCTGGTACGGGCGTTCGTGGTCGACGTCAGCGGGCACCGCAAGGCCAAGTCTTGCCACGGCGAGCTGGTGCTGTTCAACCCGCAGATCCTCGTGGCATCGTCGCCCGTCGTGGCCCGTGAGGGGTGCCTGAGCGTTCCCGACCTCACTGGCGAAGTGGCGCGGGCGACGTCGGTGGTGGTGCGGGGTCTCACGCCTGAGGGCGCCGACCGGGTGGTCGAAGTCGACGCCTTCGAGGCGCGAGCCGTCCTGCACGAGATGGATCATCTCGACGGGCTCCTTTTCCTCGACCGGGTGTCGTCGGCCGACGCCATCTTCCCCCGCAAGGTCTATCGCTGAGGCTGCCGCGTTGGTGTGAGGCTCGGGAACCCCACATCGGTGCCCTTTCCCGCCAAGCTCCTGAACGACAACGAAGAGGTTGTCATAGACCTACGCCCACACTGGCTCTTTCTCGCCGGCCCCTCGGCTGCCCTGGTGGTCTCCGTCCTGGCGGCCGTCGCGGTGTCGTCCCGGACGCGCCGCGGCTTCCTGCTCATCCCGATGCTCGTGCTGGTGCTCGTGGCCCTGGTGTGGTTCCTGGCCCGGTTGGCCCGGTGGGCCTCCACCAACCTGGTGGTCACCAGCGATCGCCTGATCGTGCGCTCCGGGGTGGTGGCCAAGCGTGGACGTGAGATCCCCCTCGAGCGCATCAACGACATCACGGTCACCCAGCCGCTGTTCCACCGCCTCGTTGGTGCGGGCGACCTCGTCATCGAGTCGGCGGGTGAACGGGGGCAGGAGGCGTTCCCCGGCTGCCCGCGGCCCGGCCGGGTGCAGAACAAGATCTATCGCCAGATTGAGGCTGCCTCCGACCGCGACGCTGAGCGCCGGGAGGGCCGGCGTGACCTGTCACCGCTGGAGCAGATCGAAAAGCTCGACGAGCTGCGCCAGCGGGGAGTGATCTCCCAGGCCGAGTTCGAGGCCAAGAAGGCCAAGCTCCTCGACCGCCTGTAGATCTGTTGGCTACGGTCAACCCATTGCCCTGGGGCAGCTCTGTCGCGTTGTGCAGATGCTGAGCACATGCGGTCATGTACCGAGACCCAGCCGGCGAAGCAGGTCGCGAATGCGCGCCAGGGACGCACCGGCGAGGTCGCGGGACTCTCCCAAGACATCCTCCATCGACGATCGAAGCTCAGGGTACCGATCACTCGCCGGTTGCGAGCTTCACTTCGACGGGGTGACCGTCGAGGAGAGCGTCATCCTGTGCAGCTCTGGCGCTGGGAGCAGCGCCCGTCATCTGTCGGAACAACTCTTCGGCGCTGCGGCCTCCCCCGCTGATCCCAAACTGGTCGCTCATGGTCCGAGAGCGAGCATCCTGCTATCCGGCATCCTCGAACAGCGATGGGCCCGGCCCCACCTCGGCGCCGAGACGCCTCTCCGCGATGTGGACGGCCTCCAGGTTCTCGTCGACGAGAAGGAAGCGCCTTCGGAGGCGCTTGGCAGCTACAGCGGTGGTACCACTACCCCCGAAGAAGTCCGCTACTAGGTCACCGGGATCGCTCGAGGCGCGAATGATGCGCTCGAGCAACTTGACCGGCTTTTGCGTGGGGTAACCGGTGCGCTCTCTGCTGTTTGTCGGGACAATTGGGTAGCGAGGCAAAGTGTTGACACCGGCCCTCAAGCCACAAGACTGAACCGCACTTTGGGTTGTTGGTCAGTGGCCTCCGGCGGTGACCACCGACTGTGAGCGTACTTGGCCTGGAGCTTCACCATGAGGATGGCCCTGACGCCCACCACGCTCCAGCGAACGCCGACATCGGTACGACGGTTCATCTCTCGCATCACCCGCTCCAGCACGCCGGTGCCGAGCTCGGGGCGTCCCTTGTCGCCGAAG
>JBPCJQ010000046.1:0-24532 GCA_051005135.1 Acidimicrobiales bacterium
GCGGGACGCGGGGGGGCGCTTGCGGCCGGGCTGGCCGCGGGGCGGGGCGGCGGGGCAGGCGCGGGGCGGGGGGTGGGCGGCGGGCTCGGGCGAGCCGGGGCAGGTCGGGGCGGGGGCGTGACGGGGCGGGGGCCAGCGAAGTCGGGCTGCTCGCTGGCCGGTCGGCTGGTGACCAGGCGATGAGGAGCCTCGGGCCGGCCACTGCCTACCTCGGCAGGCTCCACGGGCCGGGAGGCCGTGGCGGCGACCGGCGGGCCGCCTACGGCTGCCGGACGTGCTGAGGCAGGCGCCTTGGCCGGGGGTTCCTCAGGCTGCACCTCGCGGCGCAAGCCTTCGCGCTCGGCCTTGCGTCGCACCCGGTCGGCCTGGGCGTCCTCGATGCTCGAGGAGTGGCTCTTGACGCCGATCCCGAGCGCGATACACAGGTCGAGCGTCTCCTTGTTGGTAAGCCCGAGCTCTCTTGCCAGCTCGTAGACCCGGATCCTCGCTGCCAAAGTCCCCTCGTATCCTCCCCGGAGGCACCTGCCTCCATTTCTGCCGACCCGGAGGCCCCTGCCTCCGCCTCTGCGACCGCCGGACCTGCGACCCGGACGTCTCCCTTACATCCTCCCACGCCCGGCCAAGGGCTCCCGACGAGCCATACCATCACGGAGGCTCGCCACCGCCTCGGTCGTAATCGCGATGCGTAGGGCGCGGTCGAACGCCCGGCGGCGGGCGGCGGCATCGACACACGACACCGACCCATGGCACAGCCACGCCCCCCGCCCCGCCGACGTGGGGCGCTCGACCAGCCCGCCTCCTGGGGTGGCCACCACCCGCACCAGCTCAGAGGCCCACGTCGTGGTGCGGCAGCCGATGCAGGTGCGGCGAGGCCCGGAAGGGGCGCCGACTGGTCGGTCGCTGGGGCCTATGCCGTCGTTCCCCCCTCGGGAGGCGCCAGCGGGGCCTCCACGGGCGGCGCAGCATGTCCGGGCGGGGGTGCGTCGTCGTCGCCCTTGGACCACTGGTCGACCGAGACCGCCTCGCCACCCTCGGCTGGGCGCCATACCATCTCGCCGGCGTCGTTGGTGATCCACTCGCCCTGAGCCCACTCCTCGCCCGCGTATCCGGCCTCTTCCTCGGCATGCTGGGTCTCGCTCTTGATGTCGACCCGCCAACCGGTCAGGCGCGCCGCCAACCTGGCGTTCTGGCCCTCCTTGCCGATGGCCAGTGACAGCTGGTAGTCGGGCACGATCACCACCGCGGTCCCCGTGTTCTCGTCGATGCGAACCTGGCTCACCCGGGCGGGCGAGAGGGCCTTCATCACGAAGTCCTGGGCATCCTCGGAGAAGGGCACGATGTCGACCTTCTCGCCCCTCAGCTCGTTGACGACCATGCGCACGCGGGCCCCCCGGGCGCCGACACACGCCCCCACGGGGTCGACATTGGGGTCGTTGGACCACACCGCGATCTTGGTGCGGTGGCCGGGCTCCCGGGCGACGGCCTTGAGCTCGACGACGCCGTCGCTGATCTCGGGCACCTCCAGTTCGAACAGGCGCTTGATGAGCCCGGGATGGGTGCGGCTGACCACGATCTGAGGGCCCTTGGCGGTCTTGCGCACCTCGACGATGTAGGCCTTGAGCCTGGCCCCGTGCTCGTAGCGCTCGTAGGGCACCTGCTCGGCCTGGGGCAGCAGGGCCTCGACCCGCCCAAGGTCGAGGAGCGTGTAGCGCTGGTCGTTCTGCTGGATGATGCCGGTGACGATCTCGCCCTCGCGCCCGGCGTAGTCCTCGTACTTCATCTCCCGCTCGGCCTCGCGGATGCGCTGCAGGATCACCTGCTTCGCCGTCTGGGCGGCGATGCGGCCGAAGTCTGCCGGAGTGTCCTCCCACTCGCGGGTGACGTTGCCGTCCTCGTCGAGCTCCTGGGCATAGACGTGCATCTCACCCGAGTCGGGGTCGATGGTGACGAAAGCCTCCTCAGCCGCCTCGGGCATGCGCTTGTACGCCGACACCAAGGCATTGGCGAGGGCCTCGAGAAGGGTGTCGATGGACACGCCCTTCTCCCGCTCGATGACCTGCAATGCCTCCATGAGCTCGAAGTTGGCGCTCATGGATGCCTCCTGGCCGCCAGAGGCGCCATGAGCTCGAAGTTCGCGCTCATGAGGCCTCCACCTTGGTCTTGGCCTTTGCCTTGGTCTTGGCCTTCGCCTTGGCCTTGCCCGGCTTGGGCTTGGGGCCTCCCCACGCGAACACGGTGCGGGCCCGCTCGATGTCGCCGTAAGCCAGGCGGCGGCCGGCCACGGTCACCCCGGCGTCGTCGGCCGCGTCGAGGATGCCCTCCAACCGGCGGTCACCCTCGGTGCCGGGGCGGGTACGCACGGCCACCGTGGTGCCCACGAACCGGGCGAACTGCGGAGGCGTGCGCAGGGAGCGCTCGACGCCGGGGCTCGACACCTCCAGCACGTAACGGCCGGGCACGACGTCGTGGCGGTCGAGCTCGTCGGACGCCCGCCTGGAGGCGTCGCTGATGGCATCGAGGTCGACACCACCGGGACGGTCGACGGTGACCCGCAGGATGGGGCCGTGCTGGTCGACGTCGACCACCTCGAGGCCCTGGGTGGCCAGGCAGGGCTCGATCACCTCGCGTACGCGATCGGTCACGCTCACCTCGGCCACCTCCTTCCTCGCTTCTCTCGTGTGACACACAAAAGCGTGGGCCACTGCCCACGCCTGGTCACAACCCCGTTAGAACAGTAGAGCCACACGACTATACCGGGAGATGCCCCCGCCGATGGGCACCAGCCCCTAGCGGCGGTAGGAGATGACCCGGAAGGACTCGGCGTAGTCGTAGCCGTGGGGCTTGCCCATCTCGGACAGGCGCTGGCCCATGAAGCGGGCCACGTCCCAGTCGCCGATCTGGCTGACGTGTGCCTCCAGGGCGGTGATCTTGCGCTCGAAGGTGGCGGACACGTCCACGACCTCGGGCCCGCCGCCAGGGCCGGTGAGCCACACCTCCTCCAGCTCGCGCCACGGCGGCAGACCCTCGTCGGTGACGAGCTCGGGAAAGATGGCAGCGGTGGTGCCGCCTGTCATGGTGACGTCGAGCACCGCCTCTCCCACTGTCCGGTGGTCGGGGTGGTTCACGAACCAGTCGGTGGGCAGGATCTCGGGGTTGGCCGACACCACCCGGTGGGGCCGGTGATGGCGGAACTGGCGGGACAGGTCACGTCGCAACGTCATCCAGTCGGCGGTGGCCACCTCGCTGTCCATGTAGCCCAAGAAGGTGACGTCGCTGACCCCCACGGCCTTGGCCGCCTCCATGGACTCGGCCTCGCGCACCCGCCCGAAGACGCCGGGTTCCGACGTCGCGTCCTGCACGCCCTTCTGCCCGGAGGTGACGATCACGTAGCGCACGTCCCAGCCCTCGTCGACCCACCGGGCGATAGTGCCAGCGCAGCCGAACTCGATGTCGTCGGGATGGGCGCTGACCACCAGGGCGCGTCTGGGCTCCATGTCTTAGAGGTTAGGCGGGCACCCTTACTCGGGTCAGCCTTCGAGCTCCTTGTGGATCAGCTCGACGCGCTGCTCCACGGCGTTGGGGTCGTCGCCCTGCTGGTCGATCATCGCCTGGCGGGCCGCCTCGGCCTCCTCGGCCGCCCCGGCGTCGGCCGCGGCCAGGCGGGCGTCGACCCCCTCGGCCACCAGGCGCTCGGCCTCCTCCACCAGGGCCTCGACCATCTGCGCCTCGGGCACGACCCGCACCACCTGTCCCTTCACGAACAGGTGGCCCTTGCCCCGGCCCGCGGCGATGCCCAGATCGGCCCCCCGGGCCTCGCCCGGACCGTTGACCACGCAGCCCATCACCGCCACATGGATGGGGAGGTTGCGCTCCTGCAGGGCGTCCTGAGCCTCCTTCGCCACCGCGATCACGTCGACGTCGGCCCGCCCGCACGACGGGCAGGCGATGAGGTCGAGGCCCTTGCGCTCGCGCAGGCCCAGGGCCTCTAGCAGCTGGCGCCCGGCCCGGGCCTCCTCCACGGGGTCGGCGGTGAGCGAGTAGCGGATGGTGTCGCCGATGCCTTCGGCCAGCAGGGTGGCGATGCCCGCGGTGGCCTTGACCAGCCCGCCCGGCGGGGGCCCGGCCTCGGTGACGCCGAGGTGGAGGGGGTGGTCGGTGACATCGGCCAGCTGGCGGTAGGCCTCGATCATGAGGGCAGGGTTCGACGCCTTGACCGAGATCTTCACGTCGCTGAAGTCGACGTCGCCCAGGTACGCCAGCTCCCGCTGGGCCGACTCCACCAGGGCTTCAGGGGTGGCCCCGCCGCGGCGGTCGGCGATGTCGGGGTCGAGAGAGCCGGCATTGACGCCGATGCGGATGGGAACGCCCCGGGCCTTGGCCTCGGTGGCCACCGCCTTCACGTGCTCGGGCTTGCGGATGTTGCCGGGGTTGAGACGCAGGCAGGCGACGCCGGCGTCGAGGGCGGCCAGAGCCAGGCGGTACTGGAAGTGGATGTCGGCCACGATGGGCACCGGTGAGCGGGGGACGATGCGGGCCAGGCCCTCGGCTGCCTCCGCCTCGTTGCACGTACAGCGCACGATGTCGGCCCCGGCGCCGGCCAGGGTGTAGATCTGGGCGAGGGTACCCTCCACGTCGGCCGTCTTGGTGATCGTCATCGACTGCACGCTGACGGGCGCTCCCCCACCCACCGCTACTGTCCCCACCTTGATCTGGCGGGTTGGCCGCCTTGGATAGCGCGAGCTCACTGGAAGGGATTGGCAAGGGGGCGGACGATGTCGAGCCAGATGGAGGTGGCACCGAGCACGAGGAGCAGGGCCACCATGGCGACGGCGACGGGCATCATCTTGCCCACGTCGGCGTGGTAGCGATGACCCCGGCGGGAACGGATGCGCTCGTAAGTGGCGATGGCCACATGGCCCCCGTCGAGGGGGAGCAGGGGCACCAGGTTGAACACGCCGACGAAGATGTTGAGCAGCACGAACAACTCGAGCACGGGGAAGATGCCGGCGTCGGCAGCCTGGCCGGCGATGCGCACCACACCCACGATGGAGACGGGTCGGTTCGCATCGTTGGCCGATGTCGGTCCATTGGACGTGCCACCCGTGAGCTGGGAGGCGTAGTTGCCCAGGCGGTCGGGCGAGAAGAACGAGCCCAGCGCCCCGATCGACGTCCACGTGAGCTCGGCGGTGTCCCTCGCCGCCCGCACCACGCCCAGCGCGGGGTTGACCTTGTCCACCACCGGCTTGGGCCCCACTCCGATGAAGCCAACCGTCGCGCCGTCGCGGGTGACCTGGGTGGGGGTCGCACGGAGGGTGACCTTCTCGCCATGACGGAGCGCCACGAACGTGATGGGCTGGCCGGCGCGGGGCTGGATGTAGGGGGGCAGCTCGGCCCAGTCTTTGGCCGTGATGCCGTCGTAGGAGACGATGCGGTCGCCGACCTGGAAGCCGGCGAGCTGGGCCGGGCTCTCGCCGGTGCGCAGCCGGCTGATATCGCCGATGGTGGTGGTGGGCTTGTCGTACTGGGGTATGCCCACGACCGTCCACACGACGGTGAGCACGACCAGGGCGATCACGAAATGCATGGCGATGCCCGCCACCGCCACCAGCAGGCGGCGGGGGTAGGACTGCTGGCGGTAGGTGCGCGCCTCGTCGGCAGGGTCGACGTCCGCCTCGAGGTTGCTCATCCCGAGGATCTTCACGTAGCCACCCAGGGGCAGAGCCTTGACGCCGTACTCCGTCTCGCCCCGACGCACCGACCACAGGCGGGGCCCGAAGCCGAAGAAGAACTCGGTGACCTTCATGCCCGACAGCTTGGCGGTGAGGAAGTGGCCGGCCTCGTGGGCCATCACCATCCCCACCACGGCCAGCGCGAACGCGACCACCGGGAACGAGCCGGTGGCCAGCGACAGCACCAGGGCCAAGAAGACGACGGCCACCACCGGGGCGGCCTGCCGCCACCCCTGGTGGCCGATGCCTGGGGGCCCGGCCTTGTCGGGTCGAGGAGTTGCCGAGGAGTTGTCGTGAACCTGGGTCATGTGGGGGATCCTTGGAGGTCGGTCACCCTCCGTTGTACCGCCTTTTCCGCCTCTTGGCGGCCACGCCGGTCGGCCTCCAATACAACGTCGACGCTGCTGGCGGCCGTTCCATCATGGCTGTCGAGCACCGCCTCGATCACCTCGGCAATGCCGGTCCAGGGGATCAGACCCCTTCGGAAGGCGTCCACCGCCACCTCGTTGGCCGCGTTCAGCCAGGCCGGCGCGGTGCCACCGGCCCTGCCCGCGGCGTAGGCCAGGTCGAGGCAGCGGAAGGTTCTCCGGTCGGGCGGTTCGAAGTCGAGCCGCGGCACCTTCGACCAGTCGAGCGCCCCGAACGCCACCCCACCGCGGTCGGGCCACGCCAGGGCGTAGCTGATGGGCAGGCGCATGTCGGGTCGGGACAGCTGGGCGATGGTGGCGCCGTCGAAGAGCTCCACCATCGAGTGCACGATCGACTGGGGGTGCACGATCACGTCGATGTGGTCGTAGCCCACGCCGAACAGCTCATGGGCCTCGATGACCTCCAGGCCCTTGTTCATCAGCGTCGACGAGTCGATGGTGATCTTCGGCCCCATGGCCCAGGTGGGATGGGCCAGGGCGTCGTCGAGCGTCACGTGGGCCAGGTAGTCGGCGCCGCGCCCCCGGAACGGGCCACCGCTGGCGGTGAGCACGATACGGGCCACCCGGCCCGGGCCGTGCTCCCCGCTCAGGGGGCCGCTCGGGCCCCCGGCAGCGCGCAGGCACTGGTGGACGGCGCAGTGCTCCGAGTCGACGGGGATGATCTCGGCGCCGGGGGTGGCCCGGGCTCGCTGCACTACCGGGCCGGCGGCGATCAGCGACTCCTTGTTGGCCAGGGCCAGGCGGGTCCCCGCATCCAGGGCGGCGAGGGTGACGGGGAGCCCGGCGAACCCCACTACCCCGTTCACCACCACGTCGACCCCCGTGGCGATCGCCGCCAGGGCCTCGGGGCCGGCCAGCACCTCGGTTCCAGATGGCACCAGGGCGGCCAGCTGGCGGGCACCCGAGGCGTCGGCCAGGGCCACCCGCTCGGGTCTGAGGCGTCGAGCCTGCTCGCCCAAGCGCTCCACGGAGCGGGCCGCCCCCAGGGCGACGACCCGGTAGCGGTCGGGCTCGGCTTCGACGACCTCGATGGCCTGGGTGCCGATGGACCCGGTGGACCCCACCAGGCTGACGGTGCGCAGCGGAGATCCCCTCAGGCGAACTTGAGGAGGCGCATGACGTAGTACGTGGCCGGTACCACGAACAGGAGGGCGTCGATGCGGTCGAGCACGCCGCCGTGGCCGGGCAGGATCGACCCCATATCCTTCACACCCAGGTCCCGCTTGAGCATCGACTCGAAGAGGTCGCCGATGGGCGCCATGACCATGGTGGCCAGGGCCAGCACGATGGCTCGCTTGAGGGTCCAGGGATGGATCCGCCCGACGACGACAGCCGCGACCACAAGCGTTGCCATGCAGGCCCCTGCCATTCCCTCCACCGTCTTGCCCGGGCTGATGCGGGGCATGAGCGGTGTTCGGCCGAACGACCGCCCCACCAGGTAGGCGGCGGCATCGTAGGTGGCGGTGGCGATGACGGCACCGAGCAGGAGCCCGATGCCGTTGTTGGCAGGGGCGGTGAGCAACAGCGCCGCGAACGAGCCCAGGATGCCGACGTAGAAGAAGCCGAACAGGGTCATGGCGGCGTTGACCAGAGATGGGCCGGGACTGATGCCCAGGAGGTACCACAGCAGGGTGAAGGCCAGGAAGAGCGGCAACACCAGATGGAACCCGTCGATGCCGCGCCAGTAGACGGCCCCCGAGAGGGCGGCGGTACCGGCCACGCCAAGAAGGGAGGCGGGGTGATATCCCTGGCCCCGCATGGCCTGGAACAGCTCGCCCGAGGCCATCACCAGGGCGACAGACACCAACAGCACCAGGGCCTTGGGGCCGACGAGGGCGGCGAGGAGGACTACAGCGAAGGCAGCGGCCCCTGTAACCACCGAAGTCGAAAGGTCACGGGGCGCGGTGCCGGCGCTGCGAGGGGCCCGGGCGGGACGGGGTTGCCGGGTGGGCCGGCCCGCCTGGCCCGAACGCGGTGGCCGGGATTCGGCAGCCCCGCCGGGGAGCCGCCGGGAGCGGCCTGCCGGCCGCGACACCGGCTCGGCGGCTTCAGGCTCGGAATAGGCGATCTCGCGCTCGGGCTCGAGCTCGTCGTCATCGAGACCAGGGCCGGGGTGGAGCGCCCCCATCCGCGCCTGGGGGTCGTCGAGCATCTCGTCGCCGAAGTCGGCCTCGTCCCAATCGGTGTGCTGGTCACGCCACCTGGGCCCGGTGGACAACGACGACCACGCCCGCAGGTCGTCGTCGGCGGGGGGGGCGTCGCCGGCATCGGGCAGGATTCGGGGCACTTCGCCGCTGGGCGGCTCCGTCCAATGGGGCAGGGGCATCGAGCCCGAGTCGTCGGCCTTCGGGAAGGAAGCGTCGTCTGAGGCGCCGAAGCGGTCGCCGGGGGCCGGCCACTCCTTGTCGCCGGGGGCCGGCATGGGACGGTCGTCACCTGCGCCACTCGCCATGGTGGGCTCAGCGTAGCGGCCGGGGGTCCGGGGGCGGGGGGACCCCGTTACCTCGGCCCCCACGGGGCCCGGGTCTGGCAGGGGTGGCGCCGCGGCCGGCTCGACGTCGAGGTCGTCGTCCCAGAACCCGCTGCTGAGAGCCGGTGGACCCGCCACCGGCGGCTTGGGCACGGCCTCAGGATCGGCACCCGGGAAGCGCAGGGATGGCCGAGGCCCGGACGGGGGCTCGGGCACATCGCCGAAACGGGGGGCGTCGTCGGGACGGCGCCCGGCCACCTGGCCCGCCTCGATGGCCGCCGCCGCTTCCTCGGCGCCGATGATGCGCACGCCCTCGGCCGCCGGCCGCGGGCCCCTGGATGCGCCGGCCTTCTCCCAAGCCGAGCCACCGTCGCCATGACCGGCCATATCGAGTGCCTCGGTCTGGTCGTCGGGGTGTCCGTCGTCCATGTTGGGCCTCCTCTCGTTGGGGCCAGGAACCTGCGGTTCGGACGGTGGGTCAGACCTCCAGGAGCTCCTGCTCCTTGCGGGCCAGCATTCGGTCGATCTCGGCTACATGGTCATGCGTGTGCTTCTCCAGCTCCTTCTCGGCCCGGTCGAGCTCGTCGGAGGAGATCTCACCTTCGCGCTCGAAGGCCTCCAGCTCGTGGCGGGCCGACCGCCGTAGGTTGCGGACCGCGATCCTGCCGTCTTCGGCCTTGTGGCGGACGACTTTGACCAGGTCCTTCCTACGCTCGGAGGTGAGCTGCGGGAAGGTGAGGCGGATCACCTGGCCGTCGTTGGAAGGGGTGATGCCCAGGTCGGAGTTCTGCAGGGCCCGCTCGATGGCCTTGATGGCCCCCTTGTCGTAGGGGGCGATCACCAGCAGGCGCGCCTCGGGGACGCTGAAACCGGCGATCTGCTGGAGGGCGACCTCGCTGCCGTAGTAGTCGACCTTGAGCCGCTCCACCAGGGCGGGCGTGGCACGCCCAGTGCGGACGGAGCCGAAATCGGCCTGGGTGTGGGCGACCGCCTTCTCCATCTTCTCGGCTGTCTCGAGCAGGATCGTCCGGGGGTCGGGGGGGGGTCGGGGGCCAGAGCCCCCCGACTGGTCGTCGATCATCGGCCCCAGCTCATGTGACCAGCGTACCTATCGCATCACCCTGGATGGCGCGGCGGATGTTGCCCGGTGCCGTCACGTCGAAAACGACGATGGGCAGCTTGTTGTCCATGCAGAAGGTGATGGCCGTGGAATCCATCACCTTCAACCCCCGGTTGAGGACCTCGATGTAGCGGACCTCACTGAACCGGGTGGCCGCGGGGTTGACCCGAGGGTCGTCGGTGTACACGCCGTCGACCCCCGAGTGAGTGCCCTTCAACACCGCCGCAGCGCCGATCTCTGCCGCCCGCAGAGCGGCGGTGGTGTCGGTGGTGAAATAGGGGTTGCCAGTGCCCCCGGCCATGATCACGGTGCGGCCCTTCTCGAGGTGGCGCTGGGCCCGGCGACGGATATAGGGCTCAGCCACCTGGGCCATCTGCACCGCGGTCATCACCCGGCTGGGCTCACCCAGCTTCTCGAGGGCGTCCTGGAGGGCAAGGGCGTTGATGATGGTGGCCAGCATCCCCATGGTGTCGGCCTGGGCCCGGTCCATGCCGGCTCCCGCACCGGCCATGCCCCGCCAGATGTTGCCGCCCCCCACGACGATGGCCACCTCCACCCCGAGCTCGCGGCGCACCTCGGCTACCTCCCGAGCGATGCGGCGCACGACCACACCGTCGATGCCATAGCCGGTGCCGGCATCAGCGAAGGCTTCGCCCGAGAGCTTGAGCACCACCCTGGGCCATCGCCGGGCGCCGGTCACCTCATGTACCGACCACGACCTGGGCGTAGCGGGTGACGGTGGCGTCGCCGAGGAACTGGGCGATGGACACCTTGGGGTCGCGAACGTAGGGCTGCTCGACCAGCGTGTGGTCCCTGAAGAAGCCCCCGAGGCGCCCCTCGACGATCTTGGGGACGGCGGCTTCGGGCTTGCCCTCGTTGCGGGTGAGGTTCTCCAGCGTCTGGCGCTCCTCGGCCACCCGCTCGGGTGGGACATCCTCGCGCCGGAGCCACGCGGGCTTGTGGAAGGCGACGTTGAGGGCCACCTCGTGCGCCTTGGCCTCGTCGGCGCCGGCCAGCTCGACCAGGATGCCGTTGACGCCCCGCCCGTTCTGGACATGGACGTAGGCGTCGATCACCGATCCCTCGGGTGCCTCGAAGCGGTAGACCTCACCCACGGAGATGTTCTCCTTCAGGGTCAGACGGAGGTTGTCGACGGCATCCTGGCACTCGGCGAGCGCCGCCTCCTCGCCCTTGGCCACTACAAGGTAGGCCAGCTCGTCGGCCAGAGCCACGAAGTCGGGCGACTTGGCCACGAAGTCGGTCTCGCAGCGGAGGGCCACAAGAGCGGCCACATTCGCTTCTCGGGCGACAGCCACCGCGCCCTGTGAGCTGGCCCGGTCGGCCCGCTCCTCGGCCTTGGCGAGGCCGCGCTCGCGCATCCAGCGCTTCGCTGCGTCTATGTCGCCGCCGTTCTCGGCAAGGGCCCGCTTGGCGTCCATCATGCCCACGCCCATGGCCTGGCGCAGGGCCTGCACGTCTTTAGCGCTGAAGTCGGCCACCGCTCAGCCCTGGCCAGGGGCCGGAGCAGCCTCGGGGGGCGACACCCTTGTTTCTTCGGCGGGAGCCGGCGGTGCCTCGGCCACGGGAGCCGGCGGTGCTGGGGCCGGGCTGGCAGGGGCCTCGGGCGCCGGGGCCTCGGCAACGGCGATGTCCGGTGATGCAGGTCGGCGGGACGTGGCCAGGCGGGCCTCTCGCTCCTGGGCCTGCACGGCGGCCTGGCGGCGGGCCTCGGCCTGCTGATGGACCCGCCGGGCCTCGGCCTCGGGGTCAGCTGCGGGGGTCGGTGCCGCTGCCGTCAGCTTTGCATTGCGCCGGGACGCGATCATGCGACCCTCCTCGACGGCGTCGGCGATGATCCGGCACATCAGGTTGCCGGCCCGGATGGCGTCGTCGTTGCCGGGGATGATGTACTGGATGAGGTCGGGGTCACAGTTGGTGTCGACCACGGCCACGATCGGCATGCCCAGCTTGTTGGCCTCGGTGACGGCGATGTGCTCCTTCTTGGTGTCGATCACGAAGATGGCGTCGGGCAGGCGGCCGAGGTTGCGGATGCCCCCGAGGTTGCGCTGCAACTTCTCCAGCTCGCGGCCGAGAATGAGCGCCTCCTTCTTGGGCATGGCCTCGAAGTCGCCGCTCTCCTTCATGCGCTCGTACTCGGTCATCTTCTTCACCCGGCCACTGATGGTGGAGAAGTTGGTGAGCATGCCGCCCAGCCACCTCTCGTTCACGTAGGGCATGCCCACGCGCGACGCCGAGGCGGCGATGGCGTCCTGGGTCTGCTTCTTGGTGCCGACGAACAGGATCGAGCCGCCACCCGCCACCAGGTCCCGGACGAAGGTGTAGGCGGTGTCGATGCGCGGCAGCGTCTGATTGAGGTCGATGATGTAAATGCCGTTGCGCTCGCCGAAGATGAAACGACGCATCTTGGGGTTCCAGCGCCGGGTCTGGTGACCGAAGTGCATCCCGGCCTCGAGTAGTTGCTTCATGGTCACTACGGCCATGCTTCTCCTCCCATCGGTTCGTCTCGCCCGCCGCTGCGCTCTTGATCTGCGAGCGACCGTGGGTTGCAGACGGGCGTGAGTCGCCCCGAGCGGTGTGCCCGGGGACGCTCGCGAGTGTAGCTATACCTTTGGTAGACCACCTACCAGCCGGTGGAGGCTGTCAGGTCGTTGTCGGTGGCCTCCCGTAGGCCCACGAGCAGGGTCCGCCCGGGGCCGGCCGCCACCCCACTGATACGCCCGGGGGGATCGGTGATCGTGGTTGTCCGCCCCGGCCCGGCCAGGAGCAGGCGACCGTCGTCGAGGGGCAGGGCGAAGCGCCCACCGGGGCCAGGCCCGGCCGGGCCGCCCCTTATGACCGCCCCGTCACTCGACACCTGCCATCGCGACCGGCCGCTGGCGGCATCGAGGAGGGCCATGCCCCCGAGCCGGTGAGCGACGAGGGCGGAGCCTCCACCGGCATCGAGGGGTGCCACCTCGGGCGACCCGGCCCCCTCTAGGTCGGCTCGCCACCGCTCGGCGCCGGAATCGGCAGCCAGGCCGTGCGCGGCAATGTCGCCGGCCACGACCACAACCACCGGTGGTCCCCCGCCGGCGACGGCGACCACGCCCGGTGCGCTCACCCCGCCCGGCTCCAACGGCGCGGACCACCGCTGGCGACCGGTGGCAGCGTCGAGAGCGACCACGCCGGCCCCGTTGCCGTTGTCGCCCTCCCACGACGCCACCACTGTGCCAGTGCCGCCGACGCCCGCGGCCGGCCCCAGCGACGGGCCCGGCAGGGGGGTCCGCCAATCCACCTTCCCGCTGGCCAGGTCTATGCCGAACAACGATCCCTCCCATGTGCTCACCACCGCCCTGCTGCCCGAGACCACCGGGGAGTTGGCCCGCTCGCCAACGGTCGCCGCCCAACGAACAGCGCCGTTGGCGCGGTCGAAGGAGACCAGGCCGTCCTCGGAGGCCACCAGGATGGCGTCGTTGGTGAGCAGGGGAGCAACGTCTCGTAACTGGAGGCGGTCGACACTCCACCGCACCACGCCCGACCTGTCGAGCAGGACCACGTGCGAGTGGCCGAAGGTGGCCGCCACACCGTTGTCGTCAGCGCCCGGCATGCCGACATAGGACGGCTGGGGTGCCACCCACCGCCACTTCGTCACCAGCGACGACTCCGTCTTGGCCGTGGCGGGTGAGCCCGACCGCCGGCCGCCGCCGGAGGAGCACGCCGCAATGACCAGGGCGCTGAGGGCTGCGAGCACGCGAGCGGTGGATCTCATGGGACCTCCTTGGGTTCATTGGTACGGGGTTCATTGGCACGGGTGGGAAGAAGCGCTGGAGGCGCGGCCACGTCGGCCCAACGGCCGGCCGCCCACAGGCCGCGGCCCAGGACGTCCTCCCCTACGGTGATGCTTTCGGAGACGGCCTCGTCGGCCATCATGTCGGCGAGGGTCTGGCAGGTGGGCGCCATTCCGTGCAGCGCCAGATTGATCTCCCTGGTGGCCGCCGCCGACCCGGGAATCTGGTCATGGGTGTGCACGCCTCCGCCGCTGTCGACGACGATGTTGTCGGCGCCAGCCAGAAAGGTGCGACGGCCGGGGACCACCGGATCGGTGCGCGCACCGATCGACGTGACGTGCAAGCCGGGCGGCAACGGGGTGCGGTTGAGACGGGCCAGCAGCGTCGAAGTCTCGGCCAGCTGGTGCATGGCCGGCCCGGTGATGTCTGCCTCGCCGGGCCGGAGCGCCGAGTACAGCTTCTCGCCTACAGCGCCCACGGTGCTCTTGCCCAACATGACGCCCGCGGTAGCCAGGTCGGCGCCCTGGTTGGGGGCTCCGATCAGCACCATGGAGTTGAGAGGCGGTAGGGCGGGGTCGCCCTTGTCGGACTCCTGGGCCAGTGCTTCACGGGCCACGATGCTGCCCTCCGAGTGGGCAATAATGTCGACCGGCACTCCGGGGTTCTCCTGGCCTACGCGTTCGAGGAGCTGGCGCAGTCGCCGGCCCGACACCCTGATGTCCTGGCTGGTCACGCGGCCGTTGTACGGGCTGTTGGCGATCGTGCCGCCGGCATAGGAGAAACGCATGACATCGGCCTCCGCATAGCCCAGGGCGGCGGTGTCGACATGGTCGATCGCCGCCCGCTTCTTCTTGTCCATGTTGTTCTCGCTCGTCGAGTCGAAGCCGGCGACGGTCACCGCGATGTGGCGGGTGGCCAGCGGCGGCGGGATGACGCTCGCCGACGTGCAGTGGTTCTTCTGTTGGTTCCAGCGCGAGACAACGCTCAGCTCGCGATAGGCGATAGCCGCTGGGTTGAGGTCGTTGGCGTAGTCGAGCAGGCCGTGGAGCTCCTCGAGCTGGCCGGACAACTGCGCCGTCCAAACCTCGGCCGCCGACTGGCCGGCGGCGACGGCCCCGCTGACGGCGGCCCGGGCGGCTTCGCCACCCTGGTCGCGCGCCCAGTTGACACCTTCGGCGCTCGCCCCGGCTGCTCGCTTGGCCAGGCCGACCAGCGACTGCAGGAGCCCCGCCCGCTCGCGGGCCTCGGTAGCCGGACGACGTTGCTCGTCGGGCACGAGATAGACGTCGGGAGGACCGGAGCCGAAAAGGGTGGCGGGGTCGATGTAGTCGTCGCCGGCCCGGGCCCCGAAGTGCAGCCGATCACCGGAGGTGCCGACCGTCTGGCCCTGGCGCACCCGGTCGCCCCGGTGGACGGCGATCGAGTCGAGGAAGGAATAGCTCGTGCGGATGCCGTCGGCGTGGAGAAGGACGACATGGAGGGCGCCGGCGACGGGGCCGGCGAAGACGACCTCCCCGTCGGCCGCCGCGGCCACCCGCGCGCCGGCCACCGTGGCGTAGTCGATGCCGCGGTTGCCGGCGTCCCAGGGGCGGGGAGGTGGTCGGTAGGCGTCGACGACGGGGCCGCTCACCGGGGGGCGGTAGGCGACCGAGGGCGATGTGGTGGGTGCGGCCGCTACGGGAGCGGGCCGGACGACGAGGACGGCAAGGACGACGGCGGCCAAGGCCAGGGCCACACGGCGCATCGAGAACCCCCAGGACGGCGGAGACGACCAGGGGGAAGGGGGCGATCCTTGGCAGCGGGCGCGCCTGGCGAAACGGGCGCGCCGCGGCGAGGGCCGCTACGGGGGAAGGTGGGCGGCCAACCCGCCCCGGGCGCACTGTAGCGAGATCACCGGCCCATGACTAGGGCCAGCTGGGAACTTCTTGGATAGATCCGGCCGTCAGGCCCGGGGATGGGTGTGGTCGTACACGGCCCGCAACCGCTCCTTGCTCACGTGGGTGTAGAGCTGGGTCGTAGCCAGGTCGGCATGGCCGAGCATTTCCTGCACGGCCCGCAGATCGGCACCCCCGTCGAGAAGATGGGTGGCGAAGGTGTGGCGGAGGGCGTGGGGATGGGTGGGGCTGGTGGCCCGACGGTCGAGGATGCGCCTGACGTCGCGTGGCCCCAGGCGGCGGCCTCGGGCGTTGAGGAACAGGGCGTCGGCCGGCGATTCGGCGGTGGCCAGCACCGGGCGGCCGGCGGCTAGCCAGGCTCGTGCCGCCTCCACCGATGGGGCGCTCATGGGCACCTGGCGCTGCTTGGAGCCCTTCCCCCATGCCTGCAGCGATCGGCGGCGCAGATCCACGTCGCCCGTGCCCAGGCCGCACAGCTCCCCCACCCGCAGCCCGCTGCCGTAGAGCAGTTCGACCACGGCGGTGTCGCGCAGCGCGGTGGCCCGCAGCCTTCGGCCCGACTCGGACGCGGCCGAGGAGGTCGACTGCGTGTCGGCCGGTGGCCCAGGAGGCGAGGCCAGCAAGGCATCGAGCTCGGCGGCTTGCAGGACCCGGGGGAGACGTCCGTCGCCGCGGGGTGCGGACAGCCGGGCCGACGGGTCGGTGGTCATGGTGCCGACATGGCGCAACCAGCCGAAGTAGCGCCGCAACGAGGCAGCTTTTCGGGCGATCGTGCGCCGGGCCAGGCGCCGGGTGGACAGGTAGGCCAGGTAGCGACGAAGGGTCAGGCGGCTGACGCTCTGGGGCCCAGCCAGCCCCGCTCGGCCTGCCCATTCCAGGAACTCGGCAACGTCGTGGCAGTAGGCGGCCGCGGTGTGCGGTGACAACGAGCCCAACGACGACGCGAAGGCATCGCACTGCCAGTCCGTCTGCCCCATCTTCCCAAAGGTAGTTGGTGGCAGGTTTCACGGCTTTGCCCTCGCTGCGGAAGGAGCCAGCCTTTCCCACCATCCGGATCGGCCTGCCAACCAGTTGTCGTCTTCCAGGCGGGCCAGGGCCACGCTGGCCGCGCCCACGCTCAGGCCACTGCGGGCGACGATGTCGTCGAGCGACGCCGGCTCCCACCCCACTGCGGCAAGAACGGTGCCAGCATCGCCGCCCGGCGGAGGGCGGTGCTCGGCCGAGGGGAGGCTCCCAGCGGTGGAGAGGCCAAGGGCGACGAGCACGTCGATGGCGTCGCGCACCGGCGGGCAGCCCTCGGCTAACAGGGCGTTGGTGAGCGCCGATGCCGGGCTGCGCACCGATCCGGGCACCGCCATCACCAGCCGGTCACGGGCCAGAGCAGCGTCGACGGTGTGCAGTGAGCCACCCCGGGAATGCGACTCCACCACGACGACAACCTCGGCCAGGGCGGCGAGCACCCGGTTGCGCACGGGAAAGCGCCAGGGTTCAGGCCGGGCGCCGAGCGGTGCTTCGGACAGGAGCAGCCCCCGGCGGGCTACCTCGGCCCAGAGGCGGCCGTGGCGGCGCGGGTAGACGACGTCGAGCCCGGAGCCGACCACCGCCACCGGGGCTGCTCCGCCCACAGCGGCAAGGGCGCCGGTATGGGCGGCCCCGTCGATGCCGAGAGCCAGGCCCGACACCACCGCCACCCCCGCTGACGCCAGGTCGCGGCCGAGCTCGAGGGCCACGTCGGTGCCGTAGCGGGTGCAGTTGCGGGTGCCCACGATGGCCACCCGGCGTGCATCCAGGGCCGCCGGGTTGCCGATGGCGAACAACACCGCCGGCGCCTCGTGATCGTCGGCCAATGCCTCGGGATATTCACGGGACCCCAAGACGGCAACGCTCACACCTGCCTCACGATGGGCCGCCCAGCAGCGGCCCACGTCGATGCCCGCAGCGGCGCGCGCCCACGCCCGACCGATCCCCTGGGCATCGGGCCGGCAGGCGGCGGCAATGGCGGGCAGCCGGGTTGCCCGGCCCTCGGCCACGCGCCGCCATGCCACCGCAGGGCTCCAGGCCGCGAGGACCGCGCTCAGGCGTGCCGGCCCCATGCCGGGCAGGACCGACAGCGCAACTGCCCATGCCTCCGCCGGCAGATCCGCCTCGGGGAGCGGCGCGTCGGTGACATCGGGCGGCACGCTCATGCCGCCACCTCGTTCGCGACCACCTCGGCCCGCAGGCTCAGCGCCACGCTCACGTGCTCGTCGCTGACGAGGGCAGGAGCCCCGTCGAGGTCGGCCACGGTGCGGGCCACCCGTCGCACCCGGTGCAGGCCCCGGGCGCTGAGGGCACCCGTACGCAGGCGGAGCTCGAGCAGGGCGGCAGCACCGGGCGTGAGGGGAGCCACGGCGTCGAGGCGCTCCCCTGGTATATCCGCGTTCACCGGCACTCCGCGGGCTCGGGCCAGCTCCCGAGCGCCGGCCACACGCGCCGCCACCACCGCGGTGGCCTCACCAGGGCGGCCACCGAGGAGCGCTCCCACCTCGGGCCGCCCCACCAGCACCCTCAGGTCGAAACGGTCGAGAAGGGGGCCGGAGAGCCGCCGGTGGTAGCGCGCCCGGGCGGCGTCGGTGCAACGGCAGGCACCCCGACGGCCACCCTCGCCGCAAGGACAGGGGTTGGTGGCACCAACGAGCAGGAAGCGCGCCGGGAACGAGACGCTTCCCTTCGCCCGCGACACCCTTACCACGCCTTCTTCCAGAGGTTGGCGCAAGGCATCTAGCACGGCCGCGGGGAACTCACCCATCTCGTCGAGGAACAGGACCCCGCCGTGGGCGAGCGACGCCTCGCCGGGGCGCATCCACGCCGTCCCCCCACCGATGAGGGCGACAGATGAGGCGCCGTGGTGCGGGGCCCGGAAGGGAGGCTGCACCACCAGCCCGCCCGCGGGCAATGGCCCACCCGCGGCCGAATGGATGCGGGTGGCCACGAGGGCTTCCTCGCGGGTGAGGTCCGGCAGCAGGCCAGGCAGGCGAACGGCCAGCATCGTCTTGCCCGAACCGGGTGGCCCGGACAACAGGAGATGGTGGCCCCCGGCGGCGCTGACCTCGAGGGCGGTGCGGCCCACCTGCTGGCCCCGCACGTCGGCCAGGTCGGGTTCGACCATGAGAGACGCCAGTGGCCCCGGCCCGACGGGGATGGCGGGCCATGGCGCCTCGCCCCGAAGGCAGGCGATCAGATCGGCGAGGGTGGCGGCCACCCGTACCTGGTGGCGACCGACGAGGCTGGCCTCTCGACCGCACTCGGGGGCCACGACGATCTCCCGGGAGGCCAATGCGTCGACCAGGGGCACGATGCCGGGCACCCGCCGTACCGAGCCGTCGAGGCCCAGCTCGCCCACCATGGCCATGCCCGCCACCGCCTCGGGCGCCAGCTCCCCGGCTGCCACCAGGAGGCCGACGGCGATGGGCAGATCGAGGCCGGCGCCGCCCTTGCGCATGCTGGACGGGGCGAGGTTGACGGTGACCCTGCGCACGGACCAGGGCAGCTCACTGGAGATGAGGGCGGCCCGCACCCTGTCTCTCGACTCACGACAGGCGGCGTCGGGCAGGCCCACGACGTTGAAGCCGGGCAGGCCGTTGGAGACGTGCACCTCGACCTGCACGGGCCGGCCGTCTACGCCAAACAGGGTGGCCGATGGGATGCTCGCGATCACTGCTGCTCCTCGGGACGGGCAGATCCGGGAGGAGGGCCGCAGCGCCGGCCACTCGAGCGCATCGCCAGGTTAGCCCTGGGCTGTGACAGTCACCGAGACGCTGAGCGATACTCGTAGCCATGGGCTTCAACCCTTACCGCCCGCAACGCCCCCCGCTCAGAGGGTCGCTCAGGCCCGGCCGGCGACCGTCCGACTACGCCTTCCTGCTCGCCGCCTTCGCCGTCACCGCCGCTCTGGTCGTCTGGGCGCTGCGGTGAGGGTCGCCGTCGCCTCCGACCATGCCGGGTACCGGCTCAAGACGGTGGTGGCCGAATGGCTGGCCGACCACGGCCACCAGGTCACCGATCTCGGCACTGACTCCGAGGAGCCGGTCGACTACCCGGGGTTCTGCGCCTCCGCGGCCCGGGCGGTGGTGAGAGGAGACGCCGACACTGCCGTTGTCGTCGGCGGCAGCGGGCAGGGCGAGGCCATCGCCGCCAACAAGGTGCGAGGAGCCCGGGCCGCCCTCTGCCACGACGAGTGGACGGCCCGCCTGGCCCGCCAGCACAACGACGCCAACGTCTTGTCCCTGGGGGCGCGCATCCTGGCCGACCACTACGCCCTCACAATCGTGGAGCTGTTCCTGTCGACCGAGTTCGACGGTGGTCGCCACCAAGCTCGCATCGACCAGCTCGGTGACATCGAAGACGAGGAGTGCCAGGACCCCGCCTCGCCCGCGTGAAAGGTCCCTATATGGGCCAATGGCGCGAGTTGGGACAGGGCTAGCGCCCCTAGAACGCTCCCTCCAGCACCTCCAACTGGCCGTCGAGCACCGAGGCCACGTCGAAGCGGATCTCGCGGGCCGCGAACGCCGAGTCCTCCAGCCAGCGGGCCGCCAGCACCCGCAGCCGGGCCTGCTTGGTTCGGGTGACCGCCTCCACGGGAGCACCGAAGGCGGCCGAAGAGCGGGTCTTGACCTCGCAGAACACGATGGCTCGACCCCGACGTGCCACCAGGTCGAGCTCGCCCTGTCGGCAGCGCCAGTTGCGGGCCACCACCTCGTAGCCGTTGGCCCGGTACCAGGCAGCCACGGCGTCCTCACCGCTCGCTCCCAGTGCCCGGCGGGACTGCGTCACTTCTAGTCCTCGGCCCGGATCTCCTCGACGTTGACGTCTTTGAACGTCACCACCCGCACCGACTTCACGAAGCGAGCCGGGCCGGGGCGGTAGATGTCCCAGACCCAGGCATCGCGCAGCTCTAGCTCCAGAGAGTCGCGGCCGGCATCGCCGGCGCTCTTCATCTCCACCGAGTTGGCCAGGTAGAACCGGCGCTCGGTCTCCACGACGTAGGAGAACAGCGGCAGAACGTCGCGGTACTCCTTGTAGAGCTGCAGCTCCATCTCGGTCTCGTACCGCTCGAGGTCCTCGGCGCTCATGGCTCCACTGTAGGGGGCGAGCTCAGGAAACGGTGCGCTTCTCTTTGATCTTGGCCGCCTTCCCCACCCGGTCACGCAGGTAGTAGAGCTTGGCCCGGCGCACGTCTCCCCGGCTGACCACCTCGATGCGCGCCAGCACGGGTGAGTGCACTGGGAAGGTGCGCTCCACGCCCACCCCGAAGCTCACCTTGCGCACGGAGAACGTCTCGCGCGCGCCGGGACCCTGGCGCCGGATGACCACGCCCTGGAACACCTGCACCCGCTCCCGGCTGCCCTCCACCACCCGCACGTGCACCTTCACGTTGTCGCCCGGGCCGAAGTCGGGGATGTCCGAGCGCAGGGCGGCGCGGTCGACGATGTCGGTGGGGTTCATGGCGCGGTCGGCTCCTGCGGGAGGGAAAGGGGCTTGCCCAGGATAGGCGCGTTGCTCCTCACCTCGTGTCCGCCTCGCCCAGCTCTTCGAGTAGGCGCCGCTCGTCGTCGGTCAACCCCCCCCTGGCGTCCAGAAGATCGGGGCGACGGTCGATGGTGCGGCGCAGGGCCTGGGCCCGGCGCCAACGGGCGATGCGACCGTGGTCGCCTGAGCGCAGCACCTCGGGTACTTCCCAGCCCCGCAGCTCGGCGGGGCGGGTGTAGTGGGGGTACTCGAGCAGGCCCGACGCGAACGACTCCTCCTCGGCCGAGGCGGCGTTGCCCATCACGCCCGGCACCAGCCGGGTGACCGCCTCCACCACCACCAGGGCGGCGGCCTCCCCCCCCGCCAGCACGTAGTCACCGATCGACAGCTCGTCGTCGACCAGGTGCTCCCGCACCCGCTCGTCGACGCCCTCGTAGCGCCCGCAGAGCAGGGAGAAGCCGGGGCCGGCGGCCAGCTCGGCGGCCATCGACTGCTCGAAACGCCGCCCGCTCGGCCCCAGCAGGAACAGAGGACGGGGCGGGCCGACTTGCTCCACTGCCCGGAAGACGGGCTCGGCGGTGAGCACCATCCCGGGGCCGCCGCCGAAGGGCGTGTCGTCGACGGAACGGTGACGATCCGAGGTGTACTGGCGCAGGTCGTGCACGGCCACGCTCACGACGCCCTGGTTGCGAGCCCGGCCCAGCAGGCCGATATCGAGCACGGGTTCGAGGATCTGGGGCAGCACGGTGAAGACATGGACGTCCATGGGCGCCCAGCTCAGTCGTCGAGCAGGCCGGCCGGGGGGTCCACGATGACGGTTCCGTCGGGACGCCGCTCGACGACGAAAGTGAGAGGAACGAGGCGGCCGTCGCTGAGCACGAGCAGATCCGAGGCTGGGTTGGCCTCGACCGCCTCCACTGGACCGTGGTCGATGCCGCCGACGTCGACCACTCGGGACCCGATGAGCTCGTGCACCCACAGGACATCGTCGTCGTCGGCTTGGGCGTCGGCCGACAAGACCCGGCCCCGCAGGCCCTCGGCGCCGTCGCAGCCCTCGACGCCCGCAAAGGTGACGATCCACCGACCCTGGTGTGGCCGCGAGGCCACCACCTCGAGGGGGCCGTCGTCTGTGCTGAGCACCGAGCCGGCGGCCAGTCGGACTTCGGGGCGGTTGCTCACCAGGTCGACTACTACCTCACCGCGCAGGCCGTGGGGCTTGACCACGAACCCCACCTCGAGCATCGGCTTCAGTCGACGATGTCAACGTCGGCTTGGATGCCCTCCTTGGCGCCCGCGGCCCGTACAACCGTGCGGATGGCCTGGGCCACCCGGCCCCGCCGTCCGATCACCCGCCCCATGTCGGACGGGGCCACGTGGAGGCGCAGCGACAAGCCTCCGCGGCCCTGCTCCGCCTCCACCACCACGGCATCGCCGTCTTCAACTATCGAGCGAGCCAGGTACTCCAGCACGGCGCGGGGGATCGCGCCGACCGCCCTGTTGGCGTCATACTCGTCGCCAACGAGCCCGCCCCGCGGATCGTCGGCCTGGCCCGTCTCGCTCACGACGAGGCCGGGGCGGCGAACTGCTCCCATGCTCCGGAGATCTTCAGGAGCTTCTGCACCGGCTCGGTGGGCTGTGCCCCCTGGCGCAGCCATGCCACCGCCTTGTCGTTGTCGATCTTCACCACCGATGGGTCGGCACGGGGCTCGTAGGTGCCGATGGCCTCGATGAAGCGGCCGTCACGGGGCGAGCGCCCGTCGGCCACCACCAGGCGGTAGGTGGGCTGACCCTTCTTCCCCATGCGCATGAGGCGGAGCTTTACTGCCATGTTTTTCTTCCTCTGGTCTCGGTGTGGGTGCGGGGCCTAGCCCAGGCCAGGTATGCCCAGGCCGCTTACGCGGCCTTTGGCACCCTTGCCCCGACCCAACATCTTCATCATCTTCTGCATGTCCTTGAACTGCTTGAGGAGCTGGTTGACCTCGTTGGTGGCGACGCCGCTTCCCCTGGCCACCCTAAGGCGGCGAGAACCGTTCATGATCTCGGGCGAGCGGCGCTCCTCCAGCGTCATCGACTTGATGATGGCCTCTATGCGGGCTACCTCTCGATCGTCGATCTCGGCCTTACGCAGCTCCTTGGGTATCCCGGGCAGCATACCGACGATGTTCTGCAACGGCCCCATCTTCTTCACCTGTTGCATCTGGTCGAGGAAGTCCTCGAGGGTGAAACGACCCGACTGGAGCTTGGCTGCCGCTGCCTCCGCCTCGTCACGGTCGTAAGCCGCCTCCGCCTTCTCGATGAGGGTGAGGACGTCGCCCATGCCCAAGATGCGCGACGCCATCCGGTCGGGGTGGAAAGCCTCGAAGTCGGCCAGCTTCTCCCCCACCGACGCGAACGCGATGGGCTTGCCGATCACCTCCTTCACCGACAGGGCGGCACCACCGCGGGCGTCGCCGTCGAGCTTGGAGAGGATGACGCCGTCGATCTCGAGCACGGAGTGGAACGACTCGGCCACGTTGACCGCGTCTTGGCCGGTCATGGCGTCGACCACCAGGAACGTGTAGTCGGGCTGGACAGCCTTCGAGATGTCGCGGGCCTCGTCCATCAGCTCGTCGTCGACGTGGAGGCGGCCCGCGGTGTCGACGATCAGCACGTCGCGTCCCAGGCGGCGGGCTTCCTCCAGGGAGCTGGCGGCCACCGACACCGGATCGGTGGCTTCGCTGTACACGGGTACGCCGGCCTGGCCGCCGAGCACTCGTAGCTGCTCCACCGCCGCCGGGCGCTGCAGATCGGCGCCCGCCAGTATGGGATTGCGGCCCTGCTGTTTGAACCAGCGGGCCAGCTTGGCCGCCGCCGTGGTCTTTCCCGAGCCCTGGAGCCCTGCCAGCATCACCACGGTCGGTGGCCGGGAGGCGTAGGTGATGCGCAGGGTCTCCCCGCCGAGACTGCCGATCAGCTCGGAGTGGACGATCTTGATCACCTGCTGGGCCGGCGTCAGGCTGGCCGACAGGTCAGCGGCCAGGCACTGCTCGCGGATGCGGCCGATCAGGCCCTTGACCACCTTGAAGTTCACGTCGGCCTCGAGCAGGGCCAGGCGGATCTCCCTCAGGACCTCGTCGACCTCCGCCTCGCCCATGCGCCCGCGCCCGCGCAGGCGCTTGAATATGGCGTCGAAGCGGTCGGACAACGAGTCGAACATGTCCCGCCCAGGCTAGTGGCCTCGTAGGCAGCGGCGATCGACGGTGGTCGGCGTGGTGCAGGCGACGGCGCAGTCCCCCAGGCGAACGGGGCGTCCACGAGTTCGTCGGATCAAGGGCCGCCAGTCTGTCTGGGCATCCGGAGGCCGACGGGGTCCCCTTTCAGCCGACGGTGATCAGCTCACCGTCTTCGTCTTCGAAGGTGACGGTGTTCGGCCCTGGGGTCGGGGGTGGTGGTGGCTCTTCGGCCTTGGGTGGAGTCGGGTTGAAATAGACCCAAGCGGGATCGAAGGTATCGCCGCTGGGATGCACCCAGTGGCCTGTGGCCTTCACCTCGGTGGGTGGACGGGGCCGCCCGCACGGGGCGATGGGGCTTCCCCGGGCGTCGGTGAACACCAGC
>JBPCJQ010000047.1:0-3520 GCA_051005135.1 Acidimicrobiales bacterium
GCGGGGTAGTGGCGCGAGTCCGTGAAGCCCTACTCCTCACAGAGCCACGGCCCGGCGCCAGCCCAAGACACAGACCAGGAGCACGCCGGCCACGATAGCGAGGTCCCAGCCCGCGCCACCGAGGCCCAACCAGGGCTGGCGGATCGAGGCGGTCACATGGGTGAGGGGCAGGGCCTTGGCCACCTGGCGCATGGCCGAGCTCATCGCCTTGGGCGGTGGGCCGCCGCCGCCCAACAAGAAGGACGGGAAGAAGGCCAGGAGACCGATGCCCTGGGCGGCCCGGGCGTTCGGGACGACGGCGCCCAGCAACAGGCCCAGACTGGTGAACGACAGCGCCCCCAGCAACACCCCGGCGACGACGGCCAGCGGTGAGTCCACCGCCGGCACGCCATAGACGAGCCCGGCCACTGCCAGCAGCACCGCGCAGGCCACCAGGGTGAGCACCACCCCGACGGTCAGCTGGGCGACGGCGAAGGACCAGCGCCCGAACCCGGCGGCGGTAAAGCGCCGCAGCACCCCGCGCTCCCGGTAGCCGGCCAGGTGCACGGGCACCATCACCAGGCCGATGGCGGCGATGACGACGGCCAGGTACGACGCCACGTACCAATGGGAAGGGTCGACGCCAGCGAATGCTGTGTCGTGGGCGCCGAAAGACCCTGCGATGACGAGCACGGTCACGATGGGGAAGGCGAAGACGAAGGCGAGCACGAGGGGCTCGCGCAGCACCAGGCGAAGCTCGGTGCGGACCAGCTTGAGAGTGTTGTTCATCGGGATCCTCCGGTCGGTTCAAGCACACGGTCGTTGTTCGGAGCGAGCATGGCGATCACCGCCTGCTCAAGGTCGGGCATGACGACGGCCAGGTCGTCGGGAACCTCGCCGGCGCCCGCCAGGTAGGCGCAGACATGGGCGATCATGCGGCGGTCGCCCTGCACCTCCACCGAGGAACCCACCCGGCGCACCTGCCGGACGCCCTCGATGGCCTTCAGGTCGGCCGGTCGTGCTGCGATCGAAGTGCCGCTGAAGCGCACGGTCGCCCACGGCGCGTGGCGGTCCACCAGCTCCACGGGCAGGCCCGAGTCCACCACCCTGCCGCCGTCCATGACCACTACGCGGTCACAGAGGGCTTCGGCCTCGTCCATGTAGTGCGTCACCAACAGCACGGTCGTGCCCGCGTCGCGCAACGACCGGATGGCCTCCCACACGTCTCGCCGAGCCGCGGGGTCGAGGCCCTGCGTGAGCTCGTCGAGGATGACGAGCTGGGGCCGGTTCAGCAGGGCCAGCACGAGGAACAGACGCTGGCGCTGGCCCCCGCTGAGCACGAAGAAGGCTTGTCGGCGATGTTGGGCCAGGCCGAAGGCGTCGAGCAGGCCGTCAACGGGCATGGCCCGGGGCCCCCGGAACAGCTCGATCGCCTCACCCACACGCAGCCGGTCGGGAAGGGCCGAGTCCTGGAGCTGGCTGCCCATCAACGACCGCAGCCGTGGGCCGTCGACTTGGGGGTCGAGCCCCAGCACCCGCACCGAGCCGCTGTCGGCGCGGCGCAGGCCACTGATGCATTCCACGGTGGTGGTCTTGCCGGCCCCGTTGCGGCCCAGCAGGCCAACGATCTCGCCCTCGTGAACGTCGAGGTCGACATGGTCCACCACCAACTTGTCGCCGTAGCTCTTGCACAGCTCCCGCACCTTCACCACGGGCCTCACCATCGACCGTCCTCCAGTCCCGGCGGGCACCTCCCGCCACGGAGCCACCATGACGGAGAGTCGGCGGCCGCACATCGGGCCACGGTCGGGACCTGACCTCCCACCTGGGACGGAGGTGGTCAGTGCTGCGGGCTACCCCGCGGGCGAGACGATGCCGTGCTGGTAGGCGAACACGATGGCGCCGGCCCGATCGCGTACGCCGAGCTTGGCGAAGATCGCTCCCACGTGGGTCTTCACGGTCGCCTCGCTGACGAAGCACACAGTGGCTATCTCGCTGTTGGTCGCGCCGGTAGCCATGTGGCGGAGAACGTCGAGCTCGCGCTCGGTGAGCAGGGTGGCCTTGTCAGCCTGGCGCCGACGGGGCAGCCCGGTCGAGCGCGTCACCTCCAGCACCCGGGCGGTGACGGCGGGATCGAGCCAAGATCCTCCCGACGCGACCGCGCGGGTGGCGGCAATGAGGTCTTCGGCCGACGCTTCCTTGAGCACGAAGCCCGCCGCCCCCGCATCGATGGCCCCCCAGAGCACTTCGTCGTCGTCAAAAGTGGTGAGCACCAGCACCGGCGGTCCCTCGAGCTCACGCACCTGCCTGGTGGCGGCAATGCCGTCCATGCCCCTCATGCGGACGTCCATCAGCACCACGTCGACGCGGGCGTTCCTGATGGCGTCCACCGCGGCGGCCCCGTCGGCGCACTCTGCGACCACGGTGAAGCCCTCGTCCTCGGACAAGATGCGGCGCAGGCCGGTTCGCACCAGGGGCTGGTCGTCGACCAGCACGACGGCGATCATGGGGCAGGGCCCGAGCGGCCCTCTGCTGAGCGGGGGGCAGGGCCCGAGCGGCCCTCTGAGCGGGATGAATCCGCCCTGGCCCGAGGGACACGGGCTCGGACCCGCCAGCCATCGGGTTCCCGACCGGCTTGGAGGACACCTCCCACCGCTTCCACCCGCTCGCGCATCCCGATGAGACCCACGCCGCCGTGTCCCGGCGCGCTTTGGCGCCCGTCGGCCCGGGAACCGGATCCAGCGCCGGTGTCGAAGACGTCCACCTCGACCGCTTCGGAGGCCACCACTACCGCCACGCGGGTCGGCGCCCCGGGTGCGTGCCGGACTGCGTTGTTGAGCGACTCCTGCACCACGCGGTACACCACCAGGCCGGTGACGGGTTCCACCTCGTCGAGATCGCCGGTGACGTCGAGGCCGACCGGGGAGCCGGCCGCAGCCATTCGCTCGACGAGCCCGGCCACGTCGGGGGCCGCTGGCATGGGCGCCACCCCGTCACCAGGTGGCTGGTCGTCGCGCCAGGCCCGGACGCTGGCCCTGATCTCGGCCAGGCTGGCCCGGCCGAGCGCCTCCGCCTCGGCCAGCGCCTCGACGGCGGCGTCGGGATCCTCGCGCACGAGCCGGCGGGCGCCGGTGACGCTGAGCAGCACCACGGTGAGGGAGTGGCCGACGAGGTCGTGCAGCTCGGCGGCCATGCGCCGGCGCTCCACGTGCACGGCCCGCTCGGCCAGCAGCTCCCTGGTAGCGGCCAGCTCTGCCACCAGCTCACCGAACCTGTGCAGCTGCTCGCCCGACAGCCACCCGAAGGCGATGCCCATCATCCAGTACGGCCAGCCCCAGTCCTGTGGCCTCACCGCTTGGATGGCCGCCGGAGCCAGCACCGCCAGCGTGCCGGCGACCGTGCGGGTACGCCCGTCGGGCGTAACCAGCACCACGAAGCACACCGCCACGACGAGCAGGAACATGGTGCCCTCGCCCCGCTCCTGCAGGCTGAGGACTATGGCGGGAGAGAACGTCCACGCCACCAGGATCACCGACGAGAG
>JBPCJQ010000048.1:0-27850 GCA_051005135.1 Acidimicrobiales bacterium
ACCGACTCCGTGGTGACCTGGGAGGAGACCCGGGTCAACGGGCCCGATTCGTTGGCGGCGCGGGTCAGCCGCAAGCTGCGCGGAGAGGAAGCGTTGATCACCGAGTACTCGGGCGTCCGCCTGCGCATGGACCTCGATCGGGTGCCGCTGTGGCGAGGTGACCGCGTCGGCCTCAGCCAGCTCTGGAGCGACTACAGCCAGTACCTGTACCTCCCGCGGCTGCGCAACTCCGGCTGCCTGCTCGGCGCGGTTCGGTCCGGAGTCGCGCTGCTGACGTGGAACCCGGACTCGTTCGCCTACGCCAGTGCCTTCGACGCCGACACGGGCCGATACTCCGGCCTCGTCGGCGGTCAGCAGGCCTCGGTGGTCCTCGACGCGACGTCGGTACTGGTAAAGCCAGACGTCGCATCCAGGCAGATGGAGGAGGATGCCCATCGAGGCGGTACCGGCATGACAACGGCAAGTGGCATCGGCAGGGAGCGAACGTCGAGTGCCTTGTTGGCCAGCGAGACGGATGCGTCTGCGCCGCCGCGTCGTCCCACCCGCTTCTATGGCCGGGTCTCCCTCGATCCTGTCCGGATGCTCCGGGATCTCGACGACATCGCCGAAGCCATCGTCGCCCAGCTCGGACGCGCCGACGCCGCTGTCAAGATCTCGGTCGAGATCGATGCGTCGGCGGACGACGGGTTTCCCGACGACGTTCGCCGCACCGTCAGCGAGAACGCGCGCACCCTCAAGTTCGAGATCCACGAGTTCGACGACTGATTCGAATCAATCGGGACGCCCTCCCTGGCCTCGGCTACTGGCGCGCTTCACGGCGGCGAAAAACTCGACGAGCCGTGTCACGAGCGCTCCATGCCGGTGCACGCGCATCCCTCGTCAAACCAAACGGCGGTCAGCCACTGGGTTTCGCGATACGATATTCGGACGTGGAGATCTACGCCTCGGCTCGCAGGCACGGCGTCGGCGACCTCGTCATGCGTCATGCGTCATGCGTCATGCGTCATGCGTCATGCAGTGGAGCACGCACTGGCAGTCGGTGAGCAGGATGACGGCAAAGTGCTGTATCTGGGGCCAAGCCGAGCCGGGAACCTGCTGGAGGTCGTGTCGGTGCAACGAGGCAACGGGACCGAGGTCGTGATCCACGCCATGGGCATGCGTCGCATCTACGAGACTTTCCTGACGGAGAGGGGAGATACAGATGGTTGACAAGAGGTCCTACGGGCGATCGGCGACGGGACTCGAGCTCACGGCTGACGTGCTGGAGAAGATGGCCGACGAGGCAGAAGATGGTCTGGACGTCACCAAGCTGCGCCGCCGGCCGGGGCGACCGGCAATGGGATCCGGGCCCGCCGATACCCTTCCTGTGCGGCTCGATCCCGAGCTGCGAAAAGCACTCGACGATCGAGCAGCCGCGGAGCGCGCCACCATCTCCGACGTGGTGCGCGAAGCGCTCCGTCGCTATCTCGAGGTGGGCTGATCTCTGTGCCCGCTCGATGAACCCGGGGCGGCGTAGTCGTCGTCGCCCAGGTCGGGTACCCGCCTGGCGGTGCCCGTGACGGGACATCCCTGGCTATCTCCCGGTACCAACCCGAATCCCAGTGGACCCAGCCCTCCGCGCGCCGCGGAGGTGAAGGCGGTGGCGCCGGCGACAGGTCAGGCCGGTCGAAGTCGCCCGACTGCTTCGGCCGCGGTGCCTTGTCGGGGCCGGTGCCGACACTCTCCGACCGGGGTACTAGAGGATCCCGGCGCGCCGGAGGGACCGGAAGGCGACGACGCCTGGCAGTACCGGTAGCCAGTAGGTGACAAGGCGGTAAACCAGCACGGTCGCCACGGCCGGGCCGGTCGCGGCGCCGGCCGCAGTCATTCCGGCCACGAGCGCGGCCTCCAGCGCACCCAGCCCGCCGGGTGTGGGCGACAGGGACGAGACTGCCGACGCGCCCAGGTAGACAGCCACCACCACGGCTACGGGCAGGCCGATACCGAAAGCGCGCGCCGAGGCAACCATGGCCAGGGCATAGCCAGCGGTCACCCCCGCAGATCCTGCGAACAAGGCAAGAACCGCGATGGGCCGCCTGGCCACCCCAGCCAGGGCGCGCCACGTGCTCCGCAATGACGGCGCCACATGGCGGCTGAGCAGGGCGCCCCACCTGATGGCTCCGGCCAGGCTAAGAGCACCCACCACGCCGACCAGAACCGGCCAGTAATCGGGCAGCTCGGGGCCGGAGAGTCGCAGTCGGGCATGTGCTGAGCCGAGGAGAGGAACGATCATCAGCACCCCGACGAGGTGGACGACGAACCCGGCCACGGAGCTCAACGCCACGGCCGCCACGGCTGCGGGTCTCAGTGCTCCGGACGCCTCCAGGTAGCGCACGTTGGTGCCCATGCCACCCAGGCCGGCAGGAAGTAGTCGGTTCGTGAAGGCGGCCGCCACCTGCACCGCCCACGTACGGCCCAATGCCAGGCGCCGTCCAGAGGCGCCCATCAAGGCTACCGCGGCACAGAGATAGGTGCCCACCGAAATCAGGGCCACGCCGACCAGCCAAGGCCACCTGGCGTGGTGGAGAGCGTCGACCGTGGCACTCGCCTGGCCCACCTGAGGCAGCAGGACGTTGACAACCACCAGCGCGACGAGCAGCGGCAGCAGGTTGCGGGCGGCCACCCGGACGGGTAGCTGCATCGGGGCCACCGCGACCCCGGCCTCTGCCGCCAGTCCGGCGCGTAGTGCTCCCAGATGGCCTCGCTCACGCGCCAACTGACGGATCGGAGGCGACAGCTCCAAAGGCTGGAGGTGGTCGAGCAGGCGGGTCAGATCTTCCTTGGGGTATCGCGCCGCCACGGTTCGTGCGACGCGGGTCGGGGCCACTCGAGCGCTCAACAGGACGCAGAGCTCAGCCACGTCGCGGCGACAATCGTCGTCCCCTGCGCCCATGCGGGCGGAGCTCAAGTCGAGGAACCACAGCTTGCCCTCGACATCTACGACGACGTCCTCCAGGACAGGAGAACCGAGAGCGATCTCGCTGCGGTGCAGCCGGCTCAGCTGCTCCCAGAGCTGATCGAGCAGCCGGTCGTCGATACCACGATCGAGAACCTCAGCCAGGGAGGTACCCTCCACCCAACGTCGTACCAGCACCCCCTCGCCGCCGTCGAGTGATCGGGTGGTGATGACGCCGGGGGCCCGGATGCCCGCCCGCTCCGCGCTCAGCAGCATGTAGGCCTGATGCTCCACACGTTGGACAGGGCTGGCCGGTGCCGAGCGATCTTCCAACTCGCGAAACGCCAGGACCCGCCATGCCCTGTACAGCCAGTCGGTCTCGGGTTGGTCGCGCCCCACTACCTTGGCGAACACGGCCGAGCCGTTGCACAGCACGACTCGAAATGCGGCCACGCCCGCTGACTTCGGGCCCGCTGACTTCGGGCCCGCTGACTTCGGGCCCGCTGACTTCGGGTCCCCGTGGGCCGAGGGCAGCGGGAGGACATCGTCGACAGCCATGCCGAGGGTGGCGACGGCATGGCGGACGGCGGCGGCGCCGGGGAGGCCCCGCGGCACGCCGAGGACGACGTGCAGCAACGAGCCAACGCCCCAGCCCACGGCCGCGCCTCCCACGACGTCGACCGGGAAATGAGCCCCGACGTAGATGCGGGCGATCCCGATGACGGCGACCACCCACCACGCCAGGCGGCGGTTCGCCCGCGACAGGTAAGGCCCAGCCACCGTGGCCAACGCCGCCGCCACCGCGACATGGGTGGCGGGAAAGGCCAATCCAGGTGTGACCGACCCGTGGAGGACGACACTCCTGAGGACGATCTCGGGCGACTCCTCGTCCACCAGGAACTGGAGGGCCTTGGCGACGCCCCAGGCTGCCACGCCGCCCACGACGAGGAACCGGGCCAACCGGCGCTGATGCCTCAGCAGGGCGACCGCGGCCAGGAAGGGGACGGCAGCGAGGGCTCCGAGCTGCATGATCCCTAGCAGCGGAGCGGCGAACGATCCGGGCAGCTGGTTGACGAGGCGAAAGGCATTGACCTCGACCACCGTGGGCGTGCCCAGGTGGGCCAGCCACGCCGCGACGACGACAATGGCGGCGGCAAGGCCAACCCTCAGCGCGTCCGCCCCATGCCGGGGAAAGCGGGAGGTTTGGCCACCACCGCTGGCTCGATACGGCGCATCCCGCCCCGCCGGGCTGGAGCCGGGATCCAGCCCCTCGACGATCCAGTCGCTCAATGGCCCACCGGGTGACGAGGGACGACCAGGCGTACACGTGCACCGCCGCCGTCAGCGGTGTGCGCCTCGGCGTGCCCACCGTGGGCCTCGGCCACGGCTTTGACGATGGCTAGGCCGAGCCCCGCTCCCCCACTCCGGCGAGCCCGAGCCTTGTCGGCTCGGCGGAACCGCTCGAAGGCGTGGTCGACGAACTCAGGTGGGAAGCCCGGGCCCTTGTCGGACACCTCCACCACAGCATCAGGGCCCTCAGCCCAGGACCTCACCGTGACCGTTGTCCCCGCCGGTGCGTAACGCAAGGCGTTGTCGAGCAGGTTGTCAACGGCCCGCCGGAGCTGGTCGGCGTCGACGACGGCCTGGAGGGGTTCGCCGTCCAGATCGGCGTGATCATGGGTAAGGGTCACTCTCGGGGGCGCCACTCGTCCAGCCGCGGCCACGGCCACCTCCAGGAGAGGCCTGAGTGCCTGGCGCACGGGCGCCACTACCAGCTCCCCTTCGTCCCGACGAGCCAGGAACAGCAGGTTCTCAGCCAGACGTGCCAGGCGCTCGACCTCATCGCGGGCCGCAGCGATGGCGGCGACCAGCTCGTCATGGCGGCGCCCGGGGCGCCCAGCCAGCTCCAGCTCCATGCGCAGCACCGCCAATGGCGTACGTAGCTCGTGACCGGCGTCGGCCACCAGGCGCCGCTCGCGGGCGAGGGCCGTCTGCAACCGGGAGAGGACATCGTTCATGGTGGCGGCCAGGGCGGCCAGCTCGTCGCGTGTGGCCGGCACCGCGATCGAGGGCGAAGGATCGTGCTCGGAGATGTCAGCTACCTCCCGTCGCATGCGCTCGACGGGGCGCAGGGCGGCACCAGCCAGGATCCACGAACCCAGTCCGGCCCATACCACGCCAAGCCCGCCTCCGACGACCAGCAGGGCCTGGCGGACCCGGGTGACGGCATCGGTGGTGGAGGACAGCGAGGAACCGACCACCGCCACCCAAGTGCCGTCGGGACGGGCCACGGGGGCGGCGAGCAGGCGCAGCTGATCTGCCCCGACCGTGGCGGTGAACAGCGAGGTGGCCCGCCGGGCCCGAGCCAGATTGCGGGCGCTCAGCAGCGACTCACCTCTCAATGCCTCGGAGGACTCGATCACCGAACCGTCCGGCCCAACGACCTGGGCGAGGGCCTCTCGGGGCCCGATCAGCCGGGTCGTCTGATCGTTGAAGTCCACCCCACTGTCACCGCTGTACTGATCGATGCCGGACACGAGCTGGTCGGCCCGGTTGCGCAGGCCGACGTCGACGGAATGCAGGAGGCCGGCATGGAGCTGGCGGGTGAAGACCAGCCCCCCGACCATGACGAGCACGGTAGCCACCAGCGCAGACAGCAGGGCCAGCCGGATCCGGATCGGCA
The DNA here is from genome assembly GCA_051005135.1 of Acidimicrobiales bacterium. Classification (GTDB taxonomy): domain Bacteria; phylum Actinomycetota; class Acidimicrobiia; order Acidimicrobiales; family AC-14; genus DATAQC01. Next base: position 5,619 of record JBPCJQ010000048.1, read on the forward strand.
TCTCATTCCCGCAAGCGGTAGCCGGCGCCGCGCACGGTCTCCAGGTCTTCGCGCCCGAACGGTCGGTCGATCTTGCGGCGCAGATAACCGACGTACTGGTCGACCACGTTGGACGTCGCGTCATAGGCGAAGTCCCACACGTGCTCGATCACCCTGGTCCGGGTCAGGACCTCGCCGGGGTGGCGCATGAACAGCTCGAGGAGGGCGAACTCCTTGGGGCTCAAGTCGATAGGTGTGTCGGCCCGCGACGCGTGATGACGAGCGGGATCGAGGCGCAGGTCTCCTACCTCGAGCACTGGCGGGCGCTCCTGGGCCCCACGCCGAAGCAGGGCGCGGAGGCGGGCAGTGAGCTCGGCGAAGCTGAAGGGCTTGACCATGTAGTCGTCGGCCCCCACGTCCAGGCCACGCACTCGGTCCTCGATGCTCTCGCGGGCGGTGAGCATCAACACCGGGGCCCATCGGGAGGCCTGCCGCAGTCGTCGGCACACCTCGAACCCATCGAGGCCCGGCAGCATGACGTCGAGGATGATGGCGTCATAAGTGTTCTCGCAGGCGTACCACACCGCCTCTTCCCCGTCGCCCGTGACGTCTACGGCGTAGGACTCCTCCTCCAGCCCCCGCTTGAGCAGCGCGGCCATCCGGGGCTCGTCCTCGGCCACCAGTATCCGCATTGGTGACGACGCTACGACAGCGCAGGTGTGAAGATGATGTGAGATCAGGGAAGGTCCAGCTGCACCTGAGACACGACCGGCAACCGCGGTTCCCACTTCTCGGCTGACGGCGTCCAGCGGAGGCCGGCAAAGCTCACCGACGTGATGCGATAGGTGTAGGCATGGCCGACTAGCCAGCTCGCCACGACCCATCCCCGGGCCGCTGCCAAAGAGGCGCCGAGCGCCGGGGAACCGAGCTCGGATGCCACCGCGCTGGTCAACGACCCGGTGGCCGTGGGACGTGCCGGCACAGGGAACTGACAGGTCAACCCGGCGGGAGCCTCCCCGGTGAGCGCTTCGGCCAACGCACGGCCTTCGGCTTCCCACGGTACGTAGGCATCGGGAGCGGCGCTGCGCTGGACGAGCTGGGCGGCGTCGCCTACGGCCATGTCTGCCCATCCCGGCACTTGCACCAGCGCGCCATAGAAGGCGGCGGCGGCCTGGCGGGGCACGAGCAGCTTTGAGCGGCTACCCCAGCCCTGGGAGGGGCGCTGCTGGAACAGCCCAACCGAGTCCCGGTCGCCATGGTCGAGGTTGTGGAGCTTCGACTCCTGCAAGGAGGCGACCAGGGCCACTGTGACGGCATGGTCCTGAAGGCCCTGTCGCTTGCCCACCGCAGCGATCGTGGTCGCATTGGCCGCTTGGGAGACGTCCACACGGAACCGACCCGATGGGCCAGTGACGACGCAGGTGGGCGCTGAGCTCGTGGGTTGCTGCGCCCGCAGGAAGACCACCGCGACCGCGATCATGGCGACGACGGTCACCAGCACGGTGGCTCGCCGCTGGGTCTTGCGGACCGGGTGTCCTAGTCCGCCAAAGAGGCTGTGGGTCAAGGTGGTCGCTCGTACGGTCTACCAAGTAACGGCCTGGCCGAACTGCGGCGATCGCCCGGCTCTATGCCGGGCGATCGCAGAAGGTTGGAGCTACTCGACGCCCTGGAACTGGTGGTCGACGTTCTGACCGTCAGGGTCGGCATGGCCACCACCGGGGACCTGAGCCTCCCCAGCGGGCTCGGCCGTGGTCGCCTCGGTCGCCGTCTCCGGGGCCTCAGTCCCGGTGGCCTCGGTCCCAGGGGCCTCGGTCCCAGGTGCCTCCACCTGGGGGGAAGGCGCGGCGGGCGCCGAAGCGGCGGGCGCCGGTGGGGCGGGCGGGGAGGTGGTCTGGGCCTGGGCAAAGCCCAGTCCCAGGGACCCGACGCCGAGGGCGACGAGGCCTGCGGCCCCTCCGGCCAGTTTGTGTTTGATGTTCATGACTGTCCTTTCGTTAGTTGGTACCTGACAAGGGCACTATCGAGGACGCGCCATGTGACGACCGTGTGGACGCCGTGAAAGACCCGCACATCTTGGAATGTCTAGCGGTCCGGCACCTCCGAGGGCGCGACCATCAGGAGGCTGAAGGTGGGCACCGAACCGGGGGACCGCAGCAGCAGGCGTGCGCCTTCCGCCTCTGCGAGGGACCGGGCCAGGGCGAGCCCCAGACCTCGACCAGACCGGGGATCCGAGCGTCGCTCGAAAGCGTGCTCGGGGTCTCCCTCGACACCTGGCCCCTCGTCGGACACGTCGATGATCACGCCGCCAACCGATCGCCGAGCCCTGACTGTGACCGTGCCCTTCCCGTGCTCGGCGGCATTGGCTACGAGCACATCGAGGATCTGGCGGACGGCGGCCGCCGACGCGGTCATCTCCGGCAGCCCGTCGTCGACGGTCATGCGCAACGGCCGTCCTTCAGCCGCCAAGGCTCCGTGCCAGGCCTGTTCGAGGTCGCTGAACAGACTCGGGATATCTACCGCCCCTCGTTGGGAACCGGTGTCGCGGGCCAGCGCCAGCAGGTCGTCGATCGTGGACTCCAGCCGGTCGACCTCAGTCAAGGCGTCGTCAACGGCTTGGTCGAGGTCGGCACCGGACGAAGCGGCGGCGTTCTCCAACCGGAGACGAAGCCCGGTGAGCGGCGTCCGGAGTTGATGGGAGGCATCGGCGCTGAAAGCCCGCTCCCGGCTCAGGGCACGCCCGAGCCGCTCGGCAGTTGCGTCTATGGCAGCGGCGGCGACGTCGAGCTCGGGAATGCCGCAGCGCCCGGCTCGGACCGCGAAGTCGCCCTCGCCGAGGCGGGTGGTGGCGGTGACGAGTGACCCCACGGGCCGGCTCAAGCGGTGAGCCTGCCAGCGGGCCACCACCGCGGCAGTCGCCAGCACCACACTGCCGAGCGCGGCCATGACCAGCCACGCCCGGCGCACCCGAGCGGTGACCACTGAGTCGGCCTCTGACGCCCGCACCACAGCGAACACCGCCTCTTCGTTGCCGACGGGAACGGCCACGACGACGGAGCGGCCAACGTCTCCGTCGCTCAGGGCTCCGCCCATGGCTCGCCTGACCTGGGCGTCGGCCCGATCAGGGCCGGAGCCGACGAGGCGGCGACCGGCGGCGTCATACAGGGCGAGCGTCGTGTGCGGGCCTGGTGTCGGGAGCTCCACGGGGTCACCGGAGCCCAGCGACGAGAGCGAGACGCCGACGCTGGCCCGGGTCGCCTCCCGTTCGAGCCGCAGGACCTCCTGGTTACGGTAGAGGCGTTGCACGGCGAGCCCGAGGGGAATCCCGAAGCCGACCACTGCCAGCGCGGTAACCGACACGATGGCCGCCAGTATCCGGCGGCTCATCTGTTCACTGGCGCGGCAGCTCGAGTCGGTACCCCACGCCCCGAACAGTGGTGAGGTGGCTGGCGCCGGCGGCGTGGTCATCGACCTTGCGGCGCAACGCACTGATGTGCATGTCGAGCGTCTTGGTCGAGCCGAACCAGTGGTCGTCCCAGACCTCCGCCATGATTCGCTCGCGGGGCACCGTCCGGCCTGCGGAGGCCATGAGCAGGGCCAGGAGATCGAACTCCTTGGGCCTGAGGTCGAGCTCAGCTCCTCCTCGCCAGGCCCGGTGGGCGTCGGCGTCGAGGGTCAGGTCGGCAACACTTATCCTGGCCGAGGCGTCGGGGTCGGCTCGGCGCAGGTGGGCACGGACCCTTGCCAGCAGCTCGGCCAGGCGAAACGGCTTTGTGAGGTAGTCGTCGGCACCGGCGTCGAGGCCCACCACGATGTCGACCTCCTGTCGCCGGGCCGTGAGCATCACGATCGGCATGGCGGCTCGCATGGCACGCAGCTGGCGGCAAACATTGATGCCGTCGAGGTCGGGCAGCGCCAGATCGAGCAGCACCAGGTCGAACGATGCTGTGCCCGCCATGTTCAGGGCCTGGGTACCAGTCGCCGAGAGCTCCACCGCGTAGCCCTGGTCCTGCAGGGCCAGCACCAGGCCGCGCCCGATCACCTCGTCGTCCTCGACGACCAGCACTCGGGGCTTCATCGGCGCCCAGGCTAGGTTTGGACCGGCGCTGCCGGCGGCAAGCCTGCCCGCCACCAGCCCGGTTAGGCAAAGATTTGCTGTCCGTTGACCGTCCCGGGGGCGTCGCCATACCTGGGCATTCCTAGGGTGCATCCCATGTTGCGAACCCCGGCTCTGGCGGCCAGTTTGGTTTCCCTCGTCCTGGCCGTCGGCGCCTGCGGGAGCGCGTCGAAGTCCAAGACCTCAGCGCAGCCGACCTCCACCGCGCCGCCGTCGTCGGTGACAAGCCAGAAGTCGACTCCGAGCGTCGGCCCCGCCGCCCCTGAGGTCAACGCCGCCGGCGATATACCGGACAACCAGGCGTTCATCGCTTACGCAGCGCCCTCAGGCGGGTTCAACGTCAAGGTCCCCGAAGGCTGGGCCCGCACCGAGTCGGCCGGCGTGGTCACCTTCACCGACAAGTTCAACAGCATCCGCATCCAGGCCCAGCCTGCACCCGCAGCCCCCACGGTGGCCTCGGCCACCCAGGGCGAGGTACCCGCCATCCGCTCCGACGCGGCCAACTACCGGCCCGGCACGGTGACCATGGTCAACCGCAGCGCGGGTCCTGCCGTACTCATCACCTACCAAGCCGACAGTGCCCCCGACCCGGTAACCACCAAGGTCTTGTCGCTCGACGTCGAGCGCTACGAGTTATGGAGGAACAGGAACGAGGTCGTGCTGACGTTGTCGGCGCCCCACGGAGCCGACAACGTCGACCCGTGGAAGACGGTGACCAACTCCTTCGCGTGGCAGTGATGGCGCCGGTGCTCGAGGCCCGCGAGCTCTACCGGTTCTTCCATGCCGGCGACGACGAGACGCTGGCCCTGCGGGGTGTGTCCCTGTGCGTGGAGGCAGGTGAGATGGTGGCCGTCACCGGGCCGTCGGGCTCGGGCAAGTCGACCCTACTGGCCTGCCTGGCGGGCCTGGACGATCCCGACGGGGGGATGGTGTGGGTCGGAGGCCAGGCGATGAGCCGGCGCCCCGAGCCGGAGAGGGCCCGGCTGCGGGCCCATCAGGTGGCCATGCTCTACCAGTCGGCCAACCTCGTGGCCCACCTCGGAGTCGAGGCCAACATGGCTCTGGTCCAGCGCCTGGCCGGCCGTCCCGATACGGCACGGCGATCGGCGCTGTTGGGCGCGCTCGGCCTGGCGGCCCGCTCCCATGCCGTCGTCTCCGAGCTGTCGGGAGGTGAGGCGGCGCGCGCCGGGCTGGCCGTGGCTTTGGCCAACGACCCGGCGGTCGTGCTGGCCGACGAGCCGACCGGCGAGGTGGACGACGCCAACGAGGCCCGGGTCCTCGACGTGCTGCGACAGCGGGCCGAGTTGGGCACCGCCGTCGTCGTCGTCACCCACAGCCCGGCGGTGGCCGCAGCCGCCGATCGCACCGTGGCCCTGCAAGACGGCCGGGTTTTCCGCCAGTGACCATCGGCGACAACGACCTCCTGGTGCGGTGCGTGGGCGTGGCCCGCACCTACGGAACGGGGCCGAACGCGGTCGTAGCGGTGCACGGCGTGAACTGTGAGATCGTCGCCGGCCAGCGCGTGGCCCTCACCGGTCCGTCCGGGTCGGGCAAGTCGACGCTGGTGCACCTGTTCGCCGGCCTCGATGCGCCCACCGTCGGCACGCTGAGCTGGCCCGCGCTGGGCGGACCGGACGAGCTGCGTCCGGGGCCGGTGGGCGTGGTGTTCCAGGGCCCCAGCCTGTTGGCGCCCCTCGACGTCATGGAGAACGTGGCCCTGCCGTTGATCCTGGCGGGGAGCTCCGAGGCCCAGGCTCGAGCCGGCGCGGCGGAGGCCCTCGATCACCTGGGCCTACGGGCCCTGGGCGCCAAGCTTCCCGAGGAGCTCTCCGGCGGCCAGGCCCAACGGGTGGCGGTCGCCCGGGTGCTCGCCGGACGGCCCCGCCTGGTCCTGGCCGACGAACCCACCGGCCAGCTCGACCACCCCACCGCGGCTGGCGTGATCGATGCCCTTCTGAAGACGACCGCAGCTCTGCGAGCCGGCCTGGTCGTCACCACCCACGACCCCCTGGTGGCCAAGCGGCTTCCCCAGCGCTGGCACATGGCCGACGGCGCCCTGGTAGGGGCGGGGCCGCTCAGCACCGAGAGTACGCCGTGCTCGGCCTGAGCTGGCTGGCCGGCCTCGTCACCCGTAGGCGGGGCCGGTTGGCGGCCGCTGCCGCCGGGGTCGGTGTGGCGGTGGCGCTACTGGCCTCAATCGGCGCCTTCTTGTCGGCGTCCAAGGCCACCATGACCAAGCGGGCTGTGGCCACGGTGCCCGTCGACTGGCAGATCGAGGCCCAACCGGGGTCCGACCCGGCTGCGGTGCTCGATGCCGTTCGCAGCGACCCTCATGTGGTCGATGCTCTCCCGGTCGGCTTTGCCGACACCGCCGGCCTGTCGGCCAGCGTGGGCGGAACCTCTCAGACCACCGGCCCGGGGGTGGCCGTCGGGCTGCCCGACGCTTACCCGGCCACCTTTGCCGGCGAGGTGCGTGACCTGGTCGGCGCGCCGAGGGGCGTGCTGTTGGCCCAGCAGACCGCGGCCAACCTCCATGCCGCGCCCGGTGACGTGGTCACCGTCGCACGGGCCGGGCTGGCCCCCGTGACCGTTTCCGTCGACGGAGTCGTCGACCTGCCCCAGGCCGACTCGCTGTTCCAGCGGGTTGGAGCGGCAGCCGGGACTGCACCCCAGGCCCCGCCCGACAACGTCATACTCCTCGATGCCGACCGCTGGCACCGCCTATTCGACCCCCTGGCGACGGTGCGACCTGATCTGGTGCGCACCCAGGTCCACGCCCGTGTCCGCCATGAACTGCCTGCCGATCCCGCCGCTGCCTATGCAGCCGTGCTGGGCCAGGCCCACAACCTGGAGGTGCGCCTGGCGGGGTCCGCCGTCGTGGGCGACAATCTGGCAGCGACGTTGGGCGCGGCACGCGGCGACGCCCTGTATGCCCAGGTGCTGTTCGTGTTCCTGGGCCTGCCCGGGGCGGTGCTGGCTGGGCTGCTCACCGCCGCGGTCGCCAGCGCCGGCAAGGGCCGCCGCCAGGGCGAGCAGGCCCTGCTACGGGCCCGGGGGGCGAGCACCCGCCAGCTCGTGGTCCTCGCCTGTGTCGAGGCCGGCGCGGTAGGAGCCGTGGGGGCGGTGGTGGGGCTGGGCGCTGCGCTGGCCATCGGCCGGATGGCCTTCGGCACGGCTGGCTTCGGGGCTACGACGGCCGCCGCGATGGGCTGGGCCGGCGGCGCCGCTCTGGCCGGTCTGGGCATCGCCGCCGCCACTGTTGCCCTGCCGGCCTGGCGCGATGCCCGCTCGGCGACGGTGGCCGCGGGCCGGCGCAGCGTGGGACGGGCCGGCACCCCCCGCTGGTGTCGGTATGGCCTCGACCTGTGGCTGCTGGCCGGGGGCGCCCTGGTGTTCTGGCTCACCAGCAGGGGTGGCTACCAGCTGGTGCTGGCCCCCGAGGGGGTGCCGACCATCTCGGTCAACTACTGGGCCTTCGCCGGGCCGGCCCTGGTGTGGGCGGGCGCCGGTCTGGCGGCCTGGCGGCTGGCCGACCTGTTCCTGTTGCGGGGCCGCCGGCCGCTGCGGCACCTGCTACGGCCTTTGGCGGGGACGCTGTCGGCAACGGTTGCCGCCGGCATGGGCCGCCAGCGCCGCATCCTGGCCCGAGCCGTGGTGCTCGTCGCCCTGACAGTGTCGTTCGCGGCATCGACGGCGGTGTTCAACTCGACCTACCGCCAGCAGGCCGACGTCGACGCCCGCCTGACCAACGGCGGCGACGTCACGCTCACCGAGCCCCCGGGAGCAGCCGTAGGCCCCGGCGCCGCCGCGGGCCTGGCCAAGGTACCAGGGGTGAAGGCGGTCGAGCCCGTCGAGCACCGCTACGCCTATGTGGGCGCCGACCTGCAGGACCTGTTCGGAGTGCGTCCCGCCACCGTGGTCGCTGCCACCATGCTTCAGGACGCATATTTCGCCGGTGGCAGCGCCCGCCAGCTCATGGCCACACTCGCCGCCCGCCCCGACTCGGTGCTGGTCAGCGCCGAGACAGCCAAGGACTTCCAACTCCAGGTGGGCGACGTCGTCACCCTGCGGCTGCAGGACGGTCGCACCAAGGCGCTGGTGCCGGTCAAGTTCCACTACGCCGGGGTGGCCAAGGAGTTCCCCACCGCTCCCAAGGACAGCTTCTTGGTGGCCAACGCCGACTACGTGGCCAGTAGCACCGGCAGCGACTCGGTGGGAGCGTTCCTGATCGACACCGGTAGCACCTCCCCGGCCACGGTGGCATCGCGCATCAGGACCATGACCGGCCCTGGTGCCCTGGTCAGCGACATCGTCACCAGCCGGCGGGTAGTGGGCTCCAGCCTGACTGCCGTCGACCTGGCTGGGCTCACTAGCGTGGAGCTAGGCTTCGCACTGGTGCTGGCTGCCGCTTCGACCGGGCTCGTGCTGGCCCTGGGCCTGGCCGAGCGTCGGCGCACGTTCGCCATCGCCGGCGCCCTGGGCGCCACCGTCCGCCAGCTCGGGAGCTTCGTGTGGGCCGAGGCCGCCTTCATCACCGTGGCGGGGCTGGCCTTGGGGGCGGTGGCGGGCGCTGTCCTGTCCCAGATCCTCGTCAAGGTCCTCACCGGCGTGTTCGACCCGCCCCCTGCGGTCCTGGCCGTGCCCTGGGCCTACCTGGCCCTGGTGGGCTTCATCGCCCTCGCCGCGGTGGCGATTGCAGCCTCCGGCGCCGTCCGCTCCGCCCGGCGGCCCGCGGTGGCCGTCATCCGGGACCTGTAGGGCAGGCGGAGGTGAGCTGGCCCAAGAGAACCCAGGTGCTCCGCTCGATGTGGAACGGGCGGGCCCGCTCGTGGTCCCACCATGTGTTCGACTCGCCCCTGTTCGAGATTGTGCGGTCGTCGGTGCTCGACGCGGCGCGAGCGGGACCTGGCGACCGGGTCGTCGACCTGGGTGCCGGGAGCGGGTTCCTGGCTGTGGAGCTCGCTCCTCAGGTGTCGGAGGTGATCGCGGTTGACATCGCCGAAGCCATGCTCGAGGCGCTCCAGGCCGAGGCTCGCCGGCGGGGCATCGACAACGTCGAGTGCCGGGTTGCCGACCTGGCCACCTTCGACCTCCCTGCCGCCAGCGTGGACGTGGTCGTGTCGAACTACGCCCTGCACCACCTGACCGACCCCGACAAGGCGGTGCTGCTCGGCCGTGCCTGCCGGTGGCTGCGCCCCGGCGGGCGGCTGGTGGTGGCAGACATGATGTTCGGCCGCGGCCTGTCCTCCGCTGACCGCACGATCATCTGGGACAAGGTTCGGACACTTGTCGCCAAGGGATGGGGAGGGTGGTGGCGAGTCGCCAAGAACGTCGTGCGTTTCGGCTTGCGGCGCGGGACCGAGCTACCCGCCACGCCGGAGTTCTGGACGGCGGCCGCCGAAGCGGCCGGCTTCGACTACGTCCGCTACACGCCCATCGTCGCCGAGGCCGGACTGCTCTCGGCACAGGCGCCCACCCCGAGCCAGACGGGACCCCCATAGCCCAGGAACCCCGGCCGGCAGCGAAGCCGCCGACGCACGGCTCACGGGGTGCCAGTGACACCCAGCAGGTGGGTGAGCGTCTCCAGGCTGAAGCCCTTGTCTCGCAGGCCGGTGATGATGGCCGGTAGTGCCTGGGCGGTCAGGGGGGCCGTGTTACCTCCGGTTATGTGCAGGACGACGATCGAGCCGTTGCGGGCCTTGTCCAGGACTTCTCGCACTATGGCGGCGACATCGGTCCCGAAGGCGTCGCCACTGGCCACGTCGTACTGCACGACCACCACGCCAGTGGGGGCGATGGCTCGCAGAGCAGCGTCGTCGTAGCAGCCTCCCGGGAAACGGAAGAACTTGGTGGCTCGAGGCGTGAATGAGCGAAGCAGGTCCTCGCTGTGCTGCACGTCAGCGGCCATGCGGCCCTCGGGGATGCGTCCGAGCGAGTAGCAATGGTCGGTGAAACCGAGGTCGGAATAGGAGTGGCTGGCCAGCTCGAAGAGAGGATCGCCGGCCAACCTACCGACGGTGGCGGGGTAGCGCTCCATCCACTTGCCGGCGAGGAAGATCGTCGCAGGCACCTGGTACTGGTCGAGCTCGTCGATCACCGCGGTGTTGTCGAAGGAACCCACCTTGCCGGTGTCGAGCTCGCGGATCATGGAATCTGTGAGGTTGGAGTCGAAGGTGAGGGCGACCGCCCGCCGATCGCGGGGCCCAGAGGTGATCGGTGGCGAGCCCGACGCCGTCGACGGGAAGGAAGGTGGCGGTTCGCCGGAGGTCCCGGCAACCGAACCATGGCTGCTCGCAGTGGTTGGCTCCGTGGCCGGCGCCGGGCCGGGGCGGGCCGTGCCCCGGACCGATCCGCCGATGGCACATCCGGCGACGACCACAAGCACCCAGGCCCACACAACGGACAGGCGCGTCGGTGGCCCTGGCATCACACGCACGGCGCCTTAGCGGTCGTCGGGCGACGGGTTGGGATCGGGCGAGTCCCGGCCGACGTCGCCATCACCGGCGAGGGCCTCGGTCCGCCGCACGAGCACCAGGCCGACGGCCAGGGCCAGCCGACCGGGCCCTTCGTGGTGTGCTTCGCCGTGCTCAGTTACCCGAGACAAACCCTGTCCCTTCCCTCGGAGCGCTACTGGAGAATGTTGACAGCCCGAGCGATCACCAGGGCCACGGTGGCCAGGGAAACAGCGGACTGGCCCATCATGGCCACCTTGGCCCACCGCGACAAGGGCAGGACGTCGGTGGGGCTGAAGGCGGTGGCGTTGGTGAACGACAGATAGAGGTAGTCGACGAAGGCTGGTTCCCAGTGCGGGGGGGCGAGCTCGGGGCTTTGCATCTGGGCGAAGAGGAAGTCGGGATGGGGATTCAGGGCGTGGGCCCGGGCTACGGGTCCTCCCCGGTCAAGCTCCCAGTACCAAAGGGAGAAAACGATCACGTTGGTGAGCCAGATGGCACCACCACTGGTGAGCAAGTGGGCGGCGTTCTGGTGCTCGGTGCCCTGCACCAGGCCCACGACCAAGCGTTCTGCCGACCAGGCGTTGGCGGCGCTGATGAGCCCGATCAACACCATGGTCGCAACCCGCAGGGCAAGCGAGCGCCGTTCGATGCGCCGGGGATTGGCGGCGACCAGGCCGACCAACAACAGCGCCTGGGTGGCAGGCAGAACCCAGCGGGGCTGCAGCGCCAGGTGGCCGGGAAGGTAGAGCTGCATTGCGATGGCGGCGAGCACCGCCACACTTACGGGCCAGCGAGGCTCACCTCTGGTGACCCGCCGCCACGCGGGGACGACCACGTTGGCCTCCACGCCCTCCAACGCCTTGACCCCCGAACCCAGCAGATGCTCCATCCGGTGCAACTGAGCTCGCAGGCCGTCGATTACCACGGGGTCGGCGTCTGCGGGCGATGGGCCAGGTCCGGATGCGTCCCTCGAACCGGGCACCGGGACGTCCTGGGGTGTGGTCATCGCCCTATTCTGCGCTTTGGCTACCAACAGCGCGGCGCGCCGCCAGGGCCATCGCCGTCGCTCCCAGCGGCGAGTGAGAGAGGGAACGAGCGACTGGAGCTACAGGAGGCGGCATTGACGAGCTCGACTATGTCCCTAGACTGGCGCCGTGCCCCAGGGCTTGACGTCTCCCTCCCACCTGCTCGTCATCCTCGTCGTCGCCCTCATCGTGATGGGCCCGGACAAGCTGCCTGGTGCCCTCCGCCAAGCGGGGCGAGCCATGGCCGAGGTTCAGCGGTGGTCGGAAAGTGTCCGGGGCGAGCTGCACGAGGTGCTGGTCGATGCCTCCACGTCCGAGCCAACCGGTACCGACGTCGGCGAGCAGGCGCCGCCGGGTGCCTCCGTGGACACGGTTGCGCCCGGTGATGCCGACCAGATAGGTCCCGCCCCCCAACTCGAGACGCTGACCCATCCCCCACCCAAGGACAGCCCATGAACCCCATGCTCGCCGAGATCCTCGGTCCCGATCTGCTCATCGTTCTGCTCATTGCCATTGTGCTCTTCGGAGGCAGCCAACTGCCCAAGCTGGCGCGCTCGTTGGGCTCGGCGAAGTCGGAGTTCGAAAAGGGCCTCGGGGACGTCACCCATCCGACGAAACCTCAAGACGAGCCTGTCACCATGACCCGGGCCGAGCTGGACACGATGCTCGCTGAACGAGAAGCACAGGCCCGGAAACGAGAGGGCTCCCAGCTACAGTCCGACGGCCAGATCAACCTGGGAAACACCGGCGTCGGGTCACCGAACAATGGCGGTAAGCAGCCGTGAAGGCCGAACACGTGAAGGAGCGCCTTCATGGGGCGATGCATCGTGCCTCCAAGGTCTCCGAAGACGACTGGAGGCAGTAACGGCGGTTGTACTCGCCATCGTGGCTGAGGTCGCCGCTGAGCTGGCCCTGGTCATCGGTGAGCTCGGAGCCCGGGTTGACGCACTCGAGGCAACGGCGGGTGGTGCCTCGCCCCTGAGGGACGCGCCCGCCTGAGGTTCAACGCTGACTGGGCGATCAGTGCCTGCCCGCCCTCGATCGACGCGCGCGGCCTTCTGACCAGCTACTTCATAGCGAGCGGGCGACGGGAATCGAACCCGCGTAACCAGCTTGGAAGGCTGGGGCTCTACCGTTGAGCTACGCCCGCGTGGGCAGTCATTCTGCCAGTCGGGGAGGGGGGATTTGAACCCCCGACCGCCTGCCCCCAAAGCAGGTGCGCTACCACTGCGCCACTCCCCGGTTGTTGGCCAAGGATAGTACGCTGGCCCCGGCGGCGGCAGACGGGGAGCCGGGCGACTACGCCGCCGGCCTGGAGGGAACGATCACGGTCGGCTGAGTGAGCGGAACAGCGCGTCGGGGCGAAACACGAGTGCCTTCTCGAGGTGGACGGCGGTACCCGTGTCGGTGTCGGAGACGAAGTGGACGTCGTCGACCAAGGCTCGCATGAGCTGGATACCCCTCCCCCGCTCGGCACCAACGTCGGCACCGTCCGTCAGCAACGAGGACTCGAAGCCGTAGCCCTTGTCGATCACCCTCAGCACGCATCGCTCGTCGTCGATCTCCACCTTCAGCTCGTACTCGTCGCCCGGCCCGGCATGCTGGACGACGTTGGTGCATGCCTCACTCAGAGCGACCCCGACATCAGAGAGGCAGTCCTCGGCCACACCGACCGTGCGCAATGCGTCTCTGATTATGTGGCGAGCCACAGGAATGCTGACCCCGTCCCGGGGAAGGCAAATCGCCAAGGCGAGCTGCATCACCGACTCCACGGTTGCCGCTCACACTTAGCGACGTCGCCGCGCTGTTGGACGAACATCGGCAGCTCACCGTCTTCATGGGTTGGCGGAAGTTCTCTCTCTTGGCATTCCCTGACGCCGGCCCCTTCAACCCACACCGTCGCCGGGCGGGGTGGGATGGCACCCATCTTGTAGCCTCTGGGCGTGAGCCTGGAGTCGGGGCCCCAGGCCAGTTCTCACGGTGTCCCCGACGCTGGCGATCAGGCGCACCTCGGGCGCTCGGCCGTGGTCATGGCCGTGGGCACCACCCTTTCTCGCCTCACCGGGCTGGCTCGCCTGGTAGCGCTGGCCTACGCCCTGGGCGTGGCCGAGTCACGCCTGGCCGACTCGTACAACATCGCCAACACGATGCCGAACGTCATCTACGAGCTGATCCTCGGCGGCGTGCTCAGCTCGGTGTTCATCCCGGTGGTCGTCCAGGAGCTGCGCACCCGGTCCCCGGAGGAGGCATGGGACTCGGTGTCGGTGCTGGCCAGCGTCTCCATGGTGGTCCTGGTCGGCCTCAGCGTGGCCTCGGTGGTGGCGGCCCCCGCCGTGATCCGCCTGTTCACCCTTCGCCTCTCGGGCCCCGAGGCAGCGCGACAGCAGGAGGTCGCCACCTTCTTCCTGCGGGTCTTTGCCCCCCAGATCGCGTTCTACGGAGCGGCAGCGATCGCCGGCGCGCTGCTCAACGCCTACGACCGCTTCGCTGTGCCGATGTTCGCTCCTGTCCTCAACAACGTGGTGGTGATCGGCACCTGCTTGGCTTTCGCGTCCATCGTCAAGGGCACCCCCACCGACGCCAGCGTGGGCGCCAACCTGGGCGAGAGGCTCCTCCTGGCCGGGGGCACCACCGCCGGCGTAGCGGCGATGGCGCTGGCCCATTGGCCGTTCGTGCGCCGCCTCCCCGGTCGGCTGCGCCTGCGGGTCGACTTCGGCCATCCCGCGGTGCGCAAGCTGGCCGGCTTGTCGGCCTGGACGCTCGGGTATGTCGTCGTCAACCAGATCGGCTTCGGCATCGCTTTGTACCTGGCCAACGGCGTGCAGGGCGGTCCCACCGCCTTCTTCACCGCCTTCGCCTTCTTCCAGCTGCCCTATGGCGTGGTCGCCGTCTCCATCATGACCGCCCTGGTGCCGACCCTGGCCGCCCGTCATGTCGATGGAGACGTCGAGGGCTTCCGGTCGTGGGTGGCGGGAGGGCTGCGAGCCACCACCCTTCTGTTGCTGCCGGCTACGGCCGCCTATCTGGTGCTGTCCCGCCCGTTGATCCAGACCTTGCTCCAGCACGGCGTGACCAGCTCGGCCAGCGTCCCCCTGGTGTCGTCGGTGCTCGACATGTTCTCCATAGGGCTGGTCCCGTTCTCGGCCTTCCTCCTGTTCCTGCGTGCGTTCTACGCCCGCCAGGATGCTCGGACCCCGCTGGTGGTCAACGTGGTGTCCAACGTCGCCTACGTGGCCTTCGCCCTGCTGTTGTTCCCCCGGGCCCAAGTCCGGGGGCTGGCCCTGGCCCACTCACTGTCTTACCTGGTAGCCGCCATCGCCGCCGGGGCGGTGCTGGCCCGGCGCATCGGTGGCCTGGAGGCGACGCACACCCTGCGGGAGCTGGCCAAGGCGGTCGGCGCCACCCTGGTGGCTACCGGGGCCATGGTGAGCGTGCGGGTGGGACTGGGGGCGACCATGGCGCCGGGCGGGACGAGGGCGCTGGTCGAGGTGGCGCTGGCCGGCGCCGCCGGGCTGGTGGCGTTCGTGGCCTCGGCTCGGGCCCTGGGTACCGAGGATCTCTCGCTGGTGACCGGCCTGCTGCCCAGCCGCCTGCGCCGCCGCCCTGCTTCGTGAGGGACGTCACTTCAACCGCCGTAGTCCGGACCCCGGGGGGGTGCGGTAAACTTGCGAAATGGCACCGGTGTGCGTGGCGGGTGGCAGTCGCAGGGATTCCCAGTGACCTGGGCACGCCGCCATCCCATCGTTGTCATATCCATCGTCACCGCGCTGGTCGTGGTCTCAGGGACCACGGCATGGGCTGTCAGCTACGACCACCGCTCCGCCCAGACGATGCTCCCCGGCACGGTGGTGGGCGGGGTACCAGTAGGAGGCCTGCACGAGGATCGCGCTCTGGAAGCAGTGCGGGCTCGGGTGGAAGACCCGTTGCACCGCCCGATCCAGGTCCACGCCGACTCGTTCAACACCTCCACCACCGCTTGGGACCTGGGCCTCAGGGTCGATGTGCCCGCTGCCGTCCACCGTGCCGCCATCCGCTCGCATCAAGGGAACCTGTTCCAACGGGTGTGGGGGCGCCTGTTCGGGCACACGTCGCCCTCGGTGGCAGTCACGCCCACCTGGGGCCAAGGAAACGTTTCCGCCATTGTCGACCAGGCGGCCAAGGCCGTCGCCGTGGCGCCGCAGAACGCCAAGATCGACACGTCGTCAGGCTTCGTCAACATCGTGGCCCCCAAGACCGGCCGCCAGCTCGACGTCGAGCGTTCCCGAACCGCGGTCCTCGACGCAGCCAAGAGCGCCAGCCCGTCGGTCAACCTGGTATCCACGCCGGTGGAGCCCAAGGTGGGCGCGGCGGCAGTGAGCAAGGTCATCCTCGTGCGCACCGGCGAGAACATGCTCTACCTCTACGAGGACGGCAAGGTCACCAAGCAGTACTCGGTGGCCACCGGCCAGGCCGCCTTCCCCACGCCCACCGGCACCTGGCGCATCGTGTCCAAGATCGTGAACCCCACGTGGACCAACCCCAACAGCTCGTGGTCCACCAGCATGCCTGCCACCATCGGGCCCGGCCCCAACAACCCCCTGGGAACCCGTGCGCTCGCCCTCGATGCCCCGGGCATCCTCATCCATGCCACGTCTGACACCTCGTCGATCGGTTTCAGCGCCTCCCACGGCTGCATCCGCATGAACCCCGACGACGAGATGGACCTGTTCGGGCGGGTGAGCGCCGGAACCACCGTGGCGATCGTCAACGCCGGGCCGGCCAAGCCCCGACCCTCCGCCGCCGCCCCTGCGCCCACCACCCCCAACCAGTCGGCCACCGTCAACTACTGAGTCGCCGGCCGTGTCCTGGCGGCTTCGCCGCCCTGACCGGGCGTTTGGCGGCTTCGCCGCCCCGCTAAATCGTCTGGTTGGCGAGGCGGAGGTGGTGATCGGTCCAGAAGCTCAGGTTGCGCCTGGCGCGCTGGTCGAGCACCTCGCAGGCCCAGCCCCAGTGCACCGACACCCAGTCGTCGATGGCCGCGTGGTCGACGAAACCCCGGTCGTCCAGCGTGCGCTGGACTCTCTCGGCACGGGGCTCGCCCAGGGCCAGCTTCGCTTCCCGCAGCACCAGAGGCCGCCGCAGCACCAGCAATGACGTCGCGTCGACGGCCGTCACCCGTCCCCAGCTGATACGGCAGCTCTCCATGGCGGCCATGCTCACCTCGCTCTCGAGGTGGCGGTACACGTCGATCACATGAAACAGGTGGTAGGGCTTGGCCCCCTGCGGGGCCTTGCGCAGCATCTGCTCGCGTAGGGCAGGCGGAAGCTGGCGCCCGAACCGCTCCTCCAGCGTGCGCGAGAGGTCGGCGGCCTCCACCCGGGACAACAGGTCATTGCCCAGCCAGTAGGCCTCGACCACCCGGGGGTCGAACGGATCGGCGATGCCATTGGCCGTGGCGATCGTCCGCAGGTAGGGGAAGGCGCCGGTGAAGCGGGCCAGCAGAGGCGCCAGTCGGTCGTCGCTTCGTCCCTCGGCGGCGTGATGGAGCAACACCTCGGGCGAGTTGCCGCCGCAGTAGCCCAGGTGGTTGGGCATGAAGGCATAGCGGATGAAGGCCAGGAGACCCGACGTGGGAGACGACGCGAGGGTGGGCACGATCCACACCTACCACGCCGGCCTGCGTGGCCCGAACGCACCACCGGCCTGCGTGGCCCGAACGCACCAATGGTGGCGCGCCGCGATCCGGGCGCGCGATCCTGTTGGGCCTGTTTCAGTCCGCCCCATGATTGGATGCCAAACCTGATCACCAGCAGCATCCTCACCCGTCCCGAGGTGGTGGGCTCCTTCGTCGTCATCCTCGGCGCGGCTATCGTGACTCTCCGAATGACAAATCCCCGGCGCGCCCTGGGACGCTTGAAGCGCTCGAAAGCCCCTGTCCCCGTTGCCGCCGGCGGCACCGAGACGCCCTTCCAGGTGGGCAAGGTCGACGATGACGTCAGCGCCACCCAGCAGAGGGTGACCTTCGCCGACGTGGCCGGCCTCGACGAGGCCATCGCCGACCTGCGTGAGGTCAAGGAGTTCCTCACCGACCCCCACCGGTTCCAAGTGCTCGGAGCCGAGCTGCCCAAGGGAATCCTGCTCTACGGGCTACCCGGCTGCGGCAAGACTCTGCTGGCCCGGGCCTTGGCAGGCGAGACGGGTGTGCCCTTCTTCTTCGTGTCGGCCACCAGCTTCGTGGAGAAGTTCGTGGGCTTGGGGGCGGCCCGGGTGCGCCAGCTCTTCGAGGCGGCCAAGCGAGAGGCGCCCTCCATCATCTTCATCGACGAGCTCGACGCGATCGGCCGGTTCCGCAGCGCCGAGGCGGCCGGCGACCGCGAGTTTGACCACACCCTCAACCAGCTGCTCGTCGAGCTAGACGGGTTCTCGGGCTCGTCGGGCGTGCTCATCTTGGGGGCCACCAACCGCCCCGAGCTGATCGACTCGGCACTGCTGCGACCGGGCCGCTTCGACCGCCGCATCCAGGTCGACCGCCCCGACCGCGACGGGCGCGAGCGCATCCTCCAGCTCCACGCCTACCGACGGCCGGTGTCGCGGCGGGTCGACTGGAGCGAGGTGGCGGCCAACACCGCCGGGCTGAGCGCCGCCGAGCTGGCCAACATCGTCAACGAGGCCGCCTTGCTGGCCGCCCGCCGCCACCGCGACCGGGTGGCTCCCGAAGACGTCGACGAGGCGTGCTCGCGCGTCATATCCGGCACCCGAGCAGCCAAGCTCATGACCGACGACGAGAAGCAGCTCGTTGCGGTGCACGAAGCGGGCCACGCCCTGCTGTCCATCCTGCTGCGAGGGGTCAAGCCACCCTCGCGGATATCCATCGTCAACCGCCCCGGTGCCTTCCAGCGCTCGCCGTGGGCGGCGCCCGACGACCGCGAGGTGCTCACCAAGCGTGAGCTCATGGCCCAGCTGATCGTCCTCCTCGGAGGGCGGGCGTCGGAGATGAACGTCTTCGGCCAGCCCAGCACCCGCTCGGAGGACGACCTCGAGAACGCCGCTGCTCTGGCCCGGCGCATGGTGGAGCGCCTGGCCATGACCGGGCGGTTCGAGCTGGCCGGCTCCGACGGTGACTCCAAACGCCCGCTCACCGCCGACGAGGCTCAGGGCGGCAAAGAGGTCCGCGAGCTACTGCTGCGGGCCGAACAGGCCGCCCGTACCATCCTCAGCGACAACGCTGCCGACCTGCAACGGGTGGCCGCTGACCTGGCCGAGCGGGAGACCCTCACCGCCGCCGAGCTCAGCGAGCTGGTCGGCCGCTCCTCGACCCCGGCCGCCGCCGACGAGGCCGACCGCTTCAACCTCGAGGCGAACTAGCGCTCCTGGCCAACGCGGGGCCAGTGTGGGTGAGTAACGTCCCGCGATGGGCACGCCCGAGTGGCAGTGGTGGAAGGAGCTCGAGGCCACAGAGAAGGCCGCCCGCAGGCAGTCCTGGCAGGCAGCATGGAACGGTCAGGCGGTGCGGTGGATCGTGTTGGCCGGTTTCGGCGTGCTGGCCGTCTTCAAATTCGCCCGGGGCGCCTGGGTGTTCGGGCTGGGCTACCTGGCATGCGCGGTTGGGTTCTTCGTTGCCTACAGCATCGAAGCCAGTCGGCGCCGGAAGCGGCCCGAGCCCTGACGGTGCTCGATCGGCCGCTCAACAGCCCGCGATGGGCGGCTCGCAGTTGTCGGGATGGTTCCCGGTGACGGGGCTGGCGCTCAGGGTCACGTTGCCTCCGTCGTTGTAGATGCCCCCACCGGCGGGCGGATCTCCGCCAGGAATGCCGTTGGCGACGTTGGCCCTGACGGGGCTGCCCGCCAGCGCCAGGTCGGCGCCGTTGTAGATGCCGCCGCCAAGGGTCGACGGTGACGTCGCCCGATTAGCAGTGACCGTGGTGGCGGTGAG
Organism: Acidimicrobiales bacterium; assembly: GCA_051005135.1. Lineage (GTDB taxonomy): Bacteria > Actinomycetota > Acidimicrobiia > Acidimicrobiales > AC-14 > DATAQC01. Next base: position 25,104 of record JBPCJQ010000048.1, read on the forward strand.
TCGCGCCGTGCCGAAGTTCTCGAGGCCACCGCCTTCGGACTGGGCGCCGGAACCGGTGGCGCGGGCAACGTTGGCCTGGATGGTGCTGGCGTCGATGTTGAAGGTGCCATCCTGGATGGAGATGCCACCGCCGTTGCCACGGCCGTTGAGGCCCTCGGCGAGGACACGGTTGCCCACGACCTTGGTGCGGCTGACCGTGAGGTCACCGCTGCTGCCGATACCGCCGGCCGCAGCGATGAACAGGATGGGCGACGAGCCGGTAGACGTCGCGGTGTTGACGGCGACCTCACTGTCGCGCATGGTCATCGTAGCCCCCGCCCGGTTGATGACGCCCCCACCCACGGCGGCGAAGATCAAGGTGCCCGTGGCAGCAGCGGTGTTGTCCAGCACTTCCGTATGGCTCAGAGTGGCCACTCCCTGGTTGGCGATGCCGCCGCCCCCAGCCGAGGCGCCACTGCCCGACACCGTATTGGCCTTGACCACAGCGTCGGAGAGGCTCAGCGTGCCCTCGTTGAAGATGCCGCCTCCATAGGCGGTGGCGCCGTTGGCGGTCGCCAGGCCCCCCGTGATCGTGAGCCGGTCGAGGTTGACGTTGGCGCCGGGCCCGACGTCGAAGATGCGGAACGGCGACGGCGACGAGCGCCGGATCGTGGCCCCATTCCCCCGAATGGACACTTGCCCGGTGACCACAGGAAGGCCGTTGCCGGGATTGTCGGCGGCGGTGAGGACGTAGCTGCAGCCGCCCGCCAGGTTGATCGTGTCAGGGCCGGGCGAGGCGTTGGCCTGGTCGACGGCCCCGACCAGGCCCGCCGCACCTCCTCCGGCGCCGCGGCACGGGACATTGATGGTGGCGGCAGGAGCCGCCCCGGCCGCGCCCTGGGTCGTGGCCATCAACCCCAGAGCGAGGGCGCCCCCCAGGAGTGCCTGGCCCGACCGGCGCCTGCCACGCCTGCATCCCATCACCATCATCCACCTCCGCCTCGCCGCCGGCGACGCCGGCCGGCTCGATCCCCGGACACTAGGCGGTGCCCGGCTCGGTGTCGAGGTCCGTCGCGCCCGACCGCGATAGCTGCTACGGATGGGCGATGATCCCATGGTGAGCGAGACGGTCCCTGTGTGGACCTGGCTCCCGAACCTGACCACAGCACCGCTCCGCCTCTGAGGAACAGGCACCGGTGGCCTCTCCGACGGCGGTCGACCATCGGCCTGGCCACATTGGTGGTGGGTGTGGCCGCCATCGTCGTCGCGTCCGTGGTCGTAGCTTCGCCCCGCGCCTCAGCCGGCCGCGTCCCCCGGCCCCCGTGCTCGGCCCTGCCGTCGACGTGTTCGATGGCGACCTCGGAGATCCCTTCATCCTCCCCGTGGGCTCCGGGGCCAACACCTCCTACATAGCATTCGGCACCGGCGACTGGCCGGCCCGGGTGCCGACCGCCCGATCCGCCGACCTCAAGAGCTGGCAGGAGGGCCCCGACGCGCTACCCCAGCTTCCCGCCTGGTCGCCCCCCGATCCGAAGAACTCACTGAGCGGGGCGCCTGCCGCCCTCGACACCGGCCGCGGGTTCGTGCTATACGTGAGCCTGCCCGAGGCCGCGGCAAGGCAGGAATGCATCGCCGCGGCCACCTCGCCCACGGCCCAAGGCCCCTACACCGTCGTGGGCAACGGGCCGCTCTTGTGCCAGCACGACATCGGCGGATCCATCGACCCGTCCGTCACCAGCGACCGAGCTGGGAAACTTCACCTGTTGTGGAAGAACGACGGCAACGCCCTCGGACTGCCCACCAGCATCTGGGAGCAGGAACTGACCAAGGACGGGCTCGGCCTGGCGGGTCCCGCCCACCGGCTGCTCACCTCCGAACAGTCGTGGCAGGGTGGCATCATCGAAGAGCCCGCTGTCATCCCCGCGGCCAAGGGAGGCTGGTGGCTCTTCTACTCGGGCAACTTCTTCGACCGTGCCGAGTACGCCACCGGGCTCGCTTACTGCCCCAGTCTCAGCGGTCCTTGTGCCGAGGCCCAGCCCGGCCCGTTCCTGGGAACCGCCCAGCTCGGCCAACAACGCCAGTTCGCACCAGGCGGCCTGGAGACCTTCAGTGACGCCCACGGCAAGCTGTGGGCCGTTCTCGACACCTGGAACCGTCCCCCCCCGCAACGGCCGCTTCTACTGCTGCCGCTCGCTCCAACTAGCACCCATCATGTCGTCTTGACCTGTGCCGGGACGCCCGGCCACCTGAAGCTCGGGCCGAACGCCCCGCTGGCGAGGCGGGCGTAGCGGCCACGAGCCAGGCGGGCGACAGGCCGAAGCGGCAATCGGCGGACTTGTTCCGGGGTGGCAGCCGAGGCCACCCGTGCGGCGAAGAAGCCAACATGGCGAGGGCTCATGCCTCGCTTGAGCCTTCTTTTGAGCCGACTCCATTGGGCGGCGTTGAAGGCATTCGCCATGACCGGGAAGAGGTCACGCTCCTCGGCGACGATGTGGCGCTCCAGCCGAACCTGTCAATAGCGGATTGCCGGGTTTCTATGCGGATTGGATGGATGGTCGATTGATCCATGCCTTGGTCGGGACTCTCGCGGGATGGGGACGCTTGGTGAACCGTTCGGGGTGAGCGGCAGCGGCGGCGTCGAGGGTGGCCTGGCGGTGTTCGACGATGGCGTGCTGGTTGCCGTCGTGGAGATCAGCGGGGCGGAGGTAGCCGATGCCGGAGTGGTAGTGCACCTCGTTGTACCAGTGCACGAAGCGGCGGACCCAGGC
>JBPCJQ010000049.1:0-17507 GCA_051005135.1 Acidimicrobiales bacterium
CACCACTCGGTCGGCCCCCCGGGTGATGGCCACCGCCGCCGCTTGCCAGCGGCGAGCCAGCAGCTTGGCCCGGGCCGCGTCGGCGGCCAGGCCCTCGCCCCCGATCCCCACGGCCGCCGCCGCCTCCCGCCGGTTGGGCGTGACCAGGCGGGCGCCGGGCACCGGTTCGGGGCCGCGGGGATGTGGGTCCCAGACCACCGGCGTTCGTGACGCCAGGCGGCCCAGGGCCCGGCGCGCACCGTCCACGGCGGCCACCCCTCTGCCGTAGTCGGCCACCAGCACCGCGCCGCCACCATCGATCGCATCGGCCGCGGCTGCGGTCCAAGCGCCGACCGGGCCGCGGTCGTCTCCTCGATCGACGCGAACGACAAGGTGGCCGTCGGCCAGCACCCTGGTCTTCTCGGGCGTGGGACCGGCGAGGCCCAGGTCGACCACCTCCACGCCGGCGGCTCCGAGCAGGCGGCGTACCTCGGCCGCGGCCTCGTCGTCGCCCAGTGCGGTCACCAGCACGGTTGGCCGCCCGTCGCCGGCGGCCAGCAGGGCGGCCAGGGCCGCTCCACCCGGCCGTAGTTGTTCACAGGCCACGTCGACCACCGGCACCGGCGCCTCCGGGCAGAGGCGCGACGAGGTGCCCACCAGGTCGCGGTCCAGCAGGGCGTCGCCCATGACGACCAGGGCGGCCTTCACCGGGCCTCTTCGAGCCGGGCCGCGGGAGACGCTCCCACGGCCACGTCGACGGTGGCGCATAGGAGGTGCACCACCACCTGGTGCACCTCCTGGACGGTGGCGGTGGCGGTGGCGTCCACGCACACGGCGTCGTCGCAGGCGGCGCTGAGGAGGTTGGGGCCGGGGCCGGTGAGGGCCAGGGTGCGTAGGCCCGTGCTCCTGGCGGTAGCCGCCGCCGCCAGCACGTTGGCGCTGCGCCCCGAGGTGCTGAGAGCCACCAGCACGTCGCCGGGGCGGCCGTGGGCCCGCACCTGGCGGGAGAAGGTCTCGGCCCAGCCGTAGTCGTTGGCCACTGCCGACACCGTCGACGTCTCGGCGTGCAGGGCGAGGGCGCTGAACGGCTCCCGCTCGTCGCGGTAGCGCCCGACCAGCTCGCTGGTGAGGTGCTGGGCCTGTGCCGCGCTGCCGCCGTTGCCGGCGGCCAGCAGGCGGGCACCGGCCGACAAGGCGGCGGCCAGGTGGCGCCCCCACGCCTCGATGCGCTCCACGTCAGCCTCCAGCTCCGCCAGCGCCCGCGTGAGGGCGGCCAGGTGGGCTCTTCCCGTGGGCAGCGGATGCGCTGTCATGGCCTGGCTCCGGTCGTGGCGGCCAGGGGGATGCCCACCAGCTCGCGGTAGACCGACAGCGTGGAGCGGGCGACGTGATCCCAGCGGTAGCGGGCCCGCACCCGGGCGGCGCCGGCCGCGCCTACGGTGGCGGCCAGGGCGGGGTCGGCCAGGACCCGGCCCACGGCGGCGGCGACGGCTTCGGGGTTCCCGGGCGGCACGTGCAGGCCGGTGACTCCGTCGACCACCGTGTCGCACAGGCCGCCGACAGCCGACGCCACCACGGGCACGCCGCAGGCCATGGCTTCCAGCGCCACCAGGCCGAAGGGCTCGTAGCGGGGGACGCAGGCCACCACGTCGGCCGAACGCAGGAGGGCGGGGAGCCACCGGCGGTCGACCCGGCCGCGCAGCTCCACCCGATCGGCCACCCCGCTGGCCGCGGCCAGGACCTGCAGGCGCCGTGCCTCGGCGTGGGCAGCCAGGCCGTCGGCGTCGGGCCCCCCGGCCACCACCAGCTCCACACCGGGAAGCATCGGCAGGGCGGCCACCACGTCGGCCACCCCTTTGCGTTGGACCAGCCGGCCCACGACAACCACCCGTCGCCGTCCCGAAGGACGAGCCTCCGCCGGCCCGTCCGGGCAGAAGTGCTCGACGTCGACCCCGCACGGCACAACCGTCACCCGCCGGGAGTCGGCGCCCATTCGCGAGAGCTCGAAGACCTCCTCCGACGCGGTGGCCACCACCCGGTTGACCCGACGGGCCAGGTCGGCCTCCACTGCCATCCGTTGGGGCGGGCTGGTGTCGTCGGCCCCCTGGTGGCGTCGCTTGACCACACCGAGGGCGTGGAAGGTCTGGACCACGGGCAGGTCCAGGCCGGACGCGGCGGCCAGCGCAGCCGCCCCCGACATCCAGAAGTGGGCGTGCACCACGTCGGGCCGCTCGGCCGTCCACGCCCGCCTCAGGCTGTCGCCGATGGTGGTCACGTGGGGGGCCAGCTCGTCCTTGGGTAGGTAGCGGGCCGGCCCAGCGTCGACGTGGTCGACGACCACGCCCGGCGCCAGCTCCACCCGCCGGGGAAGGGTGGGGTCGTCGCGACGGGTGTGCACGACTACATCGGTGCCCAGGCGGGCGAGGGCGACGGCCAGGGCGGCAACGTGGACGTTCTGGCCGCCGGCATCGACGTCACCCACACTGGCCAGTGGGCTGGCGTGCTCGGAGACGAGGGCGATTCTCATCAGGCTCCCATCACCACGTCGACGAGCACCTCGTCCCAGTCGGCGAGGAAACGGGCCAGCCCGTAGCGCGACAGGGCCGCCTCCCGGGCTGCCTTGCCCATCATCTGGGCCTCCTCGGGCTCGGCGATGAGACGGCGCAGGGCGGCATCAGCCTCCTCCAGGTCGTTGGTGGCCACACCTGCTTCGGCTGGAACGGCCCTCGGCACCTCGGTGGTGCCGAGGGCCACCACGGGCATGCCCAGGTGCATGGCCTCGAGCAACGACAGGCCCAGCGACGTCCACCGCATGGGGTGCAGGTAGACGCGGCGGCGGGCCAGCTCGTTGTGGAGGCGGTGCTGGGGCAGGTCGTCGACAGTTGCTATCCCGGCGACCGCCACGTCGCCCGCTCCCATACCGAACAGGTCGACGGGAACGGCTCGGGCGAAGCGGGGGAGCAGGTCAGTTCCCGTCACCCGGCCCCGGCGGGCGGCCTCGTTCACGACCACCGCAGCTCGGGGGAGCTCGCCGGTGTAGCGGTGCCCGGGGTCGACGATGCCGTGCTCGATGACCCGGGTCGCGGTGGTGCCGGCGTCCCAGAACAGGGCGTTGAAGTGGGTGACGTGGACCAGCGTGAGGTCGGGGCGGTCGGCCGCAGGGTGGCGCATTCCGTTCACCGCCCCCTCAGGGCTGGTGTGCTCCAGGTACACCGCGGGCAGGTCCCGCCCCGGCTCCCTGCCACCGAGCCATTGGCGGGCCCCACCGGCCAGCTCCTCGGGACGCTGGAGCACGACCACGTCGATGTCGGCAGCGGCGACCTGGGCGGGTGTTACCTCGCGCACCGATGGCGGCCAGTCCCAGGTGGCGGCTCGGCCCCGGCCATCGGGGCCGCGGTCGGGGGTCACTGGAACCAGGTACTCGTGCCCGCCCTGCACGAACGCGGTGGTCCACGACCCGTGCACGTGCCAGAGGAGGATCCTCATCGCGCACCTGTGGGTACGGAGGTAGGCGGCCACTGCGTTCCGGCCAGGCAGGCCGGGGGGGCCAGACGGTCGACGGCGGCGACGACCTCGTCGACGGTGACGTCTTCCAGGCAGGGGTGGCCGGCGACCGGGCAGGTGCGGGCCCGGCAACCGGCGCAGGCGATGCCATGGCGCCCGAGAAGCACCTGGGGAACGCCCCACGGCCGCCACGCATCGATGCCCACGGTGGGAGCGAACAGCGACACGACGGGGGTGCCCACCGCGGCGGCCAGGTGAGCCGGCCCGGTGTTGGCCACGACGACAGCGTCGGCCCGGCCCAGCACGGAGGCCAGGCCGGCCACGTCGGTGGAGCCGGCCAGGTCGGTCACCTCTGGCTGCCGGGGCCCGCCGGCCACGGTGGTCGCGAGGGCCCGCTCCGACGCAGCGCCGGTGACGACCACCCGGCGCCCGCTCGCCACCAGGGCGTCGACGGTCTCCACCCAGCGCGGTGGTGACCATGCCCGGGCCGTGACCGAGGCGCCCGGGTGCACGACGACGTAGGGGCCGTCGGGGGCAGCGGGGCTCGTCCCGTTCAAGGCATCGCCGCGCACCCGCAGACGGCCGTCGTCGCCGGGGGGCAGGTGGTAGCCGAGGGTGGCGACGAGCGACAAGGCCCGTTCCACCTCGTGGATGCCGTCGGGCATGTGGTGGCGCACGTCGAGGAGGGAGCCCGGGTAGTCGTCGCAGATTGCCGACACCGTCGCAACGCCGGCCAGGCGCAGGAGCAGGGCCAGGGGCAGCGGGCTCTGGTGGTAGGAGGTCAGCACCAGGGCCTGGTCGATGCCGAGCCCGGCCAGCCGCGATACCAGCGCGAGGGTGGCGGCGGCGTCGAGGGGGGCCGGCTCAGGGTCGATCCAGGGGGCGGTGTGCTCTACGAGCTCGTCCACACCGGCCAGCAGCTCGGCGGCGGCGCGGCCCCGGCGGCCACACAGCAGCGTCACCCGGCGGGCGCCGGCGGCCACGGCCCGGATGGCGGGCCCGGCGAGCAGGACGTCGCCCATGCTGTCCATGCGGGCCACCAGCACGTGCGGCCTCATCTCGTGCCGCGCAACTGCCTCTTGGGTGGCTGCGCCGCCCGGGCCGGCGGGCCCAGCAACTGCCTCTTGGGTGACCGCGCCGCCCGGGCCGGCGGGCCCAGCAACAGATCGACTGCGGCAGGTAGATCGGCCGCCACCTCGGCGGCGGCGGCCACCTCTTCTGGGCGGGTGGTAGCCGTGGGCACCAGGACGCCCCGCGCCCCCGCGGCCCGGGCCGCGGCCATGTCGACACCGATGTCACCGATGACGGCACACCGCTCGGGGGCGACTCCCACCGCCGCGGCCGCGGCGTGAACCAGGCCGGGGGCGGGCTTGCGGCAGTCACAGCCGTCGTCGGGGCCGTGGAGGCAGACGAGCCACGGCCCGAGCGGCCCGAGCAGCTCCTCCACCCTTCGGTTGACGGCCTCCACCTGGTCGCCGTCGAGCAGCCCTCGTGCTACCCCGCTCTGGTTGGAGACCACGGCCGTCGGTATGCCGGCGGCGCGCAACCGGTCGAGAGCCCGGCGGGCACCGGCGACGGCCATGACCTTCCCAGGGTCGCCGTTGTAGGGCACGTCTTCTACCAGGGTCCCGTCCCGGTCGAGCAACACCGCGTGCGGCCTCTCGGCGTTCTTCGCGCGCTTTTCAACATGGATGGTTGAAAAGCGCGCAAAGAAGGTAGAGGTGCGAGCCCGTAGTTCGCCGGCCAGGCGCCAGGCGACGGCGACGGGCGGCAGCACCGTGCTGGTGGCGACCATGGTGGCCACCTCGGCAGGGTTTCGGGGCCCGGGAGCGATGCGGGCCCAGGCCAGCTCGGCGGTGCCCCCCGCCCAGCCCAGGGCACCGAAGGCGGCGAGCCGGCGATGGCCGGTGGTCAGGGCCGCCAGGCCCCCCAGCCCGGCGGCGGTGACGGCCACGTGGCGACGGATGCGCCCAACCGGGGCGCCAGCCCGACGAGCCCAGTCGGGGCCATGGACGGCGGCCATGACGGCGTCGTCGGCGTTGCCGGCCTGGAGGCGCACGCTCACCCATGGGCCTGCCCGGCGAACCGGGTGAGCGCAGGTGCGCCCACCTACCTGCAGGCGCCAGCCGGCGCCAACCACGCGCAGGGCGAGGTCGGCGTCCTCCCGGAAGGCGCGCCGGAAACGCTCGTCGAAGCCGCCCACCTCGGCCAGGGCCGATCGCCGGTAAGCCATGTCGGCGGTGGCCCACCGAGCCGACTCCAGGCCGGCCACGTTGCGCTCCCAGTCGGTGGGCCGCCGGTGGTCGGGCAATGGCACCCGGAGGCGGCCTTGTACGCCAGCCACCTCTGGTCCGGCCGCGGCCAGGTCGGCCTCCAGGCGCTCGGCCCAGTCCGGGTCGGGCACCACGTCGTCGTCGAGGAAGGCCACCCACTCGGCGGTTGCCGCCCGCCATCCCACGTTGCGTGCCGCGGCCGGGCCGCCCTGCCCGCCCGCCCCAACTCGCGCCAATACACCGCTGAGGGGTAATGGCGCGAGTTCCGAGCCCCGCGGGCCGTGCGCGCCAGCGGCCAGCACCGATACTCCCGGTCGAACCTCGGCCAGCAGCGGCTCGCGCCTGTCGCGCCGGTCGTCGACCACCAGGACGCGTGCGCCCATGCCCGCCAGGGCGTCGAGCAGGCGCCCGAGGTGGGGGCGGCCCACGGTCGGTACCACCACCTGCCAGGTGGTGGTCACGGGCGGGGCCTCCGCACCAGGAACGGGCCCAGGGCCAGCGCGTCGACAGGTGCCGACCCGAAGCACTCGAGGGCATCGCGGGGGTCGTCGACCATGGGCCGCCCGGCAGTGTTCAGGCTGGTGTTCACGATCACTGGGACACCTGTACGGCGGGCGAAGGCGTCGAGGAGGGCGGCCACCAGCGGCTCGCGGGTGCGGTCGACGGTTTGGGCCCGGGCGGTGCCGTCGACGTGGGCCACCGCGGGGATGCGGTCGCGCCAGGCGGGGCGGATGTCGTGCACGAACAGCATGTAGGGGCTGGGCAGCACCCCTTCGAAGATCTCGTCGGCCCTCTCGGCCAGCACCATCGGCGCGACGGGCCGGAACTGCTCGCGGCCCTTCACGTCGTTCAGACGGCGCAGGTTGGCGGTGTGCCGGGGGTCGGCCAGCAGGCTGCGGTGGCCGAGGGCCCGGGGCCCGTACTCGCTGCGGCCTTGGAACCAAGCCACCACACCGTCGGTGGCCAGCACCTCGGCGACGGAGTCGGCCAGGTCGGCGGGCGCTCGAAGGCCACCGCCGCGGTGGTGAGCCAGGCCTTGAGCTCGTCGTCGGACCACGCCCGGCCGAGGTCGGCACCGTCCATGGCGGCGACGCGGTCGCCCAAGCCGTGGGCCACGTGCAGGGCGGCGCCCAAGGCGGTGCCGGCGTCGCCTGCCGCGGGCTGCACCCATAGCTGGTCGAACGGCCCCTCGGCGGCCAGCCGAGCGTTGGCCACGCAGTTGAGCGCGACTCCGCCGGCCATGGTCAGGCGCCGCTCGCCGGTGCGACCGTGGAGCCACCGGGCCAGGTCGAGAAGCACCTCCTCGAGACGCACCTGGATGCTGGCGGCCAGGTCGGCATGGTCGACGTCGATGGGGTCGGCAGGGGAGCGACGCTTGACGAAGGCGTCGAAGTCTATGGGGTCGACGTAGAACCCGCCGGTGCCGGTGGCGAGCACCGCCCGCCGCAGCTCAGGTAGGAAGCGGGGACGGCCGTAGGCGGCCAGGGCCATCACCTTGTACTCGTCGGATGAGCGCCGGAACCCGAGGTGGGCGGTGACCTCCTCGTACAGCAAGCCCAGCGAGTGCGGTAGCTGCTGGGCGGCCAGCACCTCGAGGCTGCCGTTGACCGAGCGGCCGGCTAGGTGCGAGGCAGTCTCGCCGCGGCCGTCCAGCACCAGCACCGCCGAGGAGGGGAACGGCGCGGCCAGGTGGGCAGAGGCGGCATGGGCCATGTGGTGGGGGACGAACGACACCGCGCCCGCGTCCAGGCCGGGAAGTGCCGACGCCAGGAACGAAGGGGCCCGGGCTGCGTACAAGCTGCGCAGCCCCTCCCAGTCGTCAGCGGTGACCGAGCCGATGCCGTCGGCGACCTCGCCAGGGACGAGCAGCGACGGGTCGTAGGAGTAGGCCACGGCGTCGAGGTCGTCGGGGGAGAGGCCGGCGTCGGCCAGGCACCAGGCCGCCGCCGACTCGGGCAGCTCCCATGTGGAGAACGGCACCGCCGTCTTGCCGTGCTTGCGGCGGCTGAACCGTTCCTCCTCGGCCGCGGCCACGGTGACACCGTCTACGACCAGGGCGGCAGCCGGGTCGTGGAACACCGCATTGATGCCGAGCACCCTCATCTGCGCAGCTCCCCAGCCGGATCGTCCGGGAACGGCTCGCCGCTGCTTGACGAGAGAAGAAGTAAGTAACCGGGCGCGCACCGCCCGCTTCCGTAAGTGCGCCGTTCCTCGCCAGTACCCTCGTCCTCGGAGAAGCAAACAACAGAAAGAGGATTCGATCGTGAGCAGCAGCTGGCTTGTCGATGTGCAGAACCCTCTGCTCGACGAAGCGGTCCTGGAGCGCATCGCCGACCCGGCTCGGCCCGACCGCCTGGCCTGGAACACGTTCCAGACGTTGGCCCTCTGGGACACCGACATCTGGGTCCCCAGGCTGGCCGAGGTGGCGTGCGGTGACGCCAGCCCCCTCGCCGCTGTCGAGTGGGCGGGGGGAACGGTCCGGCCTTGGGGAAGTGCCCTGTCCCTCGACGACGCCACCGACGTGGTCCTGGAGGGGCCGGAGGCGCTCATCGTGGTAGTCGCCACGTTGCGCTTCGACCCGCCGGTGGAAGAGCTGCGAGCGGGAGTGCTGGAGGCCCTGGCCGAGGGCCTGCACCCCGACAAGCAACCGGGCTTCGTGGTGGTCGTCCCGCCGGGCACCCCCGACCTCGATCCCTGGCTCGAAGTGGCCTCCGACTTCGAGCTGCGGGGCTCGCAGCACGCCGCTGAGCTGTTGCCAGCCTCCACCGGGTGGATCACGTGGCGGGAGCTGGCCGAGCTGGCCCTCGACCTGGCCGAGGAGGCGGACGAGCTGCGGGGCGAAGCCGTCCACCGCGTGGCCAGCGAGATGCAGGAGCAGTTCCCCGCCGTCGAGCTGTGATCGTCTTACCCGGGGCGGGCAGGGTGCCTGAGAAAGACCCATGGACGGCCCTTCGTCCGCTATTGCCTTGTGAGCAGCATAGCGTCGGCCGGCGTGTACTTAACACCACTGGGGGCCTTCACCAACTCTGTTAGTCGCAGCCCGACATCGTTGGAAACGAGATCCTGCGTCTGCTGGCAGCGGAGAAGGATCAACCGATGGAAGGCGATGTCCTGGGTCAAGGTGGTCACCTCGGGCTGAACGCCGGCAATGGGCGCTGCCGCATTGGCTGAGCTCCGCGGCTGGGCGTCGTTCGTGTGGGCGAGGCCCGTGTTGTTGCTCTCCGCCTCCGGCGGAGGGCAGATCACGAGCACATGGGCACCAGGCGGCAAGGTGTCGACAAGGGGCGGCAGCGTGACCCTCGGATCGTCATTGAGGAGGCGATCCATGCTGTGCCGCCAGTCGACGATGTTCTTGTCGGGCACCAGCCCCGAGCTGGTGGCATAGCGGAGGCCAGGACGAAAGTAGTGGGCGACCAGCGGCACCATCTGGAAGTCGGGCAGCAGTACTAGGTCGCCAGCATCCAAGCGCGGCGACATCTCGGCACTCACCGCTTGGACGTTGCTCCTGCGGAACTCCGGTCCGCGTACGGCGAGGGGTGCGGTGAGGAAGGCGCACACGGCCAGCGCGGCCACGCCTGTCCGTCCGCTTCGGGCCAGCCCCGCGGCGGCGATGAGCGCGAGCGGTCCGACCACCACGGCCAGGTAGCGATAGGCCCAGACTGATTCCCGCCAGCCCGCGCCGAGCGTGACAGCCGTGACCACCGCGAGGGTGAGCACGGCTGTGGCCTGGCGGCTCCAACCTCGGGCTTGCAACAAGGCGGCCAGCCCGATACCGGCCCCGAGACCAAGTGCCACGAACGCCTCATTGCCGCCCAACAGCTGGGCGATGTCATCGCGCAGCCAGACGAGGTCGGCCTTGCGTCCCCACGGTTGGAGATGCTGACCGATCTGGTATGCGAGTGACGGCACCCATGGCACGTAGAGCACCGCCACTGCCCCGAACCCCACGACGGCGTCGATGATCAGTCGACGACGATCGTCGGTCATCGCCAGGATGGGCACGACCGCCGCGCCCAAGCCCAGACCCAGGAGCAAGCCCCAGTTGTGGGTGTACATCAGCAGTGCCTGGCTGAGCACGAACCAGGGCAGGTAACGGCGACGGCCGAACACGAAGGAGTGAAGGAAGGTGGCCGTAGCCACGAGGGCGAGGAGGATGGCCATCGAGTACATACGGGCCTCGGTGGCGTAGTAGGCGGCGAAAGGGTTGACTGCCATGACCAGGGCGCACATCCAGCCGGTGCGCCGGTCGAACAGGCTCCATCCGGCCCACAGAGCCACCGGTATGGTCGCCACCGCGAACAGTAGGGAGAGCAGGTGGACGGCAACGTTGGAAGTCCCCAGGAGGGAGGTCCAGATGCTCAGCAGCATGTAGTAGAGCGGGGGTGAGCCGTCCTGCAGTAGCACGTGGGGGATCGACCGCAGGGAGTGGGCGACGACACCAGCGGAGATGCCCTCGTCGAGCCAGAAGGACATACTGGCGGCCCGACCCCAGAGGAAGGCCACCGCTCCCACCAAACCGGCCAGGGCGGCGACGTCGACGGCATAGGGTCTGTCCAGCAGCCCGCTGGCCTTCCTCGTGCGGCACGTGACCAACGTCTCGGAGGGCTCGTCCGATGAGATGGCACCGTCGAGCGGATCGACGATCTCGGCTTGCTCCGTCACGCGCCTGAGTTGTCCTGTTCCTGGATCAGGACAACCATTTCAGTACGCGAATGACGCCCATCGGCGCAGGCTGTCGATGAGCGGAGACCGATGTCCGGGACTGGATCTCTGCGTGGTCCCGCTCGTAGGCCTTGTACGCCTCGACGAGCATGTCCTCGTTGGCCAGGGTCGGCTGCCAGTCAAGCTCCGACTCTATCTTAGAGGTGTCGAAGCTGAAGTCCTCGGCGATCATGCGCCGATGGTACGGACCCAGCGGGGACACCCCGAAAGCGTTGGCCAGCGCCATGGTGGCGAGCGTCGGTCGCCGCGGCAGCGAGGCCACCCGCGCTCCGGTGCCGGCGTGGTCGATGACGTGCTGGTAGACCTCGCGCAGCGGCCGAACCTGGTCGGACCCGACGTTGTACACGGCCGAGCCGGCGTGACCGAGGGCTAGGACACAGGCATCGGCCAGGTCGGAGGCGGCGACGAACTGGTACCGGTTGTCGCCATTGCCGACGACCCACACCCGGCGGCCCTCACGGATGAAGTCGAAAAGGATGCTCACCAGGCCCAGGCGTCCCTCGCCCATGATCGTGGGGCTGCGGAGCACGACGGTCTCGAAGGCCGGCGCGTGGCCGAGAAGGATCTGCTCCCCCTTCCACTTCGAGTGGCCGTAGATCTCGACGGGCCGGGGTTCGTCCTCCTCGGTGACCGGGCGACCAAAACCCTCGCCCCATAGGCAGTTCGACGATATGAAGACCACCTTGGGCACGGCATGAGCGGCCATGACCCGGGCCAGCACGCGCGTCCCCTCGACATTGGAGCTCCAGAGGAAGTCCTTGTCCTTGACCGCGTGGGCGAGGAGGGCCGCGCAGTGGAACACCGCATCGAAGTTGTGCTCGGCGCAAAGGCGCCCGAGCAGATCAGCGTCGCGAATGTCGCCTTGGACAGCCCTCAGCATCGGGTCGGTCATTCGGTGCGGCTGAAGGTCGATGCTGACGCATTCGAAGCCGGCGTCGAGGAGCCTCCGGGTCAGGACCTCGCCAAAGAAGCCGGCTCCACCGGTGACCAGCGCTCGGCCTGTCCCTCTCCCGCCAAGAGCCCCCGGCCTTGTCGTCGACATGGGCGCACACCGTAGTTGGTAGGCGAGGTATGGGCATATCAGCGGACACCGGGCCCAGGTGGGCAGGACGAAGCGACTGCCCAGTGACCCTCGTGGCCGGTGGCGACCAGCCCCGGGCCCGAGGGTGGCGGCGGAGGCGGGCCCAGCCTGGTGTCTCGGGATGCGAAGACAGTCCCGGGGGCGCTGGCACTGAAGGCGCGAAGCGGGCCAGAGCCCGGGCGGCTTGGGTGAGAGGGGCCACGGCCGCCCGCCCGGCACCTTCGGGCGCCGTGGTGGGGCGCACCTCGCCCAGGTGCACGTGCAGCGCCCACGCGACGGCTGGCGCTTGGTAGAAGCCGGAGTACACCCGGCCGCAGGCAACGATTTGGCCGCGACCACCGGCCTGGGCGATGGCCCGCGGCAGCTGGGTATAGAGCGACGCCTGGTAACGCAGCTCCCTGGCATCGTGGTGCAGTCCACGAGCTCCATCAACGATGGCGGGGCTCAACGCCCCCACCATCAGCACCGCTACGGCGAACCGGCCCGCGAGTGCTGAACGATCGGTTGGGACAGTCGGGCCACCACCCGCTTGCCCGCCTGGAGCGTTCGGCCCCAGCCGATCCCCGCCAGTACCGAGGCTCCTGAGCCGGCCACGATCAGGTAGCGCTGGTCCCCGGAGCTGCGCCCGGCCTGGGTGGTAGCGACTTCGATGGCCAGCCATGCTGCCGTGACCACGAGGATGGCGAGCGTAGTCCCGTCGTACCCGCTGCGCCCGGGGCGCCCGGGCCCCACAACGCCCCACACCAGGGAGCCCGCCGCCACGATGGCTGCTAGAGCGAACGGGGTCGACAGGTAGTGGGTGGTGCTGGCCAGGAGGGC
This sequence comes from Acidimicrobiales bacterium, assembly GCA_051005135.1. Lineage (GTDB taxonomy): Bacteria > Actinomycetota > Acidimicrobiia > Acidimicrobiales > AC-14 > DATAQC01. Next base: position 12,379 of record JBPCJQ010000049.1, read on the forward strand.
GATGCCCGGGTGGCTGGCCAGCAGTGGGCCGGCCTGGGTCGGCACTTCGGCTCGGTGAAGTGATCGCCAGGCATTGCCAGAGCCGACGAGGTCGGGGCCGAACCACAGCACCGGCAGCAGGGCGACACCGACGCACATGGTCAGTCGCCATCGCGGTTCCCGTCGCCACAGCCAGGCCCCGTAGAGGCCTAGGAACGGCCACGCCTCGGGGCGCAACAGGGCAGCGGCGTAAATCAAGATCCAGGCTTTTCGCGGCTGTTCTACGAGATGGCGCTCGATCGTACACAGGACGATGCCGGCAAGGAGGGGCTCTGCCATCCCAGAGGCATCAGGTAGCCGGTGAAGCCGGCGCTCAGGAGGAGTGCCACGCCGGCCACCACGCCAGCTCCCGTCCCTGCAACCTGGCGCGCCAGCTGGAATGCCATCACCACCGCTACTAGCCCCCCTGCCCTGGCTGTCACCAGCCATAGGGCGGGTGCGGCGCTACCGACCGGCGAGAACACTGCGTCGGCGAGCACCGGCAAGGGCTTCCACGCTGCGATCAGGCCCGAGGTGTCGAGATGAAGGTGTGCCACTTCCCGGCCCCAGGTCAACCAAGACCAGGAGTCGTAGGTCAGCGTGGAGGGGAGGGCCAGCGAGAGCGCGGCTGCGGCCGTGCAACCCAACACCACCGGCCACATGCCACCGGCCACCCGGTCTTGGTCAACCGAAGCGTTCGAGGGTGGTTGGTGACCCGGTGGCGAACCGATAGCGAAAGCGTGCCATCAAGTGCCACCAGTTCCTCGGCGACCTCACCAAAGGAGGCATCGGCTAGCTCAGTTCCTGACCGCCGGTTGTCGCTTAACGGGGCGCGGCTGCAGGCGGTGGAGCTAAAAGATGCTCGACCAGCCAGGAGACGCCGTCGGGAAGCGCCATCGCCTCCCGCCAGCCCTCGAGGCGGCGTAGTAGGTCGTCACGGTCGTTCACCACGGTGAGCACCCGCACGCCCAGGTCGTCGGCGTCGACGGGCAGGGCCATGACGTCGCCGAAGGGGTCGGACCACACGGGCGGCGGGTCGTCGGCCATCACGTAGACCTCGCCGGTGTCGGCCACCCAGTTGAGCTCGTAGCGGCGCCCGTGGCTGTCGTGCCAGTCCTCGCCGAACTGCAGCTCCTCGGACGTGCGACGTCGCTCGTCGCCGTCGTAGAACTCCTCGATGTCCAACTCGTCTCCTCGTGGCGCGGCCAGCCAGCTGGCGAAGCCTAGGCTGGGAAGCTCCCATGGCCGAACCCAAGCTCCGCAACATCGCCCTCGTCGCCCACGTCGACCACGGCAAGACCACCCTGGTCGACGCCATCCTGCGCCAGACCGGCGTCTTCGGTGCCCACGCCACCCTCGTCGACCGGGTGATGGACTCCAACGACCAGGAGCGAGAGCGGGGCATCACCATCCTGGCCAAGGCCGCGTCCGTCCACTTCGAGGGCGTGAAGATCAACCTGGTGGACACACCCGGTCACGCCGACTTCGGCGGCGAGGTGGAGCGGGCCCTGGCCATGGTCGACGGCGTGCTGCTGCTCGTGGACGCGGCCGAGGGGCCGCTGCCTCAGACCCGCTACGTGCTCTCCAAGGCGGTCGCCCTCGACCTGCCGGCAGTGGTGGTGCTCAACAAGGTCGACCGCTCCGACGCTCGCCCCGAAGAGGTGCTCGACCAGATCTACCAGCTTTTCATGGACCTGGAGGTGCCCGACCACCACATCGACTTCCCCGTGGTATCGGCCATCGCCCGCGAGGGCAGGGCGGTAGAAGGTGTCGGCTACCCCGATGCCGATGCCACTCTGGCTCCGCTCCTCGACGCCGTCCTGCGCACCGTCCCAGTGCCCATGGGCGACCCCGACGCTCCCTTGCAGGCGTTGGTCACCAACCTCGATGCGTCCGACTACCTGGGTCGGCTGGCCATCGGCCGGGTGATGCGGGGCACCCTGCGGTCGGGCCGGCCTGTGGCCCTGGTCACTGCCGCCGATTCGCCTCCTCCCCGCAAGCCCGCCCAGCTCCTGGCCGTCGACGGCCTGGGGCGGGCCGAGGTGGCCGAGGTGGTGGCCGGCGACCTGTTCGTGCTGGCCGGGTTCCCCGAAGTGGAGATCGGTGACACCCTGGCCGACCCCGCCGACCCCGACCCCCTTCCGCGCCTCACCGTCGACGAACCGGTGCTGCGCATGACCTTCGGGGTCAACACCTCGCCCCTGGCCGGCAAGGACGGGCGCTACCTCACCTCGCGCCACCTGCGCGAGCGCCTGGCCCGCGAGGTGCTCGGCAACGTAGCCATCAGGGTGGAGGACACCGATTCGCCCGACGTGCTGCAGGTGGCGGGTCGGGGCGAGCTGCAACTGGCCGTGCTCATCGAGTCGATGCGCCGGGAGGGCTACGAGCTGGAGGCCAGCCGGCCTGAGGTGATCACCAGGGAGATCGACGGCAAGGTCCACGAACCGGTGGAGGAGGGCATCGTCGACGTGCCCGACGATCATGTGGGCACCATCACCCAGCTCCTGGCCCCCCGGAAGGGCACCGTCACCGACCTCCGGGGCGGTGACCCGGGGCGCACCGTCGTGTCCTTCGAGGCACCGGCGCGTGGTCTGCTGGGGCTGCGGTCGCAGCTCCTCACCGCCACGCGCGGCACCGCCCTCCTGCACACCCGCCACCGGGGCTGGGCCCGTTGGTTCGGCGACCTTCCTCAGCGCCGGGGCGGGGCCATGGTGGCCGACCGGGCGGGCGTCACCACCGGCTACGCCCTCGACGCACTCCAGGCGCGAGGCGAGCTGTTCGTGGGGCCGGGCGAGGCCGTATACGAAGGCATGGTGGTGGGCGAGAACGCCCGCCCCGGCGACATGATCGTGAACGTGGTGAGGGAGAAGCAGAAGACCAACATCCGCACCCACGCCGCCGACGACGCCATCAAGCTCACTCCACCGCGCGTGCTCACCATCGAGACCGCGGTCGAGCTCATCGCCGACGACGAGCTGGTGGAGATCACGCCCGCCGCAGTGCGGGTGCGCAAGCGCCTGCTGGCCGAGCACGACCGCCGCAGGGCCGCCCGCAAGTCAGGCTGAGTCGCGGCGGGCTTCGGCCTCCCGGCGGGCGAGGAGCTGGTCGAGCTCGGCCCGGGTCATGGTGACTTTGTCGTCGTCGGCCTCGGGAGCGGAGGCGTCCTTCAGCCCCTTCTCGAACTCCGACTTGGCCGAGCCCAGCGACCGGGCCAGCTTGGGTAGCTGGGAGCCGCCGAAGAGAAGGGCGATGAGGGCGACGACGATGAGAAGGTCAGGACCGATGATCTCAGCGAACACCTAAGGAGCCTACGCTCTGACGGCTCGCCCCGCAGGTCAGGCCGTCAGACCAGCCCGCACGCCGCCGCCGTGCTCCACGCCTTCCAGCCGTCGCGGGCCTGGAGCTGGTGGGCAGCAGTGTCCTGCACCGAGGGGGGGGCGTCCTGGGCCGAGCCGCTGTAGCCGAGGGAGCGCCAGGTGGAGTCGATGAACTGGTAGGCGCCCCCGCCCGGGGCGCTGTAGTTGTTGCCCGATTCAAGCTGGCGAATGCAGGCATAAGGGTCACCGCCGGGGCCCTTGGCAGGCGTAGCGGCGGGTGCGGGGCGGGACCTGGCCGGCCCGGCAGGGGCACCAGGGGCGACGATGGGTACGGCGGCGGCGGTGATGCGGGCTGCGGCGGCCGCAGCCTCGGCCGCCCGGCGGGCCTGCTCGGCGGCCACGAGGGTGGCCAGCTCCCCCTGTACCTGGCCCAGGTTGGCCCTCTGGGCGTCCTCGGCCGCCAGCAGGGAGGCGCGCTCACCGTCGATGTCGGCAGCGTCGGCGCGCGCCCGCCCCAGCGCCTGGCCGAGGATCGACCGCCGGGCGTCGAGGTCTTGGCGGGCGCTGCGCAGACCCTCGATGGCGGAGCGGTCCATCCCCGAGACCAGGCTCAGGTAGGTGTCGTACACGGCCAGGTTGGAACCGGCCCGCAGGCGCTTGCCCAGCACCGAGACCGAGCCACCGTGGGTGTAGGCGTCGACGGCCTGGCCGGCGAGGCGGCGTCGGGCTTCGTCTTGGCGTTGGGTGGCGCTGCGCACGCCGTTCTCGGCCTGGCGCAGCGACTCCTGCACGTCGGCCAACCGGGCCTGGGCCTGGCGCAACCGGCGGTCGGCATCGACCACCCGGGATGCCTGGGCGGCCAGCGTGTCGGTCAGGCGCGCCGCCTCGGCCTGCTTCGCCTCCACGGTCTGGCCGACGGCAAGCCCCTGAGGGGCGAGGGTGGCGATGGCCACGATCGCGGTGACAACCAGACCCGTTCGGGCGCGCCACCAAGGGCGTGAGAGATACGGACGGATACCCCGACGCTACTCATCTGGGGCGGCCGTTGCCAGACGAGGCATGGGCTAAGGATCCGCGTCTGAGCTAGTCGCGCGGTGTAGGATCTCATCGTGGAGGTCGACGAAGAGAACCTGAAGCGGTTCTTCTCCCAGACCTTGCCGCTGCTCGATGAGCGGGAGCGCCGGCTGATGGCCGCCGCAGTCGTGGAGATGTGTGGGCGGGGCGGCCAAGCACTTGTCGCCCGGGTGACGGAGATGAGTCGCAACACCCTCATCGCCGGGGCCACCGAGCTGGCCGGCGGTCCCGTGCGCTCTGAGCGGGTACGCCGCCCCGGTGGCGGGCGCAAGCCGGCGATCGAGCTCGACCCTGAGATGCTGGTGGTCCTCGACTCGCTGGTGGAGCCCGAGAGCCGGGGCGATCCGATGTCGCCGCTGCGCTGGACGGTGAAGTCCACCCGGGTCTTGGCCGCCGAGCTGACCCGGCTGGGACACCAGGCCGGTTCCAGCCTGGTGGGGCGGATGCTGCACTACCTGGGCTACAGCCTGCAGGCGAACGCCAAGGTGACCGAGGGTGCCCAGCATCCCGACCGTGACGCCCAGTTCCGCCACATCAACGCCACCGCGGCGGAGCACCTGGGCGCCGGCCAGCCGGTGATCAGCGTGGACTGCAAAAAAAAGGAGCTGGTGGGCGACTACGCCAACGGCGGCGCCGAATGGGAACCCGCAGCATCACCTCGGCGCGTCGGCGTGCATGACTTCCCCGATCCCGAGATGGGCAAGGCCATCCCCTACGGCG
>JBPCJQ010000050.1:0-22984 GCA_051005135.1 Acidimicrobiales bacterium
AAGATCACGTCCAAGAACTCGGACTGGAGCCGCTTCATCCTCTCGGGACGGTCGTCGGGCGGTGGTTCGGGTTCGGCCACGGCTCCCGGGCTGCCATCCGCGGCCACGAGGGGCATGCCCCTGGCGGCCCAGGCCTGCACGCCGCCGTCGAGGTTCTCGACGTCGAAGCCCTCGCCGGCCAGATCGCCTGCCGCCTCGGCACTGCGGCTGCCGCTGCGACAGACGGTCACCACGGGCCGGTTGCGGTCGAGCTCGCCGATCCGATCGAACACGTCGTCGTGGGGGATGTGCAGCGCCGTGTCGATGTGGCCGGCCTCCCACTCGTTCGGGTAGCGAACGTCGACGACCTGGAACGTGCCCATGTTGCGGGCGAGGGTCTCAGGATCGATCGTGTCGGCCACTACTGCCGACCCCAGGCACCAGGCGACTCGACCGGCTGGGGATCCGTCGTGGTCGCGATGGTGGGACAGGAACGCGGGCATGAGGTCGAACAGGTCGGATACGGCCATGGGGTCGCCGTTGCCCGCCTTTGCCGAGCGGGCTGCGTCAAGGTCAGAACCGAAGACCTTGCCCGGCGGCCGGCGACTCTTCGGTCATGGCCCCGTTGCCGAGATCGACGTCCAGGCCACGCTCAAGGACAAGCTCGACGTCGACATCGAGCTCTACGTCATCGTCGGAGCCTGCAATCCCCAGCTGGCCCACCAGGCCCTCGAGGTCACCCGCGACATCGGCCTGTTTCTGCTTGCAACGTGGTGGTACGCGAGCACTCCGCCGGCAGCGTGGTCGTGCAGGCTCTCGACGCCGGTGTCATCGCCGCTGTCCGGGCGTCGCCGAGCTCGAGCCCATTGCCGCCGAGGCGGGCCGGCGCATCCAAGCCGCCCTCGACGATCTCGCGGCGGGGTGACGGAGGATCCCCGAGAGCTCGTCATGACTGGCGGCCACACCGTTGGGTGTCGCCGAAAAACGTTCAGAGGAGTTACCCATGACACGGTGCGCCATCTCCCTCTGCCAGCCGGGGCGACGGCCAAGGTCACGGGGGAATGGGCGGTGTGGAGCGACTTCAACGCCGTGAACGAGCACGCCCTACATCTCGCCGAGCTTGTCTCCGGCGTTCCTACGATCGTGTTGTTGTTCGTGGCCTTCGGATCGGCGGTCGCCGCCGGGTTGCCGTTGCTGCTCGCCCATCATGGTCGATGGCGTTCGGCATGATCCTTTCGGTCGTCGCCGTCGCTTTGGCGTCGCTGACCCTGCTTCCGGCGGTACTGGTCGCCCTCGGGGATCGGGTTCTCCTCACCCGGGGGAACAAGGACCCCGGCCATTCAGCGGAGAGCCGATGGGCCCGTTGGACCGGGATGGCACTCCGCCGCCCGGCGCTCACGCTCGTCGTCGGGCTGGTGCTTCCAGCACGGCATCGGCGCCAGCCTCATCGGCATCCAACCACAGGGCTTTGTCGACGCGTGGGCACCTGTTCTTCTTCGCCCTGCCTTTCGGGTTGTCGATGGACTACCAGCTGTTCCTGCTCGCCGCCATCAAGGAGCGCTACGATGCGACTGGCGACGCCCAGCTCGCCGTTCGCGACGGCATCGCCCGCACTGGACGGCCGATCACCAACGCCGCCCTCATCATGATCGTGGTGCTCGTCGCCTTCGGCGTCGCCGGCCCGATCCCTCCCACCGAGCTCGGCATCACTCTTGCCCTCGCCGTGCTTCTCGACGCCACGGTGATCCGGATGATGCTTGTCCCCGCGATCATGGGCCTGCTCGGAGAGCGGAGCTGGTGGCTGCCCGCTGTGCTCGACCGACACCTTCCTGTCGTCCGATTCTCCCACTGATCTGAGCAACCAGCTCAACCTCGTTGGTCACGGGCAAGTAGGTGGCTCGCACGTCGACGGCGCGGTAAAAGATCCTCCTTTGAGCGTCGCCGTGCCCCCCTGATCGCCGGGTGACGGTCAGCTTCGCCCGCCGCCGCCTGTCGACCCGGTGGCCCGCCGGTGGTCGGAGCTGCCAGCGTGGTCCGGACGCTTCGCACCGATTGGAGTATGGAGGGGGACCGAGTTGTTGGAATCTTCTCCAGGGTGCGGGCCGGCGACGCCGATCCGGACGAACGCCAGCAGCGGGCCACACTGCGAAAGGGTCACCATCGTGATCACGGTACTGGGGCTCAACCCTGCTAGGCGACGCGGTGCACGACATGCTCAACCCGCACACGACCGGGAACGAGGGGGGCGCCGACGACGCGCCGGGCCGAGCGGACAGGCCAGCAGAGGTGAGACTCAGCTTGAGGTAGAACACCCGGATGCGACTCGGCCTCTTCTTCTTCCCGACCGTCGGCCCTGAAACGAGTGCGGCCAGGTACTACGAGGAGTCCCTCCGCCTCTGCGAACAGGGCGACGAGGCGGGGTTCTCCTCGATCAAGACGGTGGAGCACTACGCCAGTCCCTATGGCGGCTACAGCCCGGACCCGGTCGTCTTCCTCGCCGCTGTCGCTCAGCGCACGACCCGGATCCGGCTCATGACCGGCGCCGTCATCCCGGCCTTCACTCACCCGCTGCAGCTGGCCGGGCGCCTGGCCATGCTCGACAACCTGTCCCATGGTCGTCTCGACGCCGGCTTCGGACGCGCCTTTCTCCCTCAAGAGTTCGAGGCGTTCGAGGTGCCCATAGACCAGAGCCGCAGCCGCTTCATCGAGGGGGTCGAGGCCGTCCGTCAACTCTTGACCGGCGAGGAGCTGACGTGGTCGGGCGCTCACCATCGCTTCGGACCCCTCTCCATGCTGCCGCCCCCCGTTCAGAAGCCGCACCCGCCCATCTGGGTGGCGGCCACGCTCACGGCCGAGTCCTTCACCTGGGCGGGCCGGCAGGGCTATCACCTCATGACGGTCCCCCACGCCTCCAGCCGAGAGAACATCCAGCGTCTGCTGGGCCTCTACCGCCAGGCATGGCGGGCCGGCGGTCACGAGGCGGGTCGGGAGCGCATCCAGATCAGCTACCAGTGCCTGGTGGCGGAGGATGGTGACGAAGCCCGGGCCAGGGCCCGCCCCTACTTCGAGTCCTACTCCCGAACCCTCAAGGACGCGGTGTCGCGCCCGACAAGCCTGAGCCCCTACCCCGGCTATGAGGGCCTGGCCGCAGCGCTGGATTCGAACACCTTCGACCGGGCCGTGGCCAAGACCACCGTCCTGGTGGGGAGCCCGGCCGACGTCATCGCCCAGTTGCGCCAGGTCCAGGCCTGGTATGGCGACGTCGAGGTCAGCCTGCAGGTCAACTTCGCGACCTTGGGCATGGAGGATGCCTCTCGCACCGTCACCCTGCTGGCCGACGAGGCGATGCCCTTCCTGTGACGCCTCGGGTCGGGGGCCCCATCCGGGGTTGCGGCCACGCCCTGGCCCCCGAAGAGGCGCTTGACTAGATCGGTTGCGGTCGATGGCCCGGGCACAGGCCTGACGGAAGCACGTCGGCCGGGGCGCCGCCTTTGGTCAGGTTGAACTGCACCGCCAGTCCCAGTGTCCCGGCGACGGCCATGGGCCGTGCCCGTGAGGAGGAGCGTCCGGCAGACGTTGCCTGACGAGGTCGCTGACGGCGACGCGGTAACGGATCGACGTCTCAAGGTCGCCGTGGGCCAGGCCGGCGAGATGGTGGCCGAACTGAGCCGCAAGCGGCCGGTCCAGACCGTAGTGACGCTCCAGGAGAATGCGTGTCGAGTCGTCGCGGACATAGGCCGATGCGGTGGGCTCGTCGAGCGCCGAGATCGGGTCACCCGGCATGAGCCGCGGCGGCCAGAAGTTGACCGACACCAGAGGAACACCGTGACGAGATAGGAGATGGCCAACCCGGACTTGAGATCGCCGGCGACTGCCAGGTGGCAACGGAATGTAGGGCGCACCGTTGCGTCGAAGTCGTCGCTTGGGGATCGGATAGGGTCATCGGGTCGCTACAGCTTGATTGGGTTGGCGCACGGGGGACTGGCGCGTCACAGGCAAGGCTTCGGTTGGTGGCGGCCCTGACCCGGTCGACGAGGAGGCACCTGGCTGAAGGTCATCGACGACGCAGGACTGGAGCCCGCCGTGGACCGCCGGTGCCAGCGGGCTCAACCCGAACCAGCGGGAGAACGCCCGGACCAGGGGAGTCGTGCCGTCGATGCGGACCAGCTCGTCACAGATCGCCTCGCTGAGCGTTAGCCGCCCGAGCCACACCCGGTACAGGTCGGCGAGCTCGGCGGTGACGGAGATGTCGAGCTCGAAACCAGGATCGTGACGGCACACCGACACGTCGCCGGGCTGAAGGACCAGCCACCACCAGCGCTTGCGGGTGCTCCCGAGATCGAAGCGCACGATCACCCGGTGGTCGGGAAGCAGATCCCTCTTCACGCCCCGGGCAATCCAGCCCATGAGCACCTCGGGCTTCAGCTCGTCGGGCTCGGGGTCACCGAAGGCCCGGCGGGCGGCCCACTCGCCCAGGGCCATGACGACGGGCCGCAATTCCTCACCGGCGGGGGTCAGGTGGTAGTCGGCGGTCCTGCCGTCGGAGCGGACTCGGCGCTCGACCACGTTCGCCCGCTCCAGACGGCGCAGCCTCTCGACCAGCAGCGAGCGCGAGATTCCGGGCAGTCCCCGTTGGATGTCACTGAAGCGGTGGACTCCGGCGAGCATCTCGCGAAGGATCAGCGGGGTCCATCGGTCGGCAAAGATCTCCGCTCCCTTAGCGACCGGGCAGTACTGGCCATAGGAGTTCACCACACCACTGTCCCACGGACGTACCGACAACCGTGGTCCGATTTTTGTACCTCCCGGCCCGGGTGGCTCGTCGTAGTGTACCTCTCGCAACGATGGTCCGAAGAGCGACGACGCTCGGCGAGCGGGGTTCACGGTTACAGCCCGACCCGCCGATGGCAATATCCACGCGGCGGCTGTCCAGGCGGTTAGCCAGAGGGGTGGGGCATGAGACGACCGGCGAGAACACTGATCACCCTCTTGGCCATGGCGGTGGTGGCCACCGCGTGCTCGAGCGCCAAGAAGCCCGTTACGGACGGCAGCTCCAAGGGCGGCGCGCCCGTCAAGGGCGGTGCGCTGGTCGTCGGGCTGAGCTCGCTGCCCGCTCAGGGCAGCCTCAACCCGGCGGTGAACACCCAGGGAGGGATGCAGCAGGCGGCGGGCCTGTTGTTCAACGGGCTGGTCGAGATCGACGACCACGCCAACCCCGTGCCCGAGCTGGCGACCAAGTGGAACATCGCCGATGGCGGCCGTACCTATGGGCTCACCCTCCGCGACGGCGTCAAGTTCCACGACGGCACACTCCTGACCGCCGCCGACGTCAAGTGGACCTACGAGGCGGCGTTGCTGCGCAACCACGCCCGTACCCAGTCGTCTATCGGCCCGGCGTTGGCCCAGCCGTGCACCAAGGCCCCTGATCCTCCGAGCTGCCCGTCCATCGAGGCCACCGAGGCATCAAGCGGCCAGCCCGCAAAGGTCGTTTTCCGCTTCGCCCAGCCTTACGCTCCCCTCCTGCAGCAGCTCACCCACACCGACGGCGCCATCCTCCCGAAGCACATCTGGGACGGCAAGCCCCCTCCCACCGCCGCCCAACCCTGGCCCCAGGGCCAAGACCCCGTAGGAACCGGGCCGTTCAAGTTCGCCTCCCAGGACGCCACCCAGATCGTCTTCGACCGCAACCCCGACTACTTCCGCTCCCCCGAGCCCTATCTCGACCGCGTGGTGCAGCGAGCCATCCCCACCCCAGCCGCCCAGGTCCAGGCTCTCGGCGCCGGGGAGATCGACTGGCTCTGGGGCGTGAACGGCCAGGACCTGCCCCGCTTGCGGTCGAACCCCAACGTCGAGGTGGTCACCGGTTCCCAGAGCGCGGGCGGTTCCACCAACTGCGTGCTGAAGCTGGTGTTCAACCTGTGGGAGCGGGCAGCTAAGCCCGCCCAGGTGAGCGCTGGCGGTGTCGGCCCCAACGCCATCCTGGGCGACGTGCGCGTGCGCCAGGCCATCGCCCACAGCCTCAAGACCGACGAGTACGTGCAAAAGGTGCTGCAGAACGACGGGGGACGCCTGGCCACCGGCCCCATCTCGTCGCAGATGGGCTGGGCCCATGCTGATGACCCGATCCCAGGCTTCGACCAGGGCCAGGCTGCCCGCCTTCTCGACGAGGCGGGTTGGACAAGTCCGGGGCCGGGCCAAACCAGGGCCAAGGACGGCAAGCCCTTGGAGATCGACATGTCGTACTTCGCCGGCCAGGAGGCCAACCTGGCCACCAAGATCCAACAGGACCTGGCCCCTGTCGGGGTCAAGGTCGACCTCAAGCAGGTCGATGCCGCAGGTAAGAACTCCCTGTACTCGAGCCGCGACTTCGACACCATGGTCGTCTCCAACTGCCAGGCCACCGACCCCGCGATCGGGGTGCAGCGCTTCTACGTCTCCAGCGCCATCACCGGTGCCCCCTTCACCAACGGGGCCGGCTACAAGAACGCCGACGTCGACCGGGCCTTCACCCAGGCCGCCCAGGAGCTCGACCAGTCGAAGCGGGGGACGCTGTACCGCCAGGCTCAGGACCAGATGGCCAAGGACCTGCCGTACCTGTGGATCCTGGAGACAGTGGCGAACCGGGCCCGTACCAAGGCCTGCCAGGGCCTGCTGGCCTATTCGGGCCACTTTGCCGAGACCGCCTACTGCCGGCGCTGATCGGCTAGGGCGGCCGCTGGCACTGCCCGCCGGCGCGGAGTTACGGGATCGCGCCCAGTGATCGCCTTCGCCCTGCGACGCCTGGGCCGGGCCGTGCCGGCACTGGCCACCATCGTGGTGGTCACGTTCGTGCTGATCCAGGCTGCCCCCGGCAGTGCCGCCGACGTGCTGGCCGGCAGCGGCGGGGACCAGTCCACCGTGGAGTACCTGCGCACCTACCTGCAGCTCGACCGCCCGCTGTGGCGACAGCTGCTGGCCTACGTGGGCCACCTGGCACGCGGCGACCTGGGCCGCTCCTTCGTGCAGGGAGGCACCCCGGTGAGCCGGCTCATCGGCGATCGGCTCCCGGCCACGCTGCTTCTGATGGGCAGCGCCCTTGTCATCTCGAGCCTGGTCGGGGTGCTGCTCGGAGCGTGGCCCAGCCGCAAACCCTACGGCCGGTTCGACCTCGCCCTCAGCACCACCTCCATCGTCGCCTACGCCGTCCCCGTCTTCTGGTCCGGCCAGCTGGCCCTGTTGGTCTTCGCATTCCACCTCGGCTGGTTCCCGATCCAGGGGATGACCGACGCCCGTCAATCGCTGTCCGGCATCTCTCACGGCTGGGACGTAGCCCGGCACCTGGTGTTGCCCGCGATCGTGCTGGCCGCTTCGGAGCTGGCTCTGGTGAGCCGGGTCACCCGCAGTGGGCTGCTAGGGGAGAGGCCCAAGGACTACCTGCGCACCGCCCGCGCCAAAGGGGTCTCCGAGAGGAGGGTTATGTTCGCCCACGCCCTCCCCAACGCCCTGTTGCCCGTAGTCACCGTCGTGGGCAACCGCGTGGGTTTCATCTTCACCGGGGCGGTCATCACCGAGAGCGTCTTCGGTTGGCCGGGCCTGGGGACCCTCGTCGTCAACGCCGCCCAATCACGTGACCGCCCCGTGCTGTTGGGAATCGTGATCCTGGTGTCGGTCGCCGTCGTGGTGGCCAACCTCGTGACCGACCTCGTCTATGCCTGGATCGATCCCCGCATCCGTTACGCCTGACGCTCAGGTGCCTGCGATGGTGTCGCTCGAGGGACGGCCGCGGGCCGCGATCGGACGACGCCTGGTGCGCACACCGGCCGGCGTCGTCGGCCTAGCCGTCATCACCCTCGTCAGCCTCGTGGCTCTCTTCGCCAACGCGATCGCCCCCGGCAGCCCGTTCGCGTCGGCCGGCCCGCCGTTGCGCCCGCCGTCGGCCGGCCACCTCATGGGCACCGACAACTTCGGCAGGGACATGCTGCGAGCCGTGGTGCACGGGATGGCGACCTCGATGACCGTCGTCGTCTGGGTGACAGCCGTCGCCTTGCTGATCGGCCTGGCCGTCGGCATGACCTCGGGCTATTTCGGGGGCATCGTCGACGATGTGCTCATGAGGATCACCGAGATCTTCCAGTCGGTACCTCTGTTCCTGCTGGCCCTGCTTGCGGTGAGCCTCCTCGGTGCGAGCCTTAGGCACCTGATCATCTTGTTGGCCCTCACCTCGTGGGACTTGGTGGCGCGCGTCGTGAGAGCGGAGACGCTGTCGATGCGCAGGCTGGATTTCGTGGAAGCGGCTCGCTCGGTCGGCGCCTCCACTTCCCGGATACTCTTCCGCCACGTGGGGCCCAGCGCTATCACCTCCGCGGTCGTCGTGGTGGCACTAGTGGGCTCCCGCGTCGTCCTCATCGAGGCCGCGCTCAGCTTCATCGGCCTGGGCGACCCCAACGCAATCAGCCTGGGCTACCTGGCCCAGAACGCCCAGGGCTTTTTGGCGGTGGCGTGGTGGATGTCAGTATTCCCCGGGGCCGCTATCGCCCTGATCGTTGTGGGCCTGAACCTGCTGGGCGACGCGGTCAACGACGTCTTGGACCCCAACCGGGCGTAGGACAAGCCGCGCCGCCGGCCCCACGGCTTCCTGCGCAGCAATCGTCGTCCAGCAACGATTGTTGGGCAGGTACTCCACCTCTTCGAGGAGCTCCAGGACGATGGAGCCCTTACCGCCGGGCTGGTGGGGATAGTGGTCGTCGAGAGTGCCGTCTTGCCAGGCCGTTGGCCGGGCGGGCCACGATCACCAGCTCCTCGCCGTGGACACCACACCTCGGTTCCGAGGTGGCCTTTGTACGGAGAGTAACGCACGCTGCCCCCAGCAAACGGCTGATCATCGTGCGCACCGGGCGGTCTCGCCGGGGCAGTGGAGGACGGGTACCCACTCGTCGGTTCGCCGAGGGTTCCCGACCGCTCGTGAACGCGGCGAGAATGGAACGGTGCAACCCGAACGCGGCTACCGAGAGAACCGGCGCCGGTGGGCCTCGTCGCGTTGCCCTTCCAGCCGTCTCACCGGTTTACGAGTAGAATCGCGTTGGCTTTGGGCTGCCCGGTCGCTAGCCCGGTCCCCGGTACGACGGAGAGGCGCTCTGCGGCTTCACGTGACGATATGACAGATCGGGGGATCGCACCTTGACGCCCTATGAGATCCTCGGTGTTTCGCCTAGAGCGTCTCCCAAGGAGATCACCGAGGCGTACCGCACGCTGGCCCAGATCTTCCATCCCGATCGGTTCGTCGACAGCCCCAAGAACGTAAAGGCTGAGGCCGAGCGACGGATGAAAAACCTCACCCAAGCCTACGCAGTGGCTCGTAAGGGTGTCGGCAGCTCCGGGATGAAGGGCGGCCAGGAGACCTCCACTGTCGTCGAGGAAGCCTGGGAAGCGGCGGCGCGTGAACGGGTGGCTAGGGCAGCCCGCGGCGTGCCCTGGCAGGAAGGGGTCCGCAGCCGGGCCATGGCCGAGGCCAAGGCCAAAGAGGAGAGAGCCGCCCGGGAGCGGTCTGCCACCCACGGCAGGGCTATCGCCCGTCCCAAGAACCGCAACGAGCAGAGCGTCCTCGCGGGCATCGGCGAGGCACGTCACACCAACAAGATCCTCTGCCGCGACTGCAGGAGCATCCAGTGGTTACCTGAGGGCTGGGAGCCCACCCTCTACGACACCAACTACTACTGCTCGGTCTGCGGCCGGCTCTTGCTTTCGCGCTGAGACCGCCCCAAGGGGCGATTTACTATGTGCGCTGGACACTTTCCCACGGACATATAGCCGACGATCTGCACCTAGAGGACCTAGTCACTCTTTCGCCGGAAGCCATCATTACGTAGACTGGTGGCGTCCGCCGACCTCGGAGTGTGGAATGGTCCTGTGGTACATAGCTGATGTGGTCTTGATACTGGTCGTCGTGCCCGTGGTGCTCCTGTTCCTGAACCGGGTGTTGCACCCGGTGATGGAGATCGACAGGTACGTCGACGACGTACTCGAGCACGGGGTACTGCTCACCGGCACCCTCGACTCGGTGCCCAACCTGATCCGAAGCTGCGAGCTCACCGGCGCCTGCCGACTCAACGTCACCCGATACGGGCTGGCGCTGGCCCGTCTACTGCCTGACTGAGCGCCTGCCCCGTCACGCCACTGTCCCCACCGTTCCCCACGACATCCCACGACATCCCACGACAAGGAGGCCCCATGGGCATCGCCACCATCGGCACCTTGGTGGGAACGGCGATCATCGTCGCCGCTCTCGCCATCTATCTCATCATCATCAGCGTGGTTCTCAACCGGGTGAGCTTCCGCCTGGGAACTGTCCTGATCGGGGTGAGAGCCATCGTCCACCAGGTCGAGCCGGTTCCCAAGTATGTCGGCATCCTGGTCAATGACGTCATGGCCATCGACCAGGCCGCACAGCAGCTCCTGGCCTGGGGCAAGGGCCCGGAAGCAACCAGCCGGGTCAGCGGCATGGCCCCCATGCGCCCATAGGGCTCCGTAGAGCAAAGGGAGATCGACGTGTTCAGACGCAAGAACAATGACGAAGAAGACGTTGTCGACGTCGGCGAGAACGTGGCCTCGTCGTCCGAGGTAGAAACAAGCGCAGAGGCCGGACCTGAGATCCAGGCTGAGACGCCGGGGTCAGGATCGGTGACGGCGGACGACCCTGTCCAGGAGCCGGTGGCCACCCCTCCGCCGCCACCCGTACCCGGCGACGAACGGTTGGGCACCGGGTTCTGGATCCGGAGCGTGCAGGGCGCGGTCTCCAGGGCTCCGCAGCCATCCTCCGCCGACCTCGAACAGCAGGCCAACGACGAGCTGCAGGCCGCCATCATGCCCGGACTGCTCGGGCTGCGCGACGCTGTTCCCGACGCTGCCTCCCCTGACGACGCCATGCGCATCCTGGCCCAGCGCGAGGCCGAGCACGATTTCCCGCCCGACCCCGAAGCTGGCGCGCTCGTGGCCGGCGACATCTTCGGTCGTGAGACCTCGGTGTACTACCGCATCCGTAGGCACTTCGAGCGCCCCCGGCGAGCCCGACGAGGCGAGCCGTGGCGCCCGCCGCCCGGTCTGGCCCGACCCGACCCCGCCGACGGCCGGGCCCTCGACCGGGGCTGACGCAGGAAAGGTTCGCCCGGGGTTCTGGCGGGGCCCCGGGCGACCGTCATCGCTCGTGCCGGCGCCGTAGGATGCCCGGTGGCCCAGGCGCGGGACGCCGGGTTCTCCAAATCAACCTGAAAGGTGGTTCGACGCGCACAATGACGGTCAAGAGCGGCACCCATACCATCGGCCCCGACAACGGGAAGCTCACCGTGAACACCTACGTCGGCGGCATGGGGGCCAAGATGGGCCACGACCTGGTGCTCGAGGCCACACGCTGGAGCGGCACCGTGAACCTCGACGCCGACAACCCGGGTGCCACCAGCGTGCAGGTGAGCGTCGACCCCCGTTCTCTCGAGGTCGCCGAGGCCAGTGGCGGCATCAAGGCTCTGAGCGACAAGGACAGGGGCGAGATTGCCCAGAACACCGAGAAGACGCTGCAGATCGCCAAGTTTCCCGAGATCACCTTCCAGTCGACTGGGGTATCGGGCAGCCATCCCCGGCTCTCGTTGCAGGGCAACCTCACGATTGGCGGCAACACCCGCCCCGTCACCCTCGATGTCAACGTGGACGACAGCGGCGGTCAGACCCGGCTGACGGGCACGGCACAGTTGGTGCAGAGCGACTTCGGCGTGAAGCCCTACTCGAAGCTGGGCGCCCTCAAGGTGAAGGACCCTGTCGACATGCAGGTAATCGTCACCCTGCCGGCCTAGAACGCCGGGCGTCAGGCGCACCGGGCGGCGATGGCGGCCTGGCCCACGCTGATGGCACCGTCGTTGGGAGGGAGGTGCTGGTGTACGAGCACGTTCAACCCGGCGGCGGCGACCCGGCCGGCTACCACATCGGTGAGCCGGGCGTTCTGGAACACTCCGCCCGACAGCGCCACTGTGTCGAGCCCCGCGGAGCGGGCCAAGGCGATGGCGGTATCGGCCGTGGCTCGGCCCAGGCCGTCGTGGAAGCCGGCGGCCACCTGGGCGACCGGCGTGCCCCGCTCCCGCTCAGCCAGCACCCGAGCCACCAGAGGGGAGGGGTCCATCACCGTCAGCCCCCCGGCGCTTGTTATCTCCACCTCCCATCCCGTGCCCATGCCCACGGGTACGTCCGCGCAGGCCGCCTCCAGCTCGATGGCGGCCTGGGCCTCGTAAGTGACCCGCGGCCGCAACCCGCACAGGGCGGCCACGGCGTCGAACAGCCGTCCGGCGCTACTGGTAAGTAGCGCGTCGGGCCGCTTGCCCCGGGCCAGCACCGCCTCCCAGCGATTGTCGACCGTGCGGCCGTAGCGCGCCGCGGCCTCGTCTCCCAGGGCGGCGTGCACCCACGAGACAGCCATGCGCCACGGCTCCCTGACGGCCTGGTTGCCTCCCACCATCGGCACGGTCCGCAGGTGGCCCACCCGGTGGAAGCCCTCGAGGTCTGCCACAAGGAGCTCCCCACCCCACATGGTGCCGTCGGTGCCCAGGCCCAGACCGTCGAAGGCGATGCCCAGGACCTGCCCCTCGTGGCCGTTGTCGACCAGGCAGGAGGCGATGTGGGCGTGGTGATGCTGAACGCCCAGCGTTGGCACATCACCCTCGACCGCGAACTTGGTGGACAGGTACTCGGGGTGCAGGTCGTGGGCCACCACCTCGGGCGCGGTGCCGGTGAGACGGCAGAGATGGTCGACCGCCTGGAGGAACGACCGGTAGGCGGCCAGGTGCTCGAGGTCACCGATGTGGTGGCTGGCGATCACGTTGTGACCCTTCACGACCGCCACCGTGTTCTTGAGCTCGGCCCCTACCGCCAGCACCTGGCGGCGGGCCGCCTTGGCGAGCGGGATGGGCTCGGGGGCATAGCCCCGTGACCGGCGGATCATCTGCACCCGTGCCCCGCCCCCCCGCACGACAGAATCGTCGCAGCGGATGTGGATGGCCCGGTCATGGCTGAGGATGGCGTCGACCATGGGCCCGAGCCGGTGGATGGCGTCGTCGTCGTCGTGGGCGATGGGCTCGTCCGAGAGGTTGCCGCTGGTCATCACCAGGGGCCTTCCAACGGTGGCCAAGAGCAAGTGGTGGAGCGGCGTGTAGGCCAGCATCAGGCCCAGCTCGCCGAGGCCGGGCGCCACCCCGGCCGCCACGGGCGCGTCGGGCAACCGGGGAGCCAGCACGATCGGCCGTCGGGGCGACGCCAGCGCGGCCTCGGCGGCGGGGGTCAGACGGCACAGGGACCGGGCGGCGGCCAGGTCGGCGACCATGAGCGCGAAGGGCTTGTCGTCGCGGGCCTTGCGCCGGCGCAGCTCGGCCACCGCTTCAGGCTGGCCGGCATCCACCGCCAGGTGGTACCCGCCCAGGCCCTTGACGGCTACCACCTGCCCGGCGCCCAGGGCGGATGCCGCACCGTCGAGGGCCGCGCCCCGTTCCGCGGTGACGGTGCCGTCGGGGCTGACGAGACGGAGGTGGGGGCCGCATACACCGCAGGCGTTGGGCTCGGCATGGAACCGGCGGTTGGCGGGGTCGCGGTACTCCTTGGCGCAGTCGTCGCACATCTGGAACGACGCCATGGTGGTGCCGGCCCGGTCATAGGGCACGGACAGGATGATCGTGTAGCGAGGCCCGCAGTTGGTGCAGTTGACGAAGGGGTACCCGAATCGTCGGTCGGTGGGATCGGTGAGCTCAGCCAGGCAGTCGTCGCAGGTGGCCACGTCCACGCTCACTGCCACTGCCGGTGCTCCTTCCGCCCGGCTGTCGACTATGGAGAAGCGGGTGCCGACACCGGCGGCCTCTAGGGCGGCGACGTCGAGCCGGGCGATGCGAGCCAGCGGAGGCGCCTCTTCGACGAGCCTTCGGGCCAGCTCGTCGAGGTCGTCACCGCTGCCCTCGACATCGATTACCACGCCTCGGCTGTCGTTGGCCACCGATCCCGACAGGCCCAGCTCCACCGCCAGCCGGTACACGAATGGGCGGAACCCCACGCCCTGCACCGTTCCGCTGACCCGAAACAGCCTCCTCTGGCGGGACCCAGGAGCGGCGTGGGGGCTCAGCAGATGCGGGGGAGGGGGTCGCCGACGAGCATGTCGACGATGCGGTTGCCCCCGAAGCCGGTATTGAGGATCACGATGCCGGGCGGATCGTCGCGGATCTCGCCGATGACGGCGGCGTCAGCTCCTACCGGGACGGCGCGCATGGCCGCCAGGGCGTCGTCGGCCTCCTCGGCAGGCACGACCGCCACCAGCTTGCCTTCGTTGGCCACATAAAGGGGATCGATGCCCAGGATCTCGCACGCCCCGTTGACGATGCCCCGGATGGGCATGGCCGACTCTTGGAGCACCACCGCCACCTCGGCGGACCTCGCCAGCTCGTTGCAAACGGTGGCCACCCCGCCCCGAGTGGGGTCACGCAGGAACCGGGTGTTGGGCGCCGCGGCCAGGAGCTTGGCCACCAGGTCGCCGAGGGGCGCGGAGTCGGTGGGTATGTCGGCCTCCAGGGCCAGGTCGCCACGGGCGATCATCACCGCCACGCCGTGGTCGCCGATCTTCCCCGACACCAGCACCTTGTCGCCGGGGCGCACCGACTTGGCGTCGAGGTGCACCGCGGCGGGTACGGTGCCCACCCCGGCGGTGGTGATGTAGACACCGTCGCCGGCGCCCTTGTTGACCACCTTGGTGTCACCCGTGACTATCTGCACCCCTGCGGCCACCGCCGCCTTGGCCATGTCGGCCACGATCCCCCGGAGCTCCTCGATGGCGAAGCCGTCCTCCAACACGAAGGCAGCTGATAGCCAGCGAGGGGTGGCGCCCATCATGGCCAGGTCGTTGACGGTGCCGTTGACGGCGAGGTCGCCGATGGAGCCACCCGGGAACCGCCGGGGGCTGACCACGAACGAGTCGGTGCTGAAAGCCAGTCGTTCACCGCCGCCGACGTCGAGCACGGCACCGTCGGAGAGCCCTTCCAGGGTGTCGTTGCGGAAGGCCTCCAAGAACACGGCGTCGATGAGGGCGGCCGAGGCCTTGCCGCCGGCGCCGTGGGCCGAATTGATGAACTCGTCCTTGAGCTTGGGCCGGCGGCGGCGGAAGGCCTCGATGCGCTCGAGGACAACGTCTTCGCGGGAGGGAGCGCCGTCAGCCAGATCGGCGGGGTCATTGGACCGACCTCCCGGGTCGGTCATGCAGAAGGTACGGGTTCGGGCTCGGTCAATGCGTTTGGGCCACTCAGGCCGGCGGCCCGCACCGGGATGGTGGCGGCGCGGGTGAAGCGACCGAAGTTGTAGTACGCCGCACAGGCACCCTCGGAGGACACCATGCACGTGCCGATCGGCGTCTCCGGCGTGCAGGCGGTGCCGAACACCTTGCACTCCCAGGGCTTGATGACGCCCTTGAGGACCTCGCCGCACTGGCAGGCCTTGGGATCGGCCACCCTCACGCCGGGAACCGAGAAGCGCAGCTCGGCGTCGAAAGCGGCGTATTCGTCGCGGAGCTTGAGGGCGGACTGGGAGATGAAGCCCAGCCCCCGCCACTCGAAGTGGGGACGCAGCTCGAAGACCTGGCCGAGGATGGCCAGCGCCCGCGGGTTGCCCTCGTCGACCACGGCGCGGGTGTACTGGTTCTCCACCTCGCAGCGGCCGTCGCGGATCTGGCGCAGCAGCATCACGATGGACTGGAGGATGTCGAGAGGCTCGAACCCGGCCGTTACGAGCGGCTTGCCGTAGACGGCGGGCACGAAGCGGTAAGGACGGTTGCCGATCACGGTGGAGACGTGGCCTGGGCCCAGGAACCCGTCGAGACGAAGGTCGGGCGACTCGAGGATGGCCTTGAGGGGCGGCACGATCGTGACGTGGTTGCAGAACACCGAGAAGTTTGTGACGCCGCGCTCGGCGGCCTTGAGCACGGTCACCGCGGTGGAAGGGGCGGTGGTCTCGAAGCCCACCGCGAAGAACACCACCTGGCGGTCGGGGTTGGCCTCGGCGATGCGCAGGGCGTCGAGGGGCGAGTACACCATGCGCACGTCGGCGCCCCGGGCCTTGGCCTCGAGCAGGTTGCCCTCCGCACCGGGCACCCGCATCATGTCGCCGAACGAAGTGAATATGACCCCGGGGGTCTCGGCCACCGCGATGGCGTCCTCCACCCTGCCCATGGGGATCACGCACACCGGGCAGCCGGGGCCGTGCACCAGCTCTACCGAGGGAGGCAAGACGTTCTCGATGCCGTGCTTGTAGATGGTGTGGGTGTGCCCCCCGCACACCTCCATGAACTTCAGGTGCCGACCCGTTCCCGCGGTCACGGAATCGGCAAGGAGCTCGATTTGGGCCACCGTGGCCCGCGCTGCCGCCGGGTCTCGGAACTCGTCGACGAACTTCATGTCTCACACACCTCTCTCACACGAACGTCGGTCTCGGAACTGCCAGCGGCTAGATGGGCGCCTCTGCGCTGAACTGCGCCCGTTCGTCGTCCCAGACGTCGCCCATCAGCTTGAGGAACTCGAGGGTGCGGGCTGCCTCCTCCTCGTCGATCTTGCTCATGGCGAAGCCGACATGGATGAGCACCCAGTCTCCGACCTTGATGCCGCCGGCTTCGCCGAGCACCAGGCCGATATTTATCTCACGCCGCACGCCGTCGATGTCGGCCATGCCGCGGTGCTGCTCCTCGTCGATGATCTCGACCAGTTGGCCGGGGATCCCCAGGCACATCTCACACCTGCCTTTCTCTGCAGTCGGCGGGTGTGCCGGGCGCCGCAGAAAGTGGTCGTTGGCTCAGTCTCTCATCTGGTGGAACGTTGTGGTGCCGGCGCCGGTGGGCAACGAGTCGTAGCGGTCGAGGAGGTGCGCCAGCACCTGGCGTACGTCGCGAAGCGACTCCACGGATGCCCGCAGCGCCCGCCGGCCGGCGTCGGTGAGCACGTAGGTGCGCCGGGCCGGCCCCGCCTGGGAGGGCTCCCACCACGAGGCGACGGCGTCCTCCTTCTCCATGGAGCGCAGGTAGCGGTAGATCCCACCTGGTTCGGCGCCGTGGATACCAAGGCGCCTGACCTGCTCCAGCAGCTCGTAGCCGTGGGAGGGGCCCTCGGCCAGCAGCATGAGCAGGCAGGGCTTGAGGTAATGGCGGGGAAGGGTGTTGTCCTGCCCGAAAGGGCTCATCGGGAACTGGTTCGGATCGAGGTGGTCGAGGCCGACCCGCCGTTGCATGCTGCTTGTTCGTCGGAGGAGAACTGGCACCAGCACTCGTCGCTGCAGGCCCCCGACGTTGGACGGGCGAGGTCGGCGAACATGGTCGCGAGCTCTTCTTCACCCTCGGCCAGCCCCTGGGCGGACAGCGCGTACCAAGCACCGTCACGATCCAGCGCGCCGTCGGCAACCAGGTCGTCGAGGCGGGCACGGCACTCCCCAGCATCTACGTCGAGGTAGCGGCGGAGCATGGGTACGTCGACCAAGTCGCCCAAGCCCTCTCCCCGCAGCCAGTACAAGGCCCGCAGGATCTCGCTGCGCCAGTAGAGGTTGCGCAATGTCTCGGATTTGGGAATGGAGCTCACGGTCGTCTCCCGTGGTGGTGGCCGGTAGGTGAGAACCGGATAAAGCCAGTTTACATCTAGCATCCCGCCCTTTGGGCAGGAACCTAGGAAATCCGAGCCGGCTACGCCGGCCCGCCGGCGCCGGTAGAACTTTCGTGCTAAATAGGCGGTCTTGCCCTGAGCAACACCTCACCCGAAGGAGTCGAGTGCCAATGGCACGACGCTGAGCAAGTCGTGGAACGTCGTTCGGTCGAACGACGACGACTGCCGGAGCCGTGCCCCGCACCGGAGCACGGGCACGCTGACGGGCCGCCGCTGAGCGGCACCGGGGCTCTCCGGCGGTGACCACGGCTGGTTGTGACCAGTTCCCGAGCCCGCCACCTCAAGAGGAGAGACCGCCATGCCCGTCGCGCCAGTCGACACCGCCGTAGACACCCTTGCGCCCTATCTCGCCGCCCTCGAGCCCGTCGTCGCCGACGCCGTAGCGCCCAGGGCGATCGAGATCGACCGCACCGGCTCGTTCCCCCGCGACGCCCTCGACGCCCTGGCCTCGGCCGGCCTGCTCGGCCTGGTCAGCGCCCACGAGGTGGGTGGGCAGGGGGAGGGCTTGGCCGCCGCTACCGCGGTGGTCCAGGAGCTGGCCCGCCACTGCGGGTCGACGGCCATGATCGTGATGATGCACTACGCTGCCACCGCTCTCCTCGAAGCGAACGGCCCTCTCCCCGTGCGGGAGTCGATCGCCGCGGGGGACTACCTGGCCACCCTGGCGTTCTCCGAGGTGGGCTCCCGCAGCCACTTCTGGGCCCCCGTCAGCTCGGCCACGAGCGTCGACGGCTTCGTGCGCCTCGACGCCCGCAAGAGCTGGGTCACCTCGGCAGGCGAGGCCGACGGCTACGTGTGGTCGAGCCGGCCGATGGGGACCGAGGGTGCCAGCACCCTGTGGCTCGTACCGGCCGACGCCGCCGGGCTGTCCGTCGGGGCACCCTTCGACGGCCTCGGGCTGCGGGGCAACGGCTCGAGTCCCATGACCGCCGAAGGCGTGACGGTATCCGCCGCCGCTATGCTCGGCCCCGACGGCGGCGGCTTCGACCTCATGCTCGGCGTGGTGCTGCCCTGGTTCCAGGTGATGAGCGCCGGCTTCTCGGTGGGTACGGCCGACGTCGCCACCACAACCGCTGCCGCCCACGCCGCCGGCACCCGCCTCGAGCACCTTGACCAAGCGTTGGCCGACAACCCGGTGGTACGGGCCAGCGTTGCCCGCATGCGGATCAGGACCGATGCCGCCGAAGCCCTGCTGAGGGACACCATCGCAGCCGTTGAGTCGGGCCGCCCGGACGCCATGTTGAGGGTCCTCGAGTCGAAGGCGGCCGCCGGAGAGGCCGCCGCCGACGTGACCGACCTCGCCATGCGGGTCTGCGGCGGCGCCGCCTTCCGCAAGGAGGTCGGCGTGGAACGAAATTTCCGCGACGCCCGTGCCGCCATGGTCATGGCGCCCACCACCGACACGCTCTACGACTTCATCGGGCGGGCCGTCTGCGGCCTTCCCCTCTTCTGATCGCGCCGCCATGACGAATAGCTCACTCGTGGTCGGGGCAGTGGCCTATGACCCCAAGGTCGTCACCATATGGGAGGGCTTCCGGCAGTGGTTCGCAGCCCAGGGCCTCGCCGTCGACTACGTCCTCTACTCGAACTACGAGCGCCAAGTGGAGGCCCTGGTGGCCGGGGAGGTGGACGTGGCGTGGAGTTCCCCGCTGGCCTGGGTCCGGTCGAGGCGCCTGGCCGACGTCGCCGCCATCGCCATGCGTGATACCGATCGTGATCTCACCTCGGTGGTGGTCGTGCGGGCCGACTCGGGCATCGAGTCGGTGAGCGACCTCGGTGGTTGCACGGTGGGCGTCGGTGCCCTCGACTCCCCTCAGGCCACCCTCATCCCCCTCGGACACCTCCGGAATCTGGGCCTGGAGCCAGGTCGCGACTTCACCGTGAGGCGCTTCGACGTGGGGGTGGGCAAGCACGGCGACCACGTGGGAGGCGAGCGGGAGGCGGCCCGGGCTCTGGTCGCTGGCCACGTGGACGCCGCCTGCATGATCGACGGCAACCACCTCCTCTTCACCACCGAGGGCACGCTCCCCCCCGGCGTCACCCGTGTCCTCACCCAGACGCCGGTGTTCGACCACTGCAACTTCACCGTCCTGGCCAGCGCGCCGTCCGAGCCTGTCGAGCGCTTCCGGGAGTTGCTCCTCGCCATGTCCTACGACGACGCCGAGGTGCGTCCCCTCCTCGACCTCGAGGGGCTACGGGCGTGGCGGGAAGGCCGTACGAGCGGCTACGGGCCGCTGGAACAGGCCGTCACCGCGCTGGGCTTCTACGACGGGAAGGGCAATGTCACCGCTGACGGCTATCGACCTTGACGACGTGGGCCTCGACCGGGGAGGCCAGGTGCTGCTCAAACGGGCCCTGGCCACCCTCGATCCCGGGGACCGCCTGGAGGTGAGGGGGCGGGCGCCCGAGCTCGGAATCCACTTGCGGGCCTGGTGCCGGGACCGGGGCCACGCCTTCAACCCTTCCCCACCTCAGGCCGGGCCGGTTGTTGGATGGGTTACCCGGGGCACGGCCATCGATGCCCGCCGCAAGGGGGCGCAACGGGCAGCAGGCAACGGCAACGGGGTAGCCGACCGGGCCCCTGCCACCTGGGGCCTGGCGGCGCGGGGCGCGCTAGTGGAGGCAGGAGGCCCTGAGATCCGGTTCCCGCTCGACCGCCGCGCCGCAGTGTGGGCCGACACCGCGGCCGGTATCTACCGTCAGGCGGTAGCCGCCCAGTGGGACCCGGCCACGGCCGTCGATTGGGACGCGCCCGTCGACCTCGATCCCGAGGTGGAGGCGGCCGTGGTGACGGTGATGACCTACCTGGTCGAGAACGAGAACGCCGCCCTGGTGGTGCCTGCCCGCTTCCTGGCCCAGGTTCATCCCCACTTCCGCGAGATCGTGGGAGTGCTCGCCGTGCAGGTGGCCGACGAGGCCCGCCACGTGGAGGTGTTCACCCGGCGGGCCGCGATGGGTGGCGGGCCGCTCGGGCTGTCCACGGCCGGGGGCCAGGCCTCGCTGCAGACGCTGGTGGAGGAGCCCGACTTCGCGGTGGCACACTTCCTGCTCTCGGTGCTGGGCGAGGGCACGTTCCTGTCGCTGCTTTCCTTCCTCGAGCGCCATGGCCCCGACCCGGTGAGCCGCCAGGTCACCCGGCTGGCGCTGGCCGACGAGGCCCGTCACGTCGCCTTCGGGATGGCCCACCTCGAGCACGTCCTCGGAGCCGAGCCGGGGCTTCGACCCCGGCTGGCCGGTGCGGTGCGGCGCCGCCACGACGCCCTGGCCCACACCGCCGGGCTCAACGAGGAGGTGTTCGACGCCCTGGTGGTGATGGCCGCGGGGTCGTGGGACCCACCTGCGGTGGCCACCGGCTTCGACCGGGTGCAGGCCCTGGAGGCGGAGATGGCCGAGGGACGCAGGCGCCGCCTGGTGCGCCTGGGTTTCACGGCCGCCGAGGCCGACGAGCTGGCCTCCCTCCACACCCGCAACTTCATGTGAGGGTGTTCGCGCGCTATAGCGCGAGGAGCCGGTCGGCCACCGCGTCGACCGCGGCCACGACGGCGCCCTGGCGGTCGTAGTCGTACAGAGGGATGCCGGCTATGTCGGCATCGAGCACGGCGTCGGCCCAGGGCAGGTGGCCGTCGAAGGACAGGCCGTGGCGCTCGCAGTACTCGGTCATGGCTTCGATGTGGGCGGGCTGGCGGATCTTGTTGGCGATCACGCCCACATGGGCGATGGGCAGCTCGGAGGCCAGCGCGGCCATGCGCCGGGCCGTCTCGTACGAGCGGTAGTAAGGCTCGACCACGAGCATCAGGGCGTCGACATGGCGGGTGGTGCCCCGGCTCAGGTGCTCGGGCGAAGCCTCCAGGTCCAAGATGGTGACCACGTCGGTCTGCTCACCGACGTCGTTGAGCAGGCCGCTGACGGTCGCATGGGCGGAGCACAGGCATCCCTCGTCGGCGTGGGCGGGCATGGCCATGAGCAGCACGTCGATGCCGTCGGCGGTATGTGCGCCGTACTCCTTGACCACCGTGTCGACCGGGTCATTCAGAGCGGCACCGCCGTTGAGGCGGCGCGACACCAGCCCAGTCGGTAGGGGCTCGATGGCCGCGGCGTCGTCGCGGCCGATACCGAGAGCGACCGCCACGTTGGGGTTGCTGTCACCGTCGATGACGATGACCCGCTTGCCCCGGTCCGCCATCAACCGGGCAAGGGTGGCCGAGAACGTCGTCTTGCCCGCTCCTCCCTTTCCCGCAACGGCGACCCGTAGAGAGCTCAGGACAGCGCCTCGACTGTCTGGCGTGCCGAGATCAAGTCGTACCGGGAGAGGTAGGCACTGAGGTAGCGCCGGCCCTCACGTAGGGCGCCAGCCCAGCCGTGCAGCCACTCGACGCCTTCGTCGGTCAGGCAATAGCTGCGCCGGGCCGGACCGGCCGAGGAGTGCTCCCACCACGAGGCCACCAGCCCGTCTTGTTCCATTACCCGAAGCGCCCGGTAGAGGCCGCCGGGGTCCACGTTGGCCAGGCCCAGCTCCTTGATCTGCTCGAGCAGGTCGTAGCCATGGGCCGGCGACTCGGCGATCAGCAGCAGCAGGCTGGCCCTGAGGTAGTTGCGGGGAAGGCCGCCCTGCTCCCCGCTCAGGGGGCCGCTCGGGCCCGGGGTTTCCACCAAGGTGCGGATCTTCATCGGCGGCGCTCCTCTGACATCTGGAAGGCGGGGCATCCCTCTTGGCAGTCGGTGTCGTCGGGATCGGTGGGGAAGCAGTGGGGGCAGTCGGGGCCACACTCGCCATGGGTGCCATGGGTGAGCTCCTCGAACGACTCGGCGAACTCGAAGCCACCCTCCTGGCGACCCAGCTCGGACAGCGCGAAGCGATCACCGATGCACTCCACGAGGCCCTCTTCGACCAGCTCGTCGAGGTACCGGATGCCTACTTCGGAGTCGACCCCGAGAAAGCGTTGGATCACGGCGGCGTCGACATCGTCGCCGAAGCCCTCACCTTTGAGCCAGAACATGACCTGGAGGATCTCGCTTCGCCAGAACATCGACTTGAGGGCACCGCAGTGCGGCGCGTCCAACGTCTCGCTCATCTCCACCCCTTCCACCTCTTCAACTCGGCTCTGCGCTCAAAAGAGCCACCTGACGGCCGATTCCGATAGGTGTAGCCTACATCTAGTTGACCGAAAAAAGGGGGGTACCTCGCGAGATGGCCACTGACGGACGTAGGACCCGATCGAACGCCCGCAACACCTCCGCATCGGCGGGGCGGGCCAGGGGCAGCGGGCTGGTGAGCGGCCAGGGCGGGCCGAGCTTCACCCAGGGCGGGGTCATGCCCAGCG
>JBPCJQ010000051.1:0-8231 GCA_051005135.1 Acidimicrobiales bacterium
CCCCCGCGAGAACGACGATCCGGCCCCCCAAACTGGACTTGTCTTTTGCGTGGTGTCCTCGCCCCCCCCGGCCAACTCGCCAAAGAACCAGTCGTCACCCGCGATTGGTCACTCAGCCCGGCCGCCCAGGTGGCGGGCGAGGAAGCGCTCGGCGGCGGCGTAGAACGACAGGCGGTTCTCGGGCTTGGCGAACCCATGGCCCTCGTCGGGGTAGAGGAGGTACTCGTGGTCGATGCCCCGCTCGGTGAGAGCGGCCACGATCTGCTCGGCCTCGGCCTGCTTGACCCGGGGGTCGTTGGCACCTTGGGCGATGAGCAGGGGGATGCAAATCTGGTCGACCCTCGACAGGGGTGAGCGCGACCACAAGAAGTCCTCCTCGGTCTCAGGGTTGCCGACCCTGGTGTGGAACTGGGCGATCACCGGCGCCCAGTAGGGGGGGATGGACTCGATGAGGGTCTTGAGCGACGACGGCCCCACGATGTCGACCGCGCAGCGGAAAACGTCGGGGGTGAAGGTGGCGCCCACCAGGGCGGCATAGCCACCGTACGAGCCGCCGTAGATGGCCACCCGGTCGCGGTCGGCCCAACCCTTGGCCACCACGTGCTCGACGGCGTCGACCAAGTCGTCGTGCATGCGGGCGCCCCACTCCTTGTCCCCGGCGTTGACGAAGGTCTTGCCGTAGCCGGTGGAGCCCCGGTAGTTGACCTGCACGCACAGGTAGCCGCGGTTGGCGAGCCATTGGGCCTCGGGGTTGTAGCCCCAGGTGTCGCGGGCCCACGGCCCCCCGTGGACGTCGACCACGATGGGCAGCCCTCGGGGCGCCAGCACAGGAGGGAAGGTGGCGTAGCCGTGGATGGTGAGGCCGTCGCGGGCTGCGAACGAGAACGGCTCCATCTTGGCCAGCTGGTAGCGCGACAGGGCCGGTTGGTGCTCGAACAGGAAGGTGGCCTGGGCCGCTCGGCGGTCCCACGCGTAGTAGCGAACCGGGCCGTCGTCGGTGGTGTAGGCCACCAACCAGGTTCGATCGTCGTCGTCGTGGCCGGCCAGCACGGGGTCGCCGGGGGACAGGCCGAGCAGTGCCTCCACGTCGTCGGCCACGGCTGGGTCGAGCACCCGGTACTCGGCCCGGTCCTTCAAGAACACCACCACCTGGGGCTCGCGCGTGTCGGGGTGAAGGCGCACCGAGGTGACGTCGTAGGTGGGGTCTTCGGCGATGACCTCCATGTCGCCGGTGGCGCAGTCGAGGCGAACCAGCCGCCCTGAGTTGGCTCCCACCGAGGCGATGCACCACAGTCCTTTGCCGTCGGCGGTGAACGCCAGCGGCTCGGTGCTGAGGGCGTCCTCCTGGCTCACCTCCAGCAAGGGCCGCCACTCGGCTTCGGTGGTGTCTCGCACCATCACCACGAACCCACCGTCGGCGGTGGGGGCCATACCGGCACGCACGTTCCAGTTCGCGTCGGCCAACATGCCGACGAACCCGGGGTTGGCGGCCACCAGCTCCAGCTCCCCATTGCGCAGGTCGAGGCGGTACACGTCGTGCAGCTCGGGGTTGTCGCGGTTGAGGCCCACCAGCACGTGGTGGGGGAAGCGCTTGTCGAGCTCCTCGACGTGGGCCTGGACCTCGTCGAAGGGGGTGAGGTCGCCGATGTGGCCGGTGTCGAGGTCGACCCCGAAGAGGCGCCAGTTCTCGTCTCCGCCCGTGTCCTGCAGGTACAGGAGGTGGCGGCGGTCGTGGGCCCAGAAGAACGAGCGGATGCCCCGGTCGCGGTCACGGGTCACGGCGCGCGCCTCGTCGCCCCCGATGGTTCCCACCCACACGTTGAGCACGCCCTCGTCGGGGGCCAGCCACGCCAGGCGAGTGCCGTCGGGGGAGATGCGGGGGCTGGTGCGCTCGGGGTTGCCGAACAGCACCGAGCGGGGGACGACAGGGACGGCGGCAGGGGCGTCGGTCATGGTGCCCAGCCTGGCAGACGCCTTCCCCCTCTCCCTTACACTGCCCGTGATGGGAGAAGCGCGGGGGAACCGGTGGCTGGTAGAGGCGGGTGGCCGGGCCGCGACCTATGACGGCCGCTGGGCGCAGATGGCGGCCGCGGGCGAGAACGTGCACGGCGAGGCCGACTTCGTCAGTTCGTTACGGCCCAGGTCGGTGCTCGACGCCGGATGCGGCACAGGGCGGGTGGCGGCCGAACTGGCCCGCCGGGGCGTCGAGGTGGTGGGCATCGACCTCGACCCCGCCATGCTGGCCAAGGCCCGCGAGCGTGCACCGGAGGTGCCATGGCTCGAGGCCGATCTGGCCGACCTCGACCTGGGTCGCACCTTCGACGTGGTGGTGGCGGCAGGCAACGTGATGATCTACCTCGAGCCGGGCACCGAGGGCCGGGTGGTGGCCGCGCTGGCTCGCCACCTGGCTCCGAGCGGTGGAGCGCTGGTGGCCGGCTTCCAGCTCGACGCCGGCCGTCTCGACCTCGCCACCTACGACGCCCTGGCGACCCACGCCGGCCTGGTCCTGTCGCAGCGCTGGGCCACCTGGGGCGGCCAGCCCTACGCCGGTGGCCCCTACGCGGTGTCGGTCCACCTGGCTCCGATCCCTGGGTGCCCGCCCGAAGGGTGGGCTGCTACTTCTTGAACCCGTGCTGGTCGAGCCAGTCCTTGGCCAGCACGTCGGGGTCCTCCTTGTCGACGTCGGCCCGCTTGTTGAGCGCAGCAAGATCGGTGGTGGTGAGGGCAGCGGACACCTTGTTCAGCACCTTGCGGGCCTCGTCGGTGGCCGCCTTGGTGCGGATCACGGGCACCACGTTGTCGGCGTTCTGCAGGTGCTTGTCGTCTTCGAGGACGACGTAGCCCTTGGCCGGGATCGAGCCGTCGCTGGAGAAGATGAGGGCGACGTCGACCTCGCCCTTGTCGAGCGCGGCCTTCGACAGCGGACCGCCGGCGTCGAGGGGCTTGAACTCCTTGAAGTTGGCCCCGTAGGTCTTCACCAGGCCGGCCTGGCAGAACGGGCGGGTCGGGCATTCGGGAGGGCCGCCCAGCACCAGTTGGCCGGCCACCGGCGCCAGGTCGGACAGCTTCTTGAGGTTGTACCTGGCCGCGGTTGCCTTGGTGACGGCGAAGGCGTTGGCATCGATGGCCGGCGACGGGTCGAGGGCGGTGATGCCCTTGGGCTCGAGGCGCGCCCGCAGCTTGGTCGTCGTGGCCTGGGCGTCGGGGGACGCCTCCCCGGCGCCGTTGTTGTAGAACTCGAGGTCGGTGGCCGCATAGCCGGGGTACATGTCGATGTCGCCCCGCTCAAGGGCCGGCGCCACCAGCTCCCGGTTTCCCAGGTTGGGCCGAACGTTCGCGGTGAAGCCGTCGGCCCTCAGGGCGCCCGCGTACATGTCGGCGAGGATGGTGTTCTCGGTGAGGTTCGTGCCACCGATCGTCACCGAACCCTTGCTGGCGCTGGCTTTCTTGACCGAGCTGCCGCAACCGGCGGCCACCAGGGCCAGGCTTACGGCGGCGGCGGCGACGAGGTTCGTGCGGTGGGATCTCATGGAATGGTTCCTTCCGTTGACGGCACGTGCCGTCGTCTAGGCCGCTTCCACGGTGGGAGCAGTGCCGACGAAGGGCTCATTCTTGTCGGTCGCGCCGTGGCGGAGCCCGGACGGCACCAGCAGGTACTGCAGGCCGGCCAGCGCCAGCTCGGTGAGGACCGAAAGTCCTGCCACAAGTGCCGCCCCGGCGAAGACAGCCACGAAGTCGCGCTGGGCCAGCCCGTCGACGATGTAGCGGCCCAGACCGCCCCAGGCGACGAGGGCGGCGATGGTGGCGGTGGCCACAACCTGGACCGCGGCGGTGCGTACACCGGCCATGATCAGGGGAACGGCCATGGGTAGCTCTACCCGCCCGAGCACCTGCAGGCTGGTCATGCCCATGCCTCGTGCCGCCTCCCTAACCTCGGAGTCGACCTGGCGCACGCCGACATAGGAGTTGGTCACCATGGGCGGCACGGCCAGGGCCACGAGGGCGTAGAAGGCGGGCGCGGCACCGATGCCAACCACCTGGGTGGCCAGCACCAGGATGGCGAAGGAGGGGATGGCCCGTCCCACGTTGGCCAGGTTGACAGCCAGGCCTCCTCCCCGGTTGGTGTGGCCTAGGAAGACCCCGACTGGCAAGGCGGCCAGGGCGGCGACGAGGGTGGCGGCTACCGACATCACCACATGCTCGGAGAGACGGTGCGGGATGCCGTTGGTTCCCTGCCAGTGGCCGGAGGTGGTGAACCAATCGAGCACCCGGCCGAGAAAGCTCATGGGGCGGTCCTCCGCGCCCAGGGGGTGACCAGGCGCTCGAGGCCGACGAGTCCGAGGTCGGCCACCGCGGCCAGGGCGACCGACAGCACCGATCCCACCACCAGGGGGGTTCGGAAGTCGCGCGTCAGCCCCTCGAGGATGAGCTGGCCCAGGCCACCCTGGCCGATGAGGGCGGTCACCGTCACCAGGCCGATGGTGGTGACGGTGGCGATGCGCACCCCGGCGATGATCGACGGCGCCGCCAGTGGGAGCTCGATGCGCAGGAGCTGGCGGCGGCGGGTGAACCCCATGCCCCGGGCCGCGTCGAGCACCTCGTCGGGCACGGCGTCGAGCCCGGCGACGATGTTGCGTATGAGGATCAGCAGGGTGTAGCCGACCAGCCCGATCTCCGACGTGGTGGCGCTCAGCCCCGTCCACGGCACGAGGAGGGCGAACAGGGCGAGCGACGGGACGGTATAGAGGATGCCCGTCACCGACAGTACCGTCGTCTGCAGCCGCTTCCATCGTCGTGCCGCGAGGGCGAGCGGGAACGAGATCACCAGCCCCAGCGCCACGGCGATGACAGTGAGCTCCACGTGCTGGCGGGCGGCGGCGCTGATACTGGCGGTGTGGCGTCCGACCCAGTTCCAGCGCAC
This sequence comes from Acidimicrobiales bacterium, assembly GCA_051005135.1. Taxonomy (GTDB): domain Bacteria; phylum Actinomycetota; class Acidimicrobiia; order Acidimicrobiales; family AC-14; genus DATAQC01. The sequence continues at coordinate 4,922 of JBPCJQ010000051.1, forward strand.
CCACGGATCACCGCCGGTGGCGAGCACTCAGGCAGACTATCGAGACGCTCCCATGATCCGGCTCGAGTCCCTCACCAAGCGCTACGCCGATGACCGCGTTGCCGTCGACAACCTCGACCTCGACATCGACGAGGGCCAGGTCTGCGTGCTGGTCGGCCCGTCGGGCTGCGGGAAGACGACGACGCTCAAGATGGTCAACCGTCTGGTCGAGCCCACCAGCGGCAGGATCTTCATCGACGGCGACGACGTGACCACCGTCGATCCCGTGGGGCTGCGGCGTCGCATCGGCTACGTGATCCAGCAGGTGGGCCTGTTCCCCCACCAGACAGTGGCTGACAACGTGGCCACCGTTCCCCGCCTGGTGGGCTGGGACCGCCGACGGTGCCGCCGGCGCGCCGACGAGCTGCTCGACCTGGTTGGCCTGGATCCCGCCGCCTACCGCGACCGCTACCCCCACCAGCTCTCAGGAGGCCAGCGCCAGCGGGTGGGCGTGGCGCGCGCCCTAGGGGTCGACCCACCCGTGCTGCTCATGGACGAGCCCTTCGGCGCCATCGACCCCATCAACCGCGACCGCCTCCAGCAGGAGTTCCTGCGTCTCCAGTCGGAGGTCAAAAAGACGGTGGTCTTCGTGACCCACGACGTCGACGAGGCGGTGCGGCTGGGAGACCGCATCGCCATCCTGGGCCAGGGCGGCGTGCTCGAGCAGTACGCCCCGCCGTCGGAGGTGCTGGGTCGGCCTGCGTCGCCCTTCGTGGCCGACTTCGTGGGTGCCGACCGGGGTCTCAAGCGCCTGGCGGTCACGGCCATCGACGTGGCCGATCTCGCCAGCCTGCCGGTGCTCGCCCCCGGCCAGCCGTTGAGCGAGGCCCGGCGGCGCATGGACGACGCCGGCGCGCTGTGGGCGGTGGTGGTCGACGGCAACGGCCGCCTGACGGGTGCCCTGGCCCGTTCGCACGCTGAGGGCGAAGGCAGCCTCAACGGCCAGCAGCGGCCGGTGGCGACCACGATCGCCGCCGGCGACAGCCTGAAGGACGCCTTCGCCCAGCTCCTGTTGCACGACACCGGCTGGGTGGCCGTGATCGACGGCGGCCGCTACTGCGGGGTGGTCACCCCTGACAGCCTCTACGCCGCCATCCGCCACTCAGCAGACGAATCAACTCGTGGATGAAAGACGAGCTCGCTGGCATGATGGACGGGTGGCCGTCGAGCCGACTCGCATTCTGTTCACCGTGGACGACTACGAGGCACTCGGCCAGATGGGGTTCTTCGGCCACCGCCGGCTGGAGCTCATCGAGGGCGAGATCATCGAGATGACGCCGATCGGCCCGGATCACGGCGGCTGCGTGATGATCCTGAACTCACTGTTCACCTCTCGCGTCGGCGATCGGGCGGTGGTGAACGTGCAGAACCCGGTGCGCCTGGGCGACCTCTCGGAGCCCCAGCCCGACCTCACGCTGCTGGCCCCCCCGCTCGAGCGCTACCGCCACCGGCACCCCCGAGCGACCGACATCCTGCTGCTCATCGAGGTCTCCGACACCACCCTGCGGTTCGACCGGCAGGTGAAGCTACCCGTGTACGCCAAGCACGGTGTGATGGAAGTTTGGATCGTCGACCTGAAGGGCCAGGCGGTGGAGATCCACCGCCAGCCGTCACCCGATGGCTATGCCATCGTGGAACGGCGAGGACGGGGCCAGACGATTAGTTCCGAAGCCCTACCCGACCTGGTGATCGCCGTCGACGACATCATCGGGTAGCCGGGCAGCGTGTCGGGAGCGCTCACCGGTCGACTGCCTGTACCTCGAACTCGAAATCAACAGCGCGAAAGGTGACGGTGAAGTAGCGGAAGAACGAGAGATGCCCGAGGAGGCCCCACACGTAGGGCCAGGAGCGCGCCGCTGTCAACCAGGCATGGCGGACCAGCAGGTCGTCATTGCCCTCTATGGCAACGTCGAGGATCGGGCGGACTTGGCCGTTGGGCAGCTCGGTATAGCGAAGATCAACGGCCTGACAACGCCGAACCCGTCTCCGCCGGGGTGCTTGGCACCCGCCAGACCCTTGCCCGGCGGTGGTTACGGTGCAACCAACGCACCACCGCTTCGGGGGTATCCGCGTCGAAGACCACCTCGAGCCCTTCCTGGGCGATCCAACGCCCTGTGAAAGGCTCGAGCACCGCCGCCTCGGCACCTCCGTGGGGACCACGCTCGGGCGCGCCGGGAGCGGCCGTTTGGGAACTTCGGCGGTAAACACCGAAGCCCAATCGCTGCAGTATTGCTCGGGCCTGATGAGTGGTGAAGTCGGCGCGATCGAGCCCCGTGACAACCGCCAGCGCTTGTTTTGGGGGGAACCGCCGCCCATTGATCACGGCGTAGTGCTGGTTGATCGGTTCTGGGTCCACGCCGGAAAGCGCCAGCTCAATCTGCGCGTGTTCCAAATCGAAGTCGTGGCCGGCAACCCGGGCGGTGCTCATCCCATGTTCTCTCTGCTTGGTACTTACTGAACCGTACCAGGCGCGTCAGAATCCCGACCGTCGTCGGACCAGTGGAGGGCAGCCCAGGCCAGTCCCAGGGCGAGCACGGCTAGGGCGGCGTCATGTGGAAGAGGGTGCCGGCCCACGGCGCCTCGCCCCGGCTGGCCTGGGCCACGAGGGGCACGTGGGTCATGGTCATCCAGATGCCGGCCAGCGTCACCACCAGCCCGGCCGGCAGCATCCATTGGGCCACCGGCTGAGAGCGGTCGGGCGGGTTGTCTGGCGGCGCCGCCCAGTAGCCGGCACCGGTGGGGCGCTGCCCGTCCCAGCGGGCATCGGAGCCGTGACCTCTGGCCCGGGCGATGACCGCATCGGCCACCGCCACGCCAGGGGAGGGTTCTTGGATTGCTGGGAGACGAGGGCCATGTTTTCCTTGGTCCACGGCTCGGTGGCCGGGTAGTCGCCCCAGCGGTGGGCCTCGCTCACGGCCTGGGGTGAGCGGTTGGCGGCCAGGTCGCGCAGCTCCGCCAGCTCAGCTTTGGCCTGGGCCGAACCCGCCCCGGCGGCGGCGGCGGCACCTTGACCTGGTCGGTCGAGGACAGCACCCATGTCTTCCACGTCCCCGCCTTGGGCTCGGCCGGGATGCCCCCCGAGGATTGCCTCGAGCTCGAAGCCGACGAGCACCCGGCCAGCAGCAGCGTTGTCAGGACGAGGCCAAGTTGAGTCCCAAGGAGTGGTGTAGGAGCCGGAGGGCCTGAGGGTCCACCAGACGCGACGGTCACCGCGTCAACCTCAAGAAGCAGTTCCAACACAACCACTTGAGGAGGAGCACGGTGACAGTCC
>JBPCJQ010000052.1:0-4997 GCA_051005135.1 Acidimicrobiales bacterium
GGTGTCGCCCCTCGCCCGTGGCCACCGTGACCGCCCCGACCTGGTGGGGCGCTTCGAGTCCATCGTCGCCGGCCGCGAGCTAGCCAACTCCTTCAGCGAGCTGGTCGACCCCGACGAGCAGCGGGCCCGCTTCACCACCCAGGCGGCAGCCAAAGCCGCTGGCGACACCGAGGCCATGGCCGTCGACGAGGATTACCTGCGAGCCCTCGAGTACGGCCTGCCGCCGACGGCCGGCCTGGGCATCGGCATCGATCGCTTGGTCATGCTGCTGTCCGACGCCGCCAACATCCGCGACGTCGTGGCCTTCCCAACCCTGCGACCCGAGTGACCCTTCCCTTCCCACCCACCATCGAATGGCGTGGCCAGCGGGTACGTCTCATAGACCAGCGCCGGCTGCCAGGCGAGCTGGCGTTCCTCGAGGTGGACACGGTCGACGAGATGTGCGACGCCATCGCCACCATGGCCGTCCGGGGTGCCCCCGCCCTGGGCGTGGCTGGGGCCATGGGCGTCGCCCTGGCCCAGGTCACCGGCGTCGGACTCGTTGAGGCCGCCACCCGCCTGGTGGCCACCCGGCCCACCGCCGTCAACCTGGCCTGGGGAGCAGCCCGGGCCATGGCCGCCGACGACCCGGTGGCCGAGGCTTGCCACCTGGCCGCCGACGACGTGGCTCGCAACCGTCGGCTGGGCGCCCACGGCGCCCCGCTCATCCCCGTGGGCGGGCATGTCTACTCGCACTGCAACGCCGGGGCCCTGGCCTGCGCCGGCTACGGCTCGGCGCTTGGCATCGTGCGTGCCGCCCACGAGGGTGGTCGCCACCCCAGCGTTTGGGTGGGCGAGACCCGCCCCGCCCTCCAGGGCTCCCGCCTCACAGCCTGGGAGCTCGATCGCCTGGGCGTTCCCGCCACCCTGGTGGCCGACGTCATGGCGGCGTCGCTGATGGCCGGGGGCGAAGTGGACTGTGTGGTTGTGGGCGCCGACCGCATCGCAGCCAACGGCGACGTGGCCAACAAGGTGGGCACCTACGGCCTGGCCGTCCTGGCCCGCCACCACGGAGTGCCCCTCTACGTGGGTGCCCCTACGTCGACCGTCGACCTGGCCTGCCCGGACGGCTCGGTCATCCCCATCGAGCGCCGCAGCGCCGACGAGGTGACCTTCCTCGGCGCAATCCGATTGGCTCCCGCCGGCATGGCCGCCGACAACCGGGCCTTCGACGTGACCCCCGCAGCGCTGGTGAGCGCGATCGTCACTGAAGAGGGCGTGGCCACCGCACCCTACGGCGCGTCACTGGCCGCCATGGTGGCCCGGTCCTGCCCCGACGGTTGACGGGTCGCCGTCGGTTGCACGCTGGCGATGAGATAAGGGCCCAGGTGGGCGAAGGTGGCGGCTACCCGTTCCGCATCAGGCCCGCCACCAAGGACGGCTACGAGGTGATCGAGGTCCGCCTCGGCCTCGGCGGCGTAGGCCCGGGCCACTTCGACGGCCGAGGCGACGGCGCCGTCAGCCTGTACGAGGGCACGGACGGCGGCGACCGCCTCTGAGTCCACCGGGCCACCGAGCAGTCCGTGCAGCGACTGGCCATGATCGGCCAGCAGGGCCTTGATGACAGGCAAGGTATAGACACCCTCCACCAGGTCGTTGCCGGCGGGCTTGCCCAGCTGCTCGTCGGTGGCCACCACATCGAGTATGTCGTCGACGATCTGGAACACCATCCCCAGGCGTTGGCCGTAAGCGGTCAGGGCGTCGATGGCGGCACGAGGCAGGCCGGCGGTTATGCCACCGATGCGGCAGGCGGTGGCCAGCAGGGCAGCGGTCTTGCCGGCGATCGACGACAGATAGGCCTCCTCGGTGCGCCCCACGTCGAACGCCTGTGACAGCTCCTGCACCTGGCCCTCGCACAGGCGGCCGATGGTGGTGGCGAGCAACCCGGCCACCTCGGTGCCCAGCGACGCGGCGATCTCCGACGCCCTGGCCAGCAGGAAGTCGCCGGCGAGGATGGCCACCAGGTTGCCCCACCGGGCGTTCACGCTGGCCACGTTGCGGCGGGTACGGGCCTCGTCCATGACATCGTCGTGGTACAGCGAGCCCAGGTGCACGAGCTCCACTGCGCAGGCGCCCATCACCACGTCGTCGGGGGCGGGGCCACCCGAGAGCTGGCCGGCGCACAGGGCCAGGGCGGGTCGCAGGCGCTTGCCCCCGGCGGGCACGAGATGGCCGGCCACCTCGCTCAGGTAGGCGTCGCCGGTCTGCACGCTGCGCCGCAGGGCCTGCTCCACGCGGGCCAGATCGGCCTCCAAGTGAGGAAGGGCGAGGAGAGGGACGAGGCTGACCACCGACAGAAGGTAGCTGGCTCCACCCAGACAGTGACAGCCCGGTAGACTTGCGCTTCACGGACCCCACCGTCAGGGAGGGAGGGTTCTCCATGTTCGAACGATTCACAGACCGGGCCCGAAGGGTCGTCGTGCTGGCCCAAGAGGAAGCTCGGCTGCTCAACCACAACTACATCGGCACCGAGCACATCCTGCTCGGCCTCATCCACGAGGGCGAGGGTGTGGCCGCCAAGGCCCTGGAGCAGCTCGGCATCTCCCTCGAGGCGGTGCGCACCCAGGTCGAGGAGATCATCGGCCACGGTGGCTCCTCCCCGAGCGGCCACATCCCGTTCACCCCTCGGGCCAAGAAGGTGCTGGAGCTGTCGCTACGCGAGGCCCTGCAGCTCGGGCACAACTACATCGGCACCGAGCACATCCTGCTCGGCCTCATCCGCGAGGGCGAGGGTGTGGCCGCCCAGGTGCTCGTGAAGCTGGGCGCCGACCTGTCCCGGGTGCGCCAGCAGGTCATCCAGCTCCTCTCCGGCTACGCCGGGGGCAAGGAGGGCGCCCCCGCCGGCGGCCCCGGCGGCGAGGCTGCCCCCACCGGGTCACTGGTGCTCGACCAGTTCGGCCGCAACCTCACCCAGCTGGCCCGTGACAAGAAGCTCGATCCCGTCATCGGCCGCGAACGCGAGATCGAGCGGGTGATGCAGGTGCTGTCCCGGCGCACCAAGAACAACCCCGTGCTCATCGGTGAGCCCGGGGTGGGCAAGACCGCGATCGTCGAGGGCTTCTCCCAGCAGATCGTGGCCAACGACGTGCCCGAGACCCTCAAGGGCAAGCAGCTCTACACGCTCGACCTCGGTGCCCTGGTCGCCGGGTCACGCTACCGGGGCGACTTCGAGGAGCGCCTCAAGAAGGTGCTCAAGGAGATCCGCACGCGGGGCGACATCATCCTGTTCATCGACGAGCTGCACACCCTGGTGGGTGCCGGCGCGGCCGAAGGCGCCATCGACGCCGCCTCCCTCCTCAAGCCCATGCTGGCCCGAGGCGAGCTTCAGACCATCGGGGCCACCACCTTCGACGAGTACCGCAAGCACCTCGAGAAGGACGCCGCCCTGGAGCGGCGCTTCCAACCCATCAAGGTGGAAGAGCCCACCGTGGCTCACACCATCGAGATCCTGAAAGGCATCCGCGACCGCTACGAGGCCCACCACCGGGTCACCATCACCGACCAGGCCATCGTCGCCGCCGCCAACCTCTCCGACCGTTACATCTCCGATCGCCACCTTCCCGACAAGGCCATCGACCTCATCGACGAGGCCGGCAGCCGAATGGTCATGCGCCGCATGAAGACGCCCGAAGACTTCAAGGAGCTCGAGAGCGAGCTGGTGACCGTTCGGCGGGAGAAGGACACGGCCATCGAGAACCAGAAGTTCGAGCAGGCGGCCAAGCTGCGCGACCGGGAGAAGAGCCTCCTCGACCGCAAGTCGGCCAAGGAGACGGAGTGGAAGGCCGAGGGCATCGACCTGTTCGACGAGGTCGACGAGGAGGGCATTGCTGAGGTGCTGGCCCTGTGGACCGGAATCCCCGTCTACAAGCTCACCGAGGAGGAGACGGCCAAGCTCCTGCGCATGGAAGACGAGCTGCACAAGCGCGTCGTCGGCCAGGAGTCGGCCATCCACGCCGTGTCCCAGGCCATCCGCCGCACCCGAGCCGGCCTCAAGGACCCCAAGCGCCCCAGCGGCTCGTTCATCTTCTTGGGGCCCTCGGGCGTGGGCAAGACCGAGCTGGCCAAGACGCTGGCCGAGTTCCTCTTCGGCGACGAGAGCCACCTCATCCAGCTCGACATGAGCGAGTACATGGAGAAGCACACCGTCAGCCGCCTGGTGGGCTCGCCCCCCGGGTACGTCGGCTACGAGGAGGGCGGCCAGCTCACCGAGGCGGTGCGCCGCAAGCCCTTCTCGGTGGTGCTGTTCGACGAGATCGAAAAGGCTCACCCCGACGTCTTCAACGCCCTGCTCCAGATCTTGGAGGACGGCCGCCTCACCGACGCCCAGGGCCGCACCGTCGACTTCAAGAACACCGTGCTCATCATGACCTCCAACCTGGGCACCGCCGACCTGCGCAAGGCGGCCGTGGGCTTCCAGAAGACCAGCCAGGCCGTCACCTACGAGAAGATGAAGGACAAGGTCAACGAGGCGCTCAAGCAGCACTTCCGTCCCGAGTTCTTGAACCGCATCGACGAGACGATCGTCTTCCACGAGCTGTCACGCGAGGAGGTCACCCAGATCGTCGACCACATGATCCGCCGGGTGAAGGGCCAGCTCGAGAGCCAGGGCATCGCCCTGGAGCTCACGCCGGCGTCCAAGGACCTCCTGGCGCGCAATGGCTACGACCCCACCCTGGGCGCACGGCCGCTGCGCCGAGCCATCCAGCGTGAGGTCGAAGACCCGCTATCGGAGCGGATCTTGTGGAAGGAGTTTCGCGCCGGCGAGACCATCGTGGTCGACGCCGAAGACGACAAGATCGTCTTCCGCTCCATCGAACGCATCGAGCCGCCGCCGGTGGAGCTGGCCGAGACCGGCCCCGCCGAGTAGCCGCCTTCTTTGGCGGGGGGGGGAGAGCGGGGGGGGGGAAGAGGGGAAAGAAAAAAACGAAAACTCCTCCTTCCGGTCTGGGTTTTGGCGA
>JBPCJQ010000053.1:0-34913 GCA_051005135.1 Acidimicrobiales bacterium
GCGCGGTGGACGGAGGTGACCCAGCCCACCGCTCAGAGGCCTGGTTAGGATGACCGGGGCCGCCAACGCACGACCACCCCTCTTCCGCCCCCCCCCGCCACCATGCCGCGCACCGATTCGGGTGTGACCCCGCCGGTCACGAACCAGGGCAGCTGGGCATGGGCGGCGGCGTGGGCCAGGTAGCCCAGGCCCGTCGCGGGCCGGCCCGGCTTGGTGGGCGTGGCGTTTACCGGTCCGGCCGACAGGTAGTCGACGGGCTGGGAATCGGCGGCGTCGAGCTCGGCAGGGGCGTGGGTCGACAGACCCACTATGGCGCCGGGCCCGAGGATGCGCCGAGCCAGGGCGGCCGGTGCGTCGTCCTGGCCCACGTGCACCCCGTCGGCCTCCACCTCGAGGGCCAGGTCGGGGCGGTCGTTGAGCACGAATGGCACTCCGTGGTCATGGCACACGCCCGCCGCGATGCGGGCACGGGCCAGCAGCGGCCGGCCCTCCAGGCGCTTGTCGCGCAGCTGCACGAGGTCTACACCACCGTCGATGCAGGCGGCGAGGAAGGTGGCCAGGTCGGGGCGGTCGGGCGTGCACAGGTACAGCCGCCGCTGACCGAGGTCAGCCACCGGCCACGGCCCGCACCAGCTCCAGCCGGTCGCCCTCGTTCAGCACCGTCGTGGCCAGGTCAGCCCGGTTAACCGGCTCACCGTTGCGCTCGACCAGCACCCACCTGGCCCCAAGACTGAGGCGAGCCAACAGGTCGGCAATGGTGGCCCCGTCGGCCAGCTCCGCGGCATCTCCGTTGGCCACCACCCTCATGGGGTGGACGGTACCGCGGTCCTCATCTCAGCCGGCCCAGCGGCCGGGGGCGTGACGCTCTGACTTGGGGTCGTCGGGAGTCCGGTCGACGGGGCGGACGGGCTCGATGGTGGCCCCCCGCCGACGCTGGCCCGACCACGGGCCGGGGACGGCGTTGGTGTACCGGGCCAGGGTGTAGGCGATCGACTCGTAGTTGACCCGCCACGCCCGAAAATGCGGCCACGCCTCCTCGGGCGTGCGCTCCAACGTGAAGCCGACGCTGGCGAGGCGCTCGACGCCGCTGGAGAACTCTACTTCGGTCAGGACGACGGGGTCGGTGGGCAGGGGGTCGTGGTCGAACGGGACACCGAGGGCATCGGCGATGTCGCGCAGGCAGGTGAACCCCATGCGCAGGCACAGCCTGGCCTCGGTGGGAGCGCTCCTGGGGTTGAACGCCAGCTGCAGGGCGGCGGCGTCGAGCACCGCGAGCAGGGCCAGCACCCACGACGACATCGGGCGCGGCGACCGGAAGCTCACGAGCACCGAGTAGGTGGTGTGGCTCTCGGCCACGTCGGCGGCCCACTGCTCCCAGTCGCGGTAGAGCCCGGGCAGGCTCCCCAGGAGGCCGACGACCTGGTGGCGAGCCAGGATCTCGGGCCCCCACGGGGGGTTGCCGGCCCGGCTCTGCAGCAGGGTCACGAGCGTCTCCCGGCGGGCGAAGGCGGCGTAGATGGTGGGCAGGTAGGCGATCTCCAGCGCCACCACGATCAGACCGGTGGCCCCGGCGAACAGGTCGACCACGGTGGGCCCGGGCCGCACGGTGGAGGCGATTCCGAGGGTGAAGACCGACGACCCGCTCTCCCGCAGTGCGCTCCCGAATGCCTTCCCGGTGACTGGCCACAGCATCAGCCCGTAGCCGGCGACGAACAGGAGCAGCCACACGACGAAGACGGCCAGCAGCGCCACAGGCCCGCCATACGCGAGGATGCGGTCCTTGTCTTCCCAATCGGAGAAGCGGTCGGCGACGAACACGAAGAAGCTGCGCACCACCCGGCGCCCCACGAACACCGACATCCGCGATGGCACCGAGCGCGGCACCACCAAGGTGATCACCACGCTGCGGGTAGTCGCCAGAACCAACGCCAACCCGGCGGCGAAACCCACCCAGCGCAACCCTCAGACCTTGATCTCCTCGGCCGCCATCAGCGTCGCCAGCTCTGCCTGCACGGCGGCCTCGCCCTCGATGTGCACCTCGGGAAGGAGCCGGCCGAGCCAGCCCGGCATCCACCAGTTGGCGTTGCCCAACAGCTCCATCGTGGCAGGCACCAGCACCATGCGCACGATGGTGGCATCGACCAGTACCGCCGTCGTGAGCCCCAAGCCGATCTGCTTGATGAACACGTTGGGGTCGAAGATGAAGACCCCGAACACGAACACCATGATCGCCGCCGCCGCGGTGATGACTCGGGCGGTGGCTGCCAAGCCGTCGGCCACGGCAAGGCCGTTGTCACCGGTGCGAACGAACTCCTCGCGGATGCGGCTCAGCAGGAACACCTCGTAGTCCATCGAGAGGCCGAAGAGGATGGCGAACATGATCATCGGTACGAACGCGGGGATGGGGGTCTCGGGGATGTTGAACAGCCTGCCCAGCCATGTGCCCTGCACCGCGAACGACATGACGCCATAGGCGGCCGCGATCGAGAGCAGGTTCATCACCCCGGCCTTCAGGGCCACGAGGGGTGAACGGAAGACGGTCGTGAGGAGGACGAACGACAGCAGGACCACCGAGCCGATGAAGATCGGGAGCCGGCGGCTGATGTAGTCGCTCTGGTCGATGGAGATGGCCGTGAACCCACCGACCAGGACCTTGGCCCCGCTGGAACCGACGGCGGCAGGCAGCACCGAGTCGCGCAGCCGGTGCACGAGGGCGGCGGTGGCCTTGTCCTGCGGCTTGTTCTTGGGGAACACGTTGACGATGGCGGTGTCGCCTGTCGGGTTGGGCAACGGTGGCGCCACGAACGCGACACCCGGCGTCGCCCTGGCCGCGCTGGTGACCGCGGCCAGTGCACCGGCGGGATCCGAGGCGCCCTTCTGGTCGACGACCAACAACAACGGGCCGTTGAACCCGGCCCCGAAGCCCTTGGTCAGCTGGTCGTAGGCCTGGCGCGACGTCTCCGACTTCAAGTTGTTGCCCTCGTCTGGGAAGCCGAACCGCAGCGACAGCAGGGGCAACGTGATGACAAGCAGCACCAGGGCGCCGCCACCGAAGGCGAACCAGGGTCGATGCTGGACCACCCGGCTCCACCGGTACCAGAATGCGCGCGTGCCCTGATGCGATGCTCTCCCCGTGAACGGCACGCGCAACCGGTCGATGTTCTTGCCCACGAACCCCAAGATGGCCGGCAACAGCGTGAGGGAGGCCGTCAACATGGTGAGTACGGCCAGCACCGACGACGCCGCCACTCCGTTCAGGTAGGACAGGCCCATGGTGAGCATGCCCAGGAGCGAGACGACGACGGTCCCGCCCGCGAAGAGGACGGCGCGGCCCGCGGTGCCCATGGCTGTGATGTTGGCCTCGCGGGGGGACAGGCCGCCCGCCAGCGACTGGCGGTAACGGGTGATGATGAACAGGGCGTAGTCGATGCCCACGCCCAGGCCGATCATGGTGGCGACGGTGGCCGCCCATTCGGGGGTCTCGATGAGCCGCGATGCCATACCGCCGAGCGTGGCGCCGATGCCCAGGCCGAACAGAGCGGTGACGATGGGCAGGCCCATGGCCAGGGCCGAACCGAAGGCGAGCAGGAGGATGAGGGCGGCGAAGATCAAACCGATCATCTCCGAACCGACCTGTTGCTCGGCCACGAAGGTGCTCACCTCCATGTCGACACCCGGCCTTGGCCCGGGGTGGACGGCAGCCAGGAAGTTCTTCTGGAAGTGCGGGTCGCTGTTGGCCAGCTTGTCGAACGGCTGGTCGAAGTAGACCTCGGCGTATGCCACACGGCGGTCGGTGGAGACCTGCGATGCCGCCTCGACGGCATACGGGCTGCTCACTCCGCTGACATGGGGTCGTGACGCTGCGGTGGCGATGACAGCGTCGACCTGAGACCTGACCGCCGGCGCGTCGATGTCTCCGGCGAACACGAGCTTGACGGAGTCACCCTGGCGGGCCGGGAACCGCCCCTTGAGCAGGCCATAGGCCTTGGTGGACTCTGCCCCCGGGGTCTGGTAGTTGGCCCGGTACTTGGCGGGCAGCGAGGAGCCTGCCACGATGACGCCGGCGAGGACGAGCACCCAGGCCAGCACCACGTAGCGGCGTCGGCGGTAGCAGAAATCAGCGATTCGAACCACGGTTGCCTCCTCGGGCTGGGCCAGCGACATGGAACCAGATTTGGTGGATGTTGTCAACTGTCTAGTTCATCGACTATCATCAGCATCCATGGTCGAGCCGGAAATCGACGAGGTGGTGGCGCTGTTGTTTCAGCTCACCACCGACCTGCGCCAACGCTTCGCCGACCGGGCCGCCGACTGCGACCTCTCCCTGGCCCAGGGTCTGGCCCTACGCCACCTCGACCAGCCGCTGCCCATGCGCGAGCTGGCCCAGCAGCTGTGTTGCGACGCCTCCAACGTGACGGGCATCGTCGACCGCCTGGAGGAACGGGGCCTGGTGGAGCGATGGGTGGACCCCGGTGACCGCCGGGTGAAGCAACTGGTGCTCACCAGGGCAGGCCGCGCTGTCCGCCAGCGCCTCTATGACGCCTTCGTCGTCGACCTCCCCCTGGTCGACGAGCTGTCAGCTCCCGACCGCCGGCGCCTCGTCGGCCTCCTGCGGCGAAGCGTGGGAGAGGGCGGGTCCCGTCGACCTACGGGTCGGTGACGTTGGGCCCGGCTCTGGCCTTGACCTCGGCCTTCACTGCCCGTTTGTGCTCCCGCACCCGGGCCAGGGCGTCGGGGCCGTCGATGTCGGCCACCGAGAACCAACCGGGCCGACCGTAGGGGCCGGCCACCTTCTCCCACCCGGGAGGGGTCACGCTCCTGCGCTTGGCCAGAAGGGCCACGAAGATGCGGGCCTTCTGCTCTCCGAAGCCGGGGAGCGCCTTGATGTTGGCCAACAGCTCAGCGCCCGTGGCCGCGGTCGTCCACACCGCCTCGGCCTGGCCTCGGTAGTGCCCGACCAGGTGACGGCACAAGTCGTGGGTGCGGCGGCCCATCGAACCCGGGTAGCGGTGCAGCGCGGGCCGCGCGGCGAACACCAAAGCCAGCTCGTCGGGATCGGACGCGGCCATCTCGGCCGCGTCGAGCCGTCCTCCGAGGCGCTCCTTCAGCTCCAGCGGGCTGTGAAAGGCCCGTTCCATGGGCACCTGCTGGTCGAGGAGCATCCCGATGAGGAGGGCCAACGGCTCGCGTTCCAGCAACCCGTCGGCCTCGGGGTCGCCGGTGAGGTAAAAGCTCATCAGGAGGTGCGGGGGTCGGGGGCCTCGGCGTCCAGCCCGTAAGCGGCGATGGCGTCGGCCACCTCCTCGGGCTTGGCGTCGCCCGTGGCGGCCAGGGCCGACAGCACCGACACGACCACGTTGGGGGCGTCGGTCTCGAAGTGGCGCCGCAGGTTGGCCCGGGTGTCGGAGCGCCCGAAGCCGTCGGTGCCCAACGAGGTGAACGGCGCCGGCACCCAGCGGCTGACCTGGTCGGGCACGGCCTTCATGTAGTCGGTGACGGCCACCACCGGGCCCTCGGCCGACGACAGCGCATCGGTGACGTAAGGCGTGCGGGGGGTTTGGGTGGGGTGCAGGCGGTTCCACCGCTCCGCCGACAGGGCGTCCTCCCGCAGCGCCTTGTACGACGTGGCGCTCCAAAGCTCGGCAGCCACATCGTGGCGCTCGGCCAGGATATTCTGGGCTTGCCGGGCCGCGCCCTGGGCCGTACCCGAGAACACGATGGTGGCCCGCCGCCGCCCGTTTTCGGGGGCGGGGGCGAAGCGGTAGAGGCCCCGGAGGATGCCGTCTCTTGCGCTGGCCCCTCCCGGCCCGGAGGGCCCGTCAGGCATCGGCGGCATGGCGTAGTTCTCGTTGTAGAGCGTGAGGTAGTAGAAGACGTCCTCGGGCTCGGGACCGTACATTCGGCGCAGCCCGTCCTCGATGATGACGGACAGCTCGTAGGCGAACGCCGGATCGTAGGCCGCCACCGTCGGCGCGGTGGACGCCAGCACCAGGCTGTGGCCGTCGCAGTGCTGCAGGCCCTCGCCTTGCAGCGTGGTGCGCCCTGCGGTGGCCGCGCACAAGAACCCTCTCCCCCGGATGTCGCCGAAGGCCCAGATGAGGTCGCCCACCCGCTGGAAGCCGAACATCGAGTAGAAGATGAAGAAGGGCACCATGGGCGTGGCGTGGGTGGCGTAGGACGTGCCCGCGGCGGTGAAGCTGGCCATCGAGCCGGCCTCGGTGATGCCCTCCTCGAGAATCTGGCCGTCGCTGGCCTCCTTGTAGGAGAGCGCGAACTGGGCATCGACGGACTCGTACTGCTGGCCGAAGGGGGCATAGATCTTGACCTCGGAGAACAAGCCGTCCATGCCGAAGGTGCGGGCCTCGTCGGGGATGATCGGCACCACCCGGGCCCCCATCGCCTTGTCCCGCAGCAGGGCGCGCAGGAGGCGCGCGAACACCATGGTGGTGGAGGCTTCCTGGGCGCCCGAGCCCTCGGCAAACCCGGCGAACACCTTGGGGTCGGGGGCGGGCAGGGGCTTGGCCCGAACCAGCCTCCGGGGCAGCGACCCGGCCATGGCCTGGCGCCGCTCCATCATGTACTCGTGCTCGGGTGAGCCTTCGGGAACCCTGTAGTAGGGAGGCAGGTCGGCGTCGAGGGCCTCGTCGGGGATCTGGTCCTCGAGATGGAGCCGGGCCCGAAAGGCCCGCAGCTCGGGCTTGGTCATCTTCTTGATCTGGTGGGTGGTGTTGCGGGCCTCGAACTCGGGGCCGAGCGTCCAGCCCTTGATGGTCTTTGCCAGGATGACGGTGGGCGCCCCGGTGTGCTCGACCGCAGCCCGGTAGGCGGCGTAGAGCTTGCGGTAGTCGTGGCCGCCACGGGGGAGGTTGCGCAGGTCGTCGTCGGAGAGGTGCTCGACCATGGCCCGCAGGCGGGGGTCGGGCCCGAAGAAGTGGTCGCGGATGTAGGCACCGGACTCCACCGAGTACTTCTGGAACTGCCCGTCGACAGTGGTGTTCATCTTGTTGAGGAGGACGCCGTCCTTGTCCTGGGCGAGCAGCTCGTCCCACTTCGAGCCCCAGATGACCTTGATCACGTTCCAGCCCGCGCCCCGGAACACCGCCTCCAGCTCCTGGATGATCTTGCCGTTGCCCCGCACCGGCCCGTCGAGGCGCTGAAGATTGCAGTTGACCACGAAAATGAGGTTGTCGAGGCCCTCACGGGCGGCCAGCGACAACGATCCCAGGCTCTCGGGCTCGTCGCACTCGCCGTCGCCCAAAAAGCACCACACCTTCGACCTGGTGGTGTCGGCCAGCCGGCGGTTCAGCAGGTAGCGGTTGAACCGGGCCTGGTAGATGGCGGTGATGGGGGCCAGGCCCATGGAGACCGACGGGAACTCCCAGAAGTCGGGCATGAGCCGGGGGTGGGGATACGAAGACAGGCCTCGGTTGGGCCGGCCCACCTCCTGGCGGAAGTGGTCGAGGTCGTCCTCGTCGAGACGACCCTCGAGGAAGGCCCGGGCGTAGATGCCGGGGGCGGCATGGCCCTGGAAGAGGACCTGGTCGCCGGAGCGACCGTCGTCCTTGCCGCGGAAGAAGTGGTTGAAGCCAACCTCGTAGAGCGCGGCGGAGGACGCGTAGGTGGCGAGGTGGCCCCCGATGCCCGGCGCCAGGGTGTTGGCCCGCACCACCATGACCGCTGCGTTCCAGCGGATGAAGGCCCTTATACGCCGTTCGATGTACTCGTCGCCCGGGAACCAGGGCTCGCGCTCGGGGGGGATGGAGTTGATGTAGGGCGTCGACACCGTGGCCGGCGTGCCGACCTGGAGCTCGCGGCCCCGCTCGGCCAGCTTCATGAGCAGGAACCGAGCCCGGCTCTTGCCCCGGACGTCAACGACGTCGTCGAACGAGTCGAGCCACTCGGCCGTCTCCTCGGAATCGATGTCGGGAAGCTGCTGGGAGAACCCGTCGAAGATCACGCCCCATGTTCCCACCAGACCTCCGCTCTCCGCGCAATTGGCCCGTAGAGGGACCCTTTACGCGGGCAAGGGCTCGAGCCCCTCCGGGCCTCGCCTCTCCCGCCTCGCGAGATTGGCCCGTGGAGGGACCCTTGGCGCGGGCGAGAGTTCGATGTCACAGGGGCAGGGTTGAATGGGGCACATGGAAGCCGAGCTCGCCACGATCGCCAGCCATCAGGACGGCCTGGTAACGCGTCATCAAGCCAGGGCTCACCTCACCATCAAGCAGCTCAAGGGCCGATTGGCATCTGGGCGGTTCATCGCCGTCCGGCGCGGGGTCTACCGTTTCGCGGGCGCTCAGCCCGGGCGGTGGCACGATCTGCGAGCCGCCTGCCTGGCCGATGGACCCGGAGCTGTCGCCTCTCACCGGGCGGCAGCCGAGCTATGGGCGATGTGGGGCTTCCACGACGAGAGACCCGAGCTCACCGTGCCAGCTCCCATGTGGCCGAGGCTCCCCGGGGTCCGCGCCCACCAGAGCAGCAGGCTCCCTGCCAGCCACCTCACCCAGCGCAGCGGGATCCCGGTGACCACGGCGGCGCGCACCATCGCCGACCTGTCAGGCGCCTTGACCCCCGGGTTCATCGCTCGACTCGTTGACGATGGCCTGCGCAGGAGGATCGTCGAGCTCACCGAGCTGCGCGCCGTCCACGAGCACCTGGTCGGCGCCGGACCTTCATTGGCCTCCCTCGAGGCTGCTCTCGACGCCCGCAAGCCCGGTTACCACCCTGGTGACAGCCGAGCAGAGCTGGACCTCAACCGCCTGCTCGTCGACGCCGGGCTCCCTGCGCCGATCCCCCAACACCAGGTAGCCACCGGCGGCACGGTTTACTTGCTCGACTTCGCCTATCCCGACGTGCTCCTCGGCATTGAGTACGACGGGTGGGAAGTCCACTCCGGCCGGTCTGCGTTCGACCGAGACCGCACCCGTGGCAACGCTCTAGCCGCCGCCGGCTGGACGATCCTGCACTTCACGTCGGGAATGGCCGCCGATCGGCTGCAGGGCGCAGCCTTGGCCGCCTACAGCCGAGTCGCCCGCGCCAAGGGTCCCTCAGAGGGCCAATTGCGCGAGTCGGTGACGGGGTGAGCGGGGGGGCGGCGACCGTCGTGTACACCGACGGGGCCTGCATCGGGAACCCGGGGCCGGGGGGATGGGCGTGGGCGGTGCCCGGGGGGCGTTTTGCCAGCGGGGCGGCGCCCCACACCACCAACCAGCGCATGGAGGTCACCGCCGCCCTGGAGGCGGTGACGGCGTTGCCCGGCCCGCTGCAGGTCGTGAGCGACTCGACCTATGTCGTGAACTGCTTCCGCGACCGCTGGTGGGAAGGATGGATGGCCCGGGGCTGGCGGAACAAGGCCAAGCAACCCGTCGCCAATCGCGACCTGTGGGAGCCCCTGGTGGAAGCGGTACGGGCCGATCCGGGGCGGGTCTCGTTCCGGTGGGTCAAGGGGCACGGCACCGACGCCGTCAACGACCTCGTCGACCGCCTGGCGGTAGAGGCGGCCCGCAACCAGCGGGGCCGCACCGGCCTGGGTACGCCTGCCGATCTGGGGTCGGCCGACACAGTCGGCAGGCGGGGTTCGGCAGCGGTGGGTGCGGCCGGCACAGCGGCACCCGAGGGCCACCTGATAGTCGTCACCGGCCACCGCCCCCCGGCCCTGGGCGGCTACGACGACAACCCCGTGGCCGATCGCACGCGCCACGAGCTGGCGGAGATCCTCGCGGCCAAGCGGGTGCTGCATCCCGACCTGGTGGTGCTCACCGGCCTGGGCCTGGGGACCGAGCAGCTCGGCGCCGAAGCCGCCGCGGCCGCCGGTGTCCCCTACCTGGCGGTACTGGCCTACCCCGACCCCGACTCGGTGTGGCCGCCAGCATCGCAACGGCGGTTCCGCGACCTGCTCGGCGGCGCCGTCTCCACGGTGGTCTTGGAGGCCAAGGCGCCGGCCACCAAGGCCCAAGCCGCGGCGGCACTGCGCCGGCGCGACGCCTGGCTGGCCGCCAACACGTCGGAGGCTGTCGTGGTGTGGGACGGTGACGACCCCGGCGTCGGCCGCGCCGTGCGCGCCTTGCACGACGCGCTGGGCGAGCAGGAGGTGTGGCTCATCCCGCCAGGCGGCTGACCGGCAGGCGGTCGGTGCGCATGACGACGGAGGCGTCGACAACGCCGGCGAGCATGGCCAGGAAGCGATCCCGCCGCACCTCCACCGCCCCCATGGTCGCCAGATGCGGCGTCGGCAGTTGCACGTCGACCATGGCGCCGCCCGCCTCGTCCCAGCGCCGGCAGAGGTCGACGAGAGCGACCTTGGACGCGTCCCTTCGGCGGTGGAACATCGACTCGCCGGTGAGACAGCCCCCGACCGCCACGCCGTATATCCCGCCCGCCAGCTCCTTGCCATCCCAGACCTCGAGGCTGTGGGCCCAACCCAGACGATGAAGCCGGGCGTAGGCCGCAGCCATCTCCGCGGTGATCCAGGTGCCATCCTCGTCCGGGCGATCCGAGCAGGCGGCGACAACCGCGTCGAAAGCCACGTCGACGGTCGACTCCCACATGGAGCGTCGAAGGCACGAGGCCAGCGACCGGCTCACGTGAACGACACCCCGGCGGATCACGGCGCGGGGATCGGGCGAGAACCACGGTAGGCCCACCCCGTCATGGGGCCACGGGAAGATGCCCCGGCGGTATGCGTCCACGAGGGTCTCGGGCGCGAGGTCGGCGCCGAAACCGATCAGCTCGGGATGGCCGGGCTGGGGGTCGGGAAGCACCCAGGTCGATGCTCCCACAGGCCGGGGAGGGGGCGCCCAGGTCGGCGCCCCGGCGGACAGAGCCACGCCGCCCAGTCTCACCCCGATGCGCTGTGGGGTCGACACCGGCGGCACGTTCACCGACGTGGTCGGCGACGACGGGCGGATCGCCAAGGTGCTGTCCAACCCCGACGACCCCGGCCGGGCCGTAGCCGACGGGGTAGCCGACCTGGTTCTGGTCATGTCGTCGGCGGGCGGCCTGCTACCGGCCGAGGACGCAGCCGAGCTGCCGGTGGCCCTGCTGCTGTCGGGGCCGGCAGGCGGGTGAAGGCAGGCGCGGCAGCGGCGGGCGCGGCGGGGTTCGGCGACTGCGTCACGTTCGACATGGGCGGCACCAGCACCGACGTTTGCCTGGTGCGCGACGGGGCTCCCGAGCCTGCCGCCGGACGCATCGCCGCTGGCTTTCCCATCCGCCTCCCCGCCCTGCTGGCCAGGAGGCGAAGGCATCGAGCGCGACCTCGAGGTGCTCGGCGACGCTACCGTTACCCTCATATCCGAGCGCCAGGTGAGCCGCCCGTGGGGACTGGCGGGAGGATCCCCGGGAGCACCGGGCGAGAACTGGCTGCTTCCAGCAGCAGACGAGTCAAAAGCCGTACGTCTGGCGGACAAGTGCACGCTGCGGCTCAGGAAGGGAGACGTGTTGCGCATGCTCACGCCCAGTGGCGGTGGCTACGGCCTGCCGGAAGCCGCCGACGATCGTGCAGAGGCGAGCCTCGTGAGCGACATCGGCGAGGGCGACAGTCCATGAGGGAGACGCCTGAAACACCAGCGGAACGAAGCACCGTGCGGGGTGCCCGGACGGCCGAGCGCGGAGCCGAACGCCAGGACATCGTCGCCCGACTGACGACCCTGAGCCTCCACATGATCGAAGACGTCATCTACACCCTCACCGCCCTGCTCCTGGTGGCCGGAGCTTTCATCGTGCTGGGTAGCGCCGTCTACCACCTTGTCACCGAGGTGTCGGACGGCGTGACCAAGGCGATCGAGGCTGCGCTCAACTCTCTCCTGATCGTCTTCATCCTCGTCGAGCTCCTGACCGCGGTGCGGTCCGCTATCGACGAACACCTCCTGGTGGCCGAGCCGTTCCTGCTGGTCGGCATCCTGGCGGCCATCAAAGAGATGGTGGTCCTGGCGACGTTCGGCATCGACAAGGAGAAGGCTAGCGACAGCGTTCTCAAGCTCGGGGTGCTGGGCGCCCTGGTGATCGGCCTGTCCGTCGCGACTCTGATCCTGCGGCGCCGGGAGCGCGAACCCAAAGAAGTGGGAGACTAACTCGCTTGTCCGATGACGGTTGAAGCCGTCATCTTCGACTGGGGCGGCACGCTCTCCGCCTTCGTCCAGTCGGAGCTGGTCGACGCCTGGCGGTTGGCCGCGCGCCACCTAGCCCCCGACCGCGAGGACGAGGTGACCGCCCGCCTGGTGGCGGTGGAAGCGGACTTCTGGGCCACCACCACCACCGACCAGCGCAGCGCCACACTGGCCGACCTCCTGGGCGCGGCCGCCGCCGACCTCCACCTCGACGTGGCCGAGGCCCTGCTCGAGGAGGCGGCCCTGCGTCATCTCGACGCCTGGACTCCCCACGTTCGCCACGACCCCGACGCCGCCCCGACCCTGGCTGCACTGCGCGATCGTGGCTTGCGCACCGGGTTGTTGTCCAATACCCACTGGCCCCGCGCCTTCCATGAGCGCTTCCTCGAGCGCGACGGCCTGGCCGGCCTCCTCGACGCCCGCCTTTACACCAGCGAGCTCGACCACCAGAAGCCCCACCCCGACGCCTTCGCCGCCGCCCTCGACTCCTTGGGGGTGGGCGACCCGTCGGCCGCGGTTTTCGTGGGCGACCGTCCGTGGGACGACATCGCGGGGGCCAGCAGCGCCGGCCTGCGCACCGTGCTGCGCCCCAACCCCTTCGCCGAGGCCCACGCCGTGGCGCCCGACGCGGTGATCACCGCCCTACCCGAGCTCCTTCCCCTCGTCGACGCCTGGCGATAGCCGACCGGCGCCGGGTGCCGCGCATGGCCAAGACCACCAGCACGCCCATGGCCACAAGGGTGAGGCCAAGTACCAGGGCCCCCCTCGCCTGGTCGCCGCCCGAGATGGACGAGGGTGCCTCCGGCACGGTCGTCGCCGCCTGGGCGGCGACTGCCAGCAACCGCGCCGCCGACGCGGCGAGAAACCCGGCGACGAAGACTGTCAGAGGCACGGTCGTAGGTTACCTGCGACCGTGCGCCCGGAGGAGGCCAGGGATGGGACCCCGGCCGGGGCGGCGCCGCCAGAAATACAGCGAGCGCCGATGGTGTCCCGCCACACGGGGTCGTAGCCGGCTGCGGCCAGGGCGGCCGCGACGTCGGCGGGCGAGCGGGTGTCGCTGACCTCGAACTGGGGCTCGGCATCACTGGGGGCGGCGTACCCACCGGGTTCGGTATGGGAGCCGGCCGACATCGCCGTCACGCCCAGTCGCAACAGGCCGTCGCGCAGGCCCGGGGGCTCGCGGGTCGACAGCGAGATGCCCACGTCGGGGAGCACGAGGCGCAGAGCGCATATCACCTGGGCCAGCTCCCGGTCGGTCACCGGCCGGCCCGGCTGGTAGCCCCCCGCCGCGGGGCGCAGGCGCGGCACCGACACCGTCACCGAGCACCGCCACCAGCGCCGCACCAGGGCGCGGGCGTGGGCCACCACCGCTAACACGTCGGCCCGCCAGTCGTCGTGCAGGCCGAGCAGGGCACCGATGCCCAGATGGCGCATGCCCGCCTCGGCTCCCCTGTCGGCAGCGGCCAGCCGCCAGTGGTAGTTGCGCTTCTTGCCCCGTACATGGGTGGTGGCATAGGTGTGGCGGTCGTAGGTCTCCTGGTAGACGACCAGGCCCTCGCACCCCACCGCCACCAGCTGGCAGTAGGTCGGCGTGTCCCACACCTGCACCTCCATCGACACCGACGGCATCTCCGCCGCCACCGCGGCGACGCACTCGGCCAGGTATCCCCGCGACACGATGCGGGCATGCTCCCCCGACACCAGCAGAACGTGGCGAAACCCCCTGGCGGCCAGGGCTCGGGCCTCCAGGGCGGCCTCCTCCGGTGTCAGGGTGCGGCGGGCGATGTCGTTGCCGGCGGAGAACCCACAGTAGGTGCAGGCGGAGGCACACTCGTTGGACAGGTAGAGCGGGGCGAACATGCGCACGACCCGCCCGAAGCGCCG
The DNA here is from genome assembly GCA_051005135.1 of Acidimicrobiales bacterium. Taxonomy (GTDB): domain Bacteria; phylum Actinomycetota; class Acidimicrobiia; order Acidimicrobiales; family AC-14; genus DATAQC01. Next base: position 13,989 of record JBPCJQ010000053.1, read on the forward strand.
CACCGTGATGCCGTGGGCGCCGGCGGCCATATCCTCCAGGCGGTCGGCGGCGGCAGGCGACAGCAGCGTGGCCAGGTCGTCGAGGCTGCGATGGCCCGCGGCGAGGGCTCGGCCGACTTCGGCCGGCCGTGCGGTCGCCGCCCGCTCGAGGAGCCGCCCCTGGTCGTGCTCCAGGAACGCCACCACGTCGGCGGCGGCCGACTCCGGCGGCACGTCGTCGGGCCGCGACTCGATCACCACGGGGACGGTGGCCATGGCCGTCCTAGCTCAAGAAGCCGGTGAGGGGTGATGAGGCCGCCGCGGCCCGAGCAGGGCCGGGGAGGCCGGCCATAAAACCTCGGCGCCCAGCCTCCACCGCCAGGCGGAAGGCGGCCGCCATGGCCCCGGGGTCACCGGCGGTGCCGATGGCGGTGTTCACCAGCACCGCGTCGGCGCCCAGCTCCATGGCTTCGGCCGCCTGTGACGGGGCGCCAATACCGGCGTCGACCACCACCGGCACGAGCGACTGCTCGACGATGATCTCCAGGGCTCCCCGTGTGCGCAGGCCCTGGTTCGACCCGATCCACGAACCGAGGGGCATGACGGTCGCGCACCCCACCTCCTCGAGGCGCTTGCACAGAACGGGATCGGCGTTCACGTAGGGCAGGACGGTGAAGCCGTCGGCGCACAGGACCTCGGCCGCCTTCAACGTCTCCACCGGGTCGGGCAGCAGGTAGCGGGGCTCGGGGGTGATCTCCAGCTTGATCCACGTCGGCAGGCCCGCAGCCCGGGCCAGGCGGGCCAGGCGCACCGCCTCGTCGGCGTCGTCGGCCCCGCTGGTGTTGGTGAGCAGCAACGGGCCATCGGGCCCCGGGGGCAGGGCGTCGAGGATGTCCTCGCCGGCCTGCGTGGGGTCGACGCGCCGCAGTGCCACGGTCACCATCTCGGTGGCCGACGCCGCGATGGCGGCAGCCAGGGCGTCGTTCGACGGGAACTTCCCGGTGCCCACGAACAGCCGTGACCCGAACTGCCGGCCCCCGATCACGAGTGGGTCAACCATCGAAACGCTCCCTTCACCCGCGTTACCGGGTCGGTCGTCGAAAGGGTCGCAGGCCACGTACCTGCCTCTCAGCCCCAGCATCCGGAGCTCCCCTGCGTCGGCACCGAGGTTAGCCGTCTCCTACGGTGGGCCGGTGCGCTACTGGACGGTCGACGAGGCACGCGCCTACCTGCCCCGCCTGAGAGAGCTGGTGGAGGTCATCCATCACGCCGCCCGGGTGCGGGCCGGGGCGGCGGGCTCGCTCAACGGCGACCGTTCGCCCATGGTGGCCGCCCAGGACGCCTTCGAGGAGCTGCAGGCGGGCGACATCATCCTGCGCGACGCCACCACCGGCCTGACCGACTTCCACGCCCGAGGCGACGACGGCGTCGTCTACTACCTGTGCTGGAAGAGGGGAGAGCCCGAGCTGGCCTGGTGGCACCTACCCGAGGAGGGCTTCCCCGGCCGCAAGCCGCTCCCCCGCGACGCGCCGCCGCCATGAGCACCCGCAAGCTGATCCTGGTGGCCATGATCACCGGCCTGGCCATCCTCGTGGCCTTCGCCGTCCAGGCCACCATGGCCACCCGGTAGGCGCCGGTAGGCTTGGCCTCGACTCAGGGCAAGGAGGTGGTCCCCGCGACGCAGCAGTTCGACCTGGTGGTGATCGGAGGAGGGCCAGGAGGCTATGCCGCCGCCCTGTACGCCGCGGCCGCGGGCATGTCGGTGGCCGTCGTCGAACGCGACAAGGTGGGCGGCACCTGCCTGCACCGCGGGTGCATCCCCGCCAAGCAGTTCCTGGAGACGGCCACAGTGTTCCGTACCGTGGCCGGCGCCAAGGAGTTCGGCGTCCAGGCCGACCAGCCCACGATCGACTTCGCCGCCTCCCAGGCCCGCAAGCAGCGGGTGGTCGACCAGCTGTGGAAGGGCCTGGAGGGCCTGATGAAGCGGCGACGGATCACCACCTTGGCCGGCACCGGCCGCCTGGGGCCGGCCACTGCGTTCGGGCCACGCAGGCTGGGCCACGCTGTCATCGTCGACGACGGCACCGAGCTGGTGGGCACCTCGGTGGTGCTGGCCAGCGGGTCGGCGGCCCGGACCCTCCCCGGCTTCGAGGTGGACGGCCGCATTGTCTGCACCTCCGACGAGGTGCTCGACCTCGAGCGCCTGCCCGAGTCGGCCGTCGTGGTGGGCGGCGGGGCCATCGGCTGCGAGTTCGCATCGATGATGAGCGACCTCGGCACCCGGGTGACGCTGCTCGAGGCCCTGCCCAAACTCCTGCCGGGTTGCGACGTCGACGTGGTCGATGTGGTGGCCCGCTCCTTCGCCAATCGGGGGATCGACGTGCGCACCGACGTGGCCGTGCGCTCCCACGCCCCCGAAGGCAACCGCACCACCGTGCGCTTCGGCGACGGCGAGTCGGTCACCGTCGACATGATCGTGATGTCGGTCGGCCGCCGCCCCCTGTCGGAGACGCTGGGCCTCGAGGGCACCGGGGTCGAAGTCGACGAGCGAGGGTTCGTGGCCGTCGACGACCATCTGCGCACCGCCGAGCCGGGCGTGTACGCCCTGGGTGACTTGGTGGACACGCCGCAGCTGGCCCACGTGGGCTTCGCCGAAGCCATCGTGGCGGTGAAGGACATGCTGGGTGAGAGCCCGCTTCCCGTGGACCACGCCAAGGTGCCGTGGTGCATCTACTGCTTCCCCGAAGTGGCGTTCGCGGGGATGTCGGAGCAGGCGGCGCGCCACGCCGGTCTCGACGTCGTGGCCTCCAAGCACAGGTTCTCCGGAAACAGCCGGGCCCTCATCGTGGGTGAGCCCGACGGCCTGGTGAAGGTAATCGCCGAGCGCCAGCCCGACGGCCGGGCCGGCCGCCTGCTGGGGGTACACATGGTGGGGCCGTGGGTCACCGAGCAGCTGGCCGAGGGATGGCTGTCGGTGAACTGGGAGGCCACGCCCGACGAGATCAGCCAGTACGTCCACCCGCATCCCACGCTGTCGGAGACTTTCGGCGAGACCGTCCTGTCGCTCACCGGAAGGGGACTTCACGGCTGATGGCCGACATCGAGATGCCGCAGCTCGGCGAGACCGTCGTCGAGGGAACCATCGTCAAGTGGTTCAAGAACGTGGGCGACCGGGTCGAGCGTGAGGAGACACTCTTTGAGGTCTCCACCGACAAGGTGGACTCCGAGGTTCCCTCGATCGCGGCCGGTTACCTGGCCGAGATCCTGGTGGGCGAAGGCGAGACGGTCGAGGTAGGGGCCCGTCTGGCCGTGATCACGGAGGAACAGCCGTCCGCCGACTCCGCTCCGGCCCGCCCTGGTGCCGAGCCCTCGGCCAAGGGCCCAGGTGAACCTGAACCGCCCTTCGAGGACGACGAGTCGGTGCGCCCCGCCAAGGCCGAGGCCGAGATCGAGGCCGCCCGGGCCGACCCCACCGACGTGGCGGGGCCAGAGCCCTCGCCCGCGGGGGCAAACGGGAGCCCGCCGCCAGGGGACCACATCCCGTCGGGTGAGCCCGCTCGACGGGGGGGCGCCGCCCTGCTCTCGCCTGTCGTGCGCCGGCTCATCGCCGAGCATGGCCTCGAGTCGGCAGAGATCCCCGGTACCGGCCAGGAGGGCCGGATCACCCGGGCCGACGTGCTGGCCTACCTCGACCGAGGGGTGGCGGCACGCCAGACCCCCACAGCCGGCACCGCGGCCGGCCCCTCGTCTGCCGCCGCTCGTCCCGCCCCTCCACCCACGCCAGCGCGCCAGGCCCCGCCCCCTGCCTCGACCAGCACCGGCAGTGGCAGTGGCAGCGACGAGGAGATCGTGGCCTTCACCAACATCCGCCGCCGCACGGCCGAGCACATGGTGCGCTCGCAAGCCACCTCAGCCCACGTCCTGACCGTGGTGGAGGTCGACTTCGAGGGCGTCGACCGTGTGCGCCGGGCCGTGCGCGACGACTTCAAGGCCCGCGAGGGCTTCGCCCTCACCTATCTGCCGTTCGTGTCGCGGGCGGTCATCGACGCCATCGCCGAGTTCCCCCACCTAAACGCCTCGGTGGGCGACGAGACCCTGATCGTTCACCGGCGGGTACACCTGGGGTTCGCCGTCGACCTCAGCTTCGAGGGCCTCATCGTGCCCGTCGTGCCAGACGCCGACGGTAAGCGCCTCACCGCCATCGCCAGGAGCCTGGCCGACCTGGCCGCACGGGCCCGCTCCCGAGAGCTCACCGCCGACGACATCTCGGGCGGCACGTTCACGATCACCAACCCGGGGCCGTTCGGCACGTTCCTCACCGCCCCGGTGATCAACCAGCCCCAAGTGGCGATCGTGTCCACCGACGGCGTGCGAAAGCGCCCCGTGGCCGTTGAGCTGGCGGATGGGTCCGACGCGGTGGCCATCCACCCCGTGGGCAACCTGGCCCTGTCCTTCGACCACCGCGCCTTCGACGGTGCCTACGCCTCCGCGTTCTTGGGCCGCTGCCGCCAGATCCTCGAGACGCGGGACTGGTCCCAGGAGCTGTGAGGCCCCTGCGGGTGCGGTGGCTGGGCCGAGTCCGGTTCGCCGACGCCCACGCCACCCAGCAGGCCCTGTTCGAGCGGGCTGCCGACGACTACCTACTACTGGTCGAGCACCCCCACGTCTACACCCTCGGTCTGCGCGCGTCGGGCGCCAACGTGTTGGTGGCACCGGCGTCGGTCGGCGCAGAGCTGGTGCACACCAACCGAGGGGGCGACGTCACCTATCACGGGCCGGGCCAGTTGGTGGGCTACCCGGTGCTGACCGTGCCCAACGGCCCAGGCGCCACGCCGGCCTACGTCGCATCGGTGGAGCAACTGGTGATCGACGTGTGCACCGACCTGGGGCTGGCCAGCGTTGGTCGCCTCCCCGGCTTTCCCGGCGTGTGGAGCGACCCCGACGCCGCCCAGCCCCGCAAGATCTGCGCCATCGGGGTGCGCCGCAGCAGGGGTCGAACCATGCACGGGTTCGCCCTCAACGTCGACCCCGACATGTCGTTCTTCGACCACATCGTGCCCTGCGGCATCCCCGACAAGGCAGTTACCTCGCTGGCCGCGGAGGGACTGGCGACGACCCTGGCGGACGTGGTCGAGGCGGTGGTGGCAAGGGCCGCCCAGCGTTGGGGCGGTGGCGGCGTGGAACGCCAGGACGTGACCCGACCCGCCACGGCTGTCACCGATGTCGCTGTCCCCGCTGCCGCCGATGTCGCCGATGTCGCCGCCCGCCGCCAAGATGCGGTTGCCGTCCGCCTGCGAGGCAGGCTGGCCCGGGCGGGGGTCGACCCAGACGGCGGCGTGGAGCTGGCCGACCCGAAGCCGCCATGGCTGCGTGCCAAGGCCGAACTGGGCCCGCGCTACCGCGACGTCAAGCGGACCATGCGCAGCCTCGACCTGCACACCGTCTGCGAGGAGGCAGGCTGCCCCAACATCTTCGAGTGCTGGGCCGACGGCACCGCCACCTTCATGATCAACGGCGAGCGCTGCACACGCTCCTGCGGCTTCTGCCTGGTCGACACCCGCCACCCTGCACCCCTCGACTCCGCTGAACCGGACAACGTGGCCGAGGCGGTGGCCGCCATGGGCCTGGCCCACGCCGTGGTCACCGCTGTGGCACGCGACGACCTGTCTGACGGGGGGGCAGGGGCCTTCGCCGAGGTCGTCGCCGCCGTCCACTGCCGCTGCCCGGGCACCGCCGTCGAGGTGCTTGTGCCCGACTTCGGGGGCGACCCCGAGGCCCTGCATACGGTGTTCGCCGCCCGTCCCGAGGTGCTGAACCACAACCTGGAGACGGTGGCACGCCTGCAACGGGCAGTGCGGCCGCAGGCCTCCTACACCCGCAGCCTGGCGGTGCTGGCCCGGGCTCGGGCTGCCGGCCTCACCACCAAGTCTGGCCTCATCGTGGGGATGGGCGAGGAGCGAAGCGAGGTACTGGGTGCGATGGCCGACCTGGCCAACGTCGGCGTGCAGCTCCTCACCGTGGGCCAGTACCTGCGCCCCACCGCCCGGCATCTGCCGGTCTCGCGCTGGTGGCACCCCGACGAGCTCGACGACCTGGCCTCCGCCGGCCGGGCCATGGGGTTCGCCCACGTGCAGGCCTCGCCTCTCACCCGTTCCAGCTACCACGCCAGGCAGTTGGCCGCGGGTGCTGTCAGTTCCTAACCCTGATCGAACGGGCGCGAAGAGCTGGTTGCCCCGACGGGCTCGCACAGGCAGCAGTCGGTGGGCAGCTTGCACCCGTCGCAGGCCACCCGGCCCTCCGAGTAGTGCACGCCACGGGAGCACATCACGCACACAGCCCCTGCCAGCAAGTCCACCATCTCGACCTCCTTGTCGCCGCCTCAGTCTAAGGTGCCCGAACCCCCTGGCAGGCACAGGCAACGATCCGTGCGCGCAAAGACGATGGGCGAGCAAGACTGGGTTCGTTCGGACAGCGAGCAGTACGACTAGTGACGTGGCCGTCGTGGGCGGAGGGCCAGCCGGGCTGGCGGCCGCCTGTGGCTGGCCTGCCCCACATGGCGGGCAAACCGACACTTCCTCACTCGGTGCGCAGGGCGACCGCGGCCCGCACCCTGGCGGCGGCGATCGCCGGCCCGGTAGCGATCAGTCCGGCAGTCAGGGCGGCGGCAGGGACCAGGGTGGCCATTACGGCCCACCGGACGGTGGGTCGAGCGACGACGCCGACCTGGCCGGCGACGAGGGTCCACAGCCAACGTCCGCCCGCGACGCCGAGCGGCAGCCCGACCACGATGGCGATGACCGCGACGGCACATGCCTCCCAGCTGATGACCGCGGCGGTCTGGCGGCCAGTCAGCCCCAGGCTCTTGAGGATCGCCAGGTCGCGCCGGCGACGCCTCACCGAGGTGACGAGGAGGTGACCAGTGGCAGCGGCGGCAAGTGCGGCGAGCAATCCGGCGAGGATGGCGGGAAGGTTGCTGACCTGTCCGAAGCTGGCCACGTCCGCCGGTTGCTTGGCCGGGAAGACGCTGACCTGGCCCGGGCCCCCGAGTCGACGTGACAGAGAGGCGATCGCCTGGGTTTTGCTGAACCCACGAGCGAAGCGCACCAGGACGTCACCTGGCGGTGGTGGCGGGAAGCCGGGCGGCGCCAGGGCGGTGAACCGCTGCAGGCCATCTGGGGTGAGCACGGCCCCGCGCCCGAGCTGCTCCGCAGCGCTGAAGGGGGCGAGCACCCCCAGCCCTACCACCCGGAACGCAAGGCTGCCTTCAAGGGCTGAGATCGAGACCGGGATGGTGGAGCCGATGCGGGCGTGCAGCGACCGTGCTGTCTGCGTCCCGAGGAGGAGCTCGCCGGGGGCACGCGGCAGCCGGCCGCTGATGACGGTTGGATCGAGCTCGCCCTTCACGCTGGTGGTCGCCTGCGCTCCGAAGCTGACCGTGCCACTGCGCATGGCGTTGGCGGTCGAACCAATGGCGATCGCCTCGACGGTGGGGTCGCTCACCAGCGCTGGCAGCATGGGGCGCACATCGCCGACGTCTCCCTGCGCCCCTATGTCGGCGTCAAAGCTGACGCCGTACAGCCTGGGGGTGACGAGCAGGTGATCGAGGCTGCTGCCGAAGGTCAAGGCGGTGGCAATCGCCGCCAGACCGGTGACCGCAGCGGTGAGAGTGGTCCGAACCGGCACCGCGGTGCGGCCCCGACCGCGCTCGAGCGCCATGCGGACGCCCGTGACCACCACCAGTGGCAGTGGGAGCCGCGCCCACCGTGAGCTCGGCGCGGCCTGGCTGTCGCCGGCGACCATGGCGGCTGATGAGACACCTGCCGGTCTGAGCACGGCTCTGGCGGCGACGGTTCCCAAGACGACGAGCACGGCGAGGACCCCGGCTCCCCCGAGTCCGAGCGCGGTGGCGTCGAAGGCCAGCCCGGGGTGGGGCTCGGCGACGCGGGCGGTGCCGAGCGGCAGCGCCGGCGACACCGCGAACGCCACCGCCACGGCCGCCGCAGACGCGCAGACACCGAGGGCGGCGACTCGTTCCAACGCGCTGACAGCCACCTGCCAAGGCGTCATGCCGAGCGCCTGCAGGATGGCGGTGTCGTTCTCGTTCGCGCCAACCTGGCGCACGAGCAACTGGGAGACGATGAGGGTCGCCGCCAAGGCGACGAACGCAGCCATCAACCACAAAGCCACCGACTGCTGGCGCATCGAGCGCTCCACCCCCGCGGTCTGGTCGGCCAGCGCCTCGGCGGGGACTGCCCCGTTCGACACCCGGGCGACGTCGGCGAGGAAGGCCGGCGCGCCCCGGGCACCCCCCCGTAGGCGCACCGCTATCTCGACGAACCCTGGGCCCGGGCCCCCTTTGGCGGCGGCACCGGCCGGGGTAGCCAGGAAGGCCGGCGAGATGCCGATCCCGTTATCCGCATCGAAGATGCCGTTGGGCGGGAAGTCACCGGCCGTTGCCTCGATGCCGACCACGCGGAGCTCGACGGTCTCTACCTCGGAGCCGTTCGGTCCGGCCGTGAAATGGACCGTCATCCGGCTCCCGACCCTGAGGTGGAGGTTCTTGGCCGTCAGGAAGCTGACCTGGACCTCGTCGGGTCGGTCGGCCCGGGGTGCTCTGCCGGCCAGGAACTTGAACCGGCTCACGGCCCTACCCAGTCGGGGGTCGTCGAGGGCGGTGGCACCCAAATTGGGATCGGCCACCGCCAGACCTGTGGCCGTAGCCACCTCTCGCACCTCCGGAAGCCGCTCCAGTTGGTCGACCTGGTCTTGGCTGGCCGGTGAGAATATGCGGACGTCGGGGGCCCGCACTGCGCGCAGGAACCGCGGGTAGGCGCTGGCGGTCCGACGCGCCCCAGCCGCCATCGCCAGCACCGCCCCCGCGGCCAGGGCCACGACGACGGTAAGGGCGAGCCACGACGGCCATCGCCGACGTAGGTCCGCCCACGCGTAGACGCCGACCGCTTTCACTTCTCGACGCTCATGGGTGCCTCCTCGGCCGGCCAGGCACGCCCTTCGGCATGTTGAAGCGACTGTACGGCACATAGCGTGTCCTCCCACCGTGCCAGCTCCCGTCTTCAGGTACGGCCGGACGCACCAGGTTTCGAGGGCCATGTCACCAGCCGATCACCGTCCAGGAGGTGGATCGAGCCCGTCAAGTGTCGTGACATGCGCCAGTCCGTGGCCTCCGGGCGAGATGAGCGCTCGAGGCGTGATCCGAGCAACTGAGGGCGCCTCTCGACGCCAATACCCGCCGGTAGCGGGGAGTCGGGCTCAGTACCCTGAGCGGGGTGTTCGAGGGACTGCTCGGCCCGTGGCATCTGTTGATCCTCGCGGCTGTGATCCTCGTGGTCGTGGGCCCGCGGAAGATGGTGGCCAGGTGGCGGGGGACGGCCGACACGATCCAGCGATGGGTGGATCCCGACGAGCAGGCGGCGGACGCGTCGCCGGCGGATGCCAAAGTCGCCCGGCGGAGCCTCGCCCGCCGTCTCGGGCGATGGTTCCGACGCCGGTAGACCGAGCGGGCTGGGAGTCTCCTACGCCGAGATCGTGCCAATCCCGGCGCGGCGCTGAATCAGCTCGAGGACGTGGGCGCAGGGTGTGGTCCCGGTGTCTACGACAAGTGCTGGCATCTCGACATCACCTGGGCCGAGGTGGAACAGCTGCTCGACGCACATGACATCGTCGAAGAGACCGAGGACGTGCCGGGCGGATCAAAAGAGTGAGTCTGCTTCACGGCTGGACGCGCCCGCTCCACCTTGTCGAAGTTGTCGACCATGAACAGGAGCTCATCGTGTACGTAACCATCTACGAGCCCGACCTGGACCATTGGCAGCCGGGCCTCCGAGAGAGGAGACGCTGACATGACCTGCGTCTCGTGCGGGCGAGGAGAAATGGTGGAGGCGCGTCAGCCCAAGGTCGTCGAGCGCGATGGTCGTGTCGCCGTCGTGCGTGACGTCCCTGTGCTCGTATGCGACGCCTGCGGCGAGGCCTACCTCGAAACCGATGTGGCGAAGCAGCTCGACGTTCTCTTCCGTCGCCTCCTCGATGGTCCCGTCGACCAAGTCGTCGGGCACTACGAGCACACGGCCGTCGCCTGACCATCGTCGAACACGCGTGTCAGCTCGGTGGCCTCACCCCACCGGTGCCCGCGTCGACCACACCTCGGGTGAAAGTGAGCGATCCGGTGCCGAGGTCGATGTCTGACCACCGCAGGCCGCAGACCTGGCTCCGGCGGGCACCGGTCGAGGCGGCCAAGGGGAGGAAGCAACCGAGCTCGGGCTCGGCCTGGTCGAAGACGTCGAGGAAGTGGCGCAGGTCGGCCGGGGTCGGCGGCCGGATTTCGGAGCCAGGAGGCGTGGGACGAGGCGAGATCGGCAGGTTGGCCGCCAGCCACGTGGCCCGACATCGCTGCCATGCTAACGCGGGGAACCGGCCAAGATTGGCATTGGATTGGCATCGCCGGCTCTAACGCGAGTGAGGAGCCTCGCATGAGGCCCCTGACCTGGACTTTCTCCGAGCGGACGACGGGATTCGAACCCGCGACCCTCACCTTGGCAAGGTGATGCTCTACCAGCTGAGCCACGTCCGCGTTGGGGCAACTCTAGCAAGCACCCTCGGGCATGGCGAGCGTTGCCCACCCCTGGGAGGCTGACGCGATGCGGGTGGCCGGCATCGACGTGGGCGCTCGGCAGCTCCATGCTGTCGTCCTCGACGGCAACACCGGCATGGCGCAAGCTCGGGCGTTCGCAGCCGGCGACAACGAGATCCTGGGTTGGGTGGCAGGCGCCGTGGCCGTCGGCGTCGACGCTCCTGACCGGTGGAGCACCGCGCCCCACGTCGATAATCTATCCCTGCCCCCGAAGTTCCGGTCGGCCCGGTGTGCCGAGATCGGGCTGGGCCGCTGCCACCGCATCTGGGTGCCCTGGACCACGCCGGTGAACCCAACCTCGGGAAGCTGGATCGACGTCGGCATCAGGCTCTTCAGCGCGTTGCGGGCGGAGGGCCACCAGCCTCTCGAGGCGTTCCCCCACGCCGCTTTCCGGGTGCTGAACCTCCGACGACGGCCACCCTCGAAGCGCACCTTGGCGGGACTCGAGGCTCGGGTCGCCCTGCTTCGAGGCGCCGGGCTCACCGCCCTGGGACTCGACGCCTGGGACCATGACGCGCTCGACGCCGCCGCCGCCGCCCTCGTCGCCCTACGACACACCCAGGGCCGGGCAGTAGCGGCCACGTGCGGGCACGACGGGTCGGCCATCTGGCTACCGCGGTGACCATTCGCCAACTCAGCGGCCGGTGTGGCCGAAACCTCCCCGGCCCCGCTCGGAATCCGGCAGCTGGTCGACCACCGAGAACACCGCCCGCTCCACCCGCTGGATCACCAGTTGGGCGATGCGGTCTCCTCTGCGCACCTGGTAAGCCGACATTGGATCGGTGTTGACCAGCAGCACCATCAGCTCGTCGCGGTAGCCGGCGTCGATCAAGCCAGGGGTGTTGAGGCAGGTCACTCCATGGCGCAGGGCCAGGCCACTGCGAGGCAGCACCAAACCCGCCCAGCCTTCAGGAATGGCTACTGCCACTCCCGTTGGCACCAGCGCCCGTCCTCCCCCGGCGCCCAGGTCCACGTCGACGCGGGCGACGAGGTCGGCTCCCGCATCACCGGGGCGGGCGTAGGCGGGCAGGGCCAGGTCTGGATCGAGGCGTACGAGGGGGACGTCGAGCACGGCCGCAGGGTAGCGGGGCCTACCATCGCCGCCATGCTCGTATGGATGGACCTGGAGATGACCGGGCTCGACCCCTCCGTCGACGTCATCGTGGAGATCGCCACCATCGTCACCGACGACAACCTGGACGTGGTGGCCGACGGACCCGACCTCGTGGTGCACCAACCGGCATCAGCGCTGGCGACGATGGACGACTTCGTCCGCAAGATGCACACCAAGAGCGGGCTGGTGGAGTCGATCAGCGCGTCGACGCTGTCGCTGGCCGACGCCGGCGCCGCCACCCTCGACTTCATCCGCACCCATGTGGCCGAGCCTCGAACCGTGCCGCTGTGCGGCAACTCCATCGGCACCGACCGGCGCTTCCTGGCCACCTACCTGCCCGAGATCGAGCGATGGCTGCACTACCGCTCGATCGACGTGTCGACGGTGAAGGAGCTGTGCCGCCGGTGGTACCCGCAGGCGTTGGCCGGCGCCCCCCGCAAGCAGGGTGCCCACCGGGCCGCCGACGACATCCGCGAGAGCATCAACGAGCTCCGCTACTACAGGGAGACGGTCTTCCGCCAAACCACGCCGGCCGCCACGGTCACCGCCGGCACCAGCTGAGCGGGCAGCCGCGGTGACGCCCAGACACTGGCCATTCCTCGACCACCCCGGCCCGCTGGCCTTCGCCCACCGGGGAGGCGCCGGCGACTGGCCTGAGAACACCATGGCCGCCTTCGAGCACACCGTCGCCCTGGGCTACCGCTACCTGGAGACCGATGTGCACGTGACCGCCGACGGGGTGGTGGTGGCGTTCCACGACGATGTCCTCGACCGGGTGACCGACCGCGCCGGGCGTATCGGCGACATGGACTGGTCGGAGGTGGCCGCCGCCCGTATCGACGGCCACGCCATCCCCCTCCTGGAGGACATCCTCGGCACCTGGCCCGAAGCCAGGGTCAACATCGACGCCAAACACGACCGTGCCGTCGAGCCACTGGCTGGCGTGCTCGAGCGCACCGCCGCCCTCGACCGGGTATGTGTGGCCGCCTTCTCCGACCGGCGCCTGGCGCGGTTCCGCCATCGCATCGGCGGCCGGGTGTGCACCGCCGCCGGCCCCGCGGAGATCGCCCGCCTGCGCCTGGCGTCGTACGGACCACCCGTGGGCCGCATTGCCGCCGCCTGCGCCCAGGTGCCGGTGCGCCACGGCCGGTGGCGCCTGGCCGACCCCACCTTCGTTCGGGCCGCCCATCGCCGGGGCCTGCAAGTCCACGTGTGGACGATCGACGAGGCCGAGGAGATGGAGCGGCTGCTCGACCTCGGCGTCGACGGCATCATGACCGACCGCCCGGCCGTGCTCAAAGACGTCCTCGTGGGCCGGGGCCAGTGGGTGGCCTAGCCGTCACACCCCCTCGGTAGCCTCGGGGCCCATGGATACGGCGGTGCGCCTGACGGACCTTCAGCAGGCGGTGGTCGATTTCGACGGCGACCGTCTCTTAGTGGCCGGCGGGCCGACGACAGGCAAGACCCAGGCCCTGGTCGCTCGCTACCTACGCCTGGCGGCCAAGCACCGGCCCTCGTCGGTGCTGGTGCTGTGCCACTCCAGGGCCGGGGCCGGCCGCTTCAGCGATGCCGTCTTGCCGTTGGTGGCTGGCGGGTTCGATGCCCTACCGGTCACCACGGTGTGGGGGCTGGCCCACGACCTGGTCACCCGCCACGCCGATGCTCCCACCCTGCTGTCGTCGGTCGAGCAGCAGGAGGAGGTGGCCCTCCTGGTGGCCGCCGACGGGCCGGCCCGGTGGCCGTCGGCGGCCCATTTGGTTGGACGACGGGCGTTCGCGGCGGAGGTGGCATCAGCGGTGGTCGACCTCGAGGCATCGCTGCTGCCCGCAGCAGAGGTGCTCGCCCGTGCCGCGGCGGGCAGCGACGCCGAGAGGGCTCGGTGGGCCGACCTGGTGGCCTTCACCGCCCGCTACCGCTCGGCGCTGCGAAGCCGGGGCCAGCTCGACGCTGCCGGCCTGGTGGCCGCCGCCATCGGCTTCCTCGATCGGCCCGAGGTGGCCGCGGTCGAGGAGGGCCGCTTCACCCATGTGCTCGTCGACGACTCACACCTGGCCCCCGCCGCCACCGGACCTTTGGTCACCCGTCTCGCCCGCCTCGGTGCCCGTGTCACACTCGCCGCCGATCCCGACGGCGTCGGGTCGCCCGCTGACGCCTGGGCCGGCCTCGGAGACCCTTCCGCCACGTGGCTGGCCCTCGGCGCCCGTATCGGTGAGCCGCCCCCGCCGGTGTTGGTCACCTGCGCCCACCCGTCGGTGGAGCCCGAGGTGGTGGCCGGCGAGCTGCAGGCGGCGGCCACCGGCGGTCTTGCCTGGTCCGACATGGCAGTGCTCACCCGTACCGCCGCCGGTGCCAGGGCGAGGGCAATCGCCCGGGCCCTGGCCCGCCACGGCATCCCCACCGCCCCGATGCCGGGCGCGAGCCTCGACGAGCCCGTGGTGAGGGCCATCCTCGACGTGCTGGCCTGGGTGGGCGGCGACACCGAGGCCCTCGACCGGCTGGTGGTATCGCCGGTGGCCGGGCTCGATCCCGCCGAGGCCCGGGCCGTACGGGTGGCGGCCGCCAAAGGCGGCTTCCCCCTCGAGGCTCATCCCCGCCTGGGCGCTCTGGCCCGCCTGCGTGCCGACCTGGTGGCCCGGGCGGCCACCGCCACGCCGGCCGACCTGGCCTTCGAGGTGTGGCGCCAGGCCCTCGCCCACCTGGCCGCTCCCGACGCCACCGGGGCGGGCGACGACCGCTCGCTCGACGCCGTCGTGAGCCTGCTCGACGGCTTGCGGCGCCGGGCCGATCGTCGCCCCCACGAGCGCCTGGCCGAGCTCCTGGCCCGCCACGAAGGCCACGACGTGGCCAGCGATCCCTGGCGGGTCGCTTCGGTGAGCCACGGGGGCGATGTCGTGACGGTCACGTCGATCGCGGCCGCTGCCGGCCAGCACTGGCCCTTGGTGGTGATCGCCGGCTGCGTCGAGGGCGAGCTGCCCCGGATCCACGCCCGCCCCCGGCTGTTCGACCGTGCCCTGCTCGCCGAGGCGTCCCCCCCCGACCCTCGTGAGCGCCGGCGCCGGTCCCTGGCCGATGAGCGACGCCTGTTCGCGTCGGCCTGCTCCCGGGCCACCCGGCGGCTGGTTGCCACCGCCGCCCCCGAACCCGGCGTGCTGGTCAGCCGGTTCGTCGAGGGTTGGGCGCCGACGGCCGCATGCCTCCCCGATGCACCGGGTGCGTCGCCCGTGAACCGTGTGCCCACCGACAGCACCGTCAGTGTGTTCCCCGACGGCTCGCTGCGCCTGTCCGCCAGCCAGCTGTCCACCTACGGCGACTGCCCCCTGCGCTACGGCTTCGAGTACGGCCTGAGGGCCAAGGGCGAAGCCGGGGTGCATGCCGCCCTGGGCGGGCTGGTACACGAGGTGCTGGCCGCCTTCTGCGACCCCGACGCCAGCAGCGAAGTCCCCCGCACTCGCGACGGGCTCCTCGCCCTCGGCGAGCAGTTGTGGCGCGACGACATCGCCCGCTACCGGCCCCAAGTGGAAGAAGCCCGGCGCGACTACTTCGCCATGCTGGAGGCGTGGTGGCAGGCCGAGGGCGGCGACCAACGGCTGGCCCCCGAGGTACTGGCGGTGGAGCGTCACTTCGAGGTCGACGCCGCCGACCACCGTCTGCGCGGCTACATCGACCGCATCGACCGCATCAACGGCGGCATTCGCATCGTCGACTACAAGACCGGCAAGCGTGAACCCCGACCCGACGACGTGGCCGACGACATGCAGCTCGCCGTGTACCACCTGGCGGCCAGCCGTGACCCCGAGCTGGCCGCCCTGGGCCCGGTCACCTCACTGCGGCTGCTCTACGTGCGGACGATGCACGCCTTCGACCAACCCGTCACCGAGGGCCACGAGGCCGCCACCGAGGCCCGCATCGAGGCCACCGCAGCGCGCATCCTGGCCGAGGAGCTCGAGCCGTCGGTCGACGCCGATTGCCGGCTGTGCTCGTTCCACCGCCTCTGCCCCCTGCAGGACGAGGGCCGCCAGACCGGGGGGGAGGCGCCGTGACGGGCGTGGTCGACGCCGACAAAGACCTGGCCCCCTTCTCCCCCACGGCCGAGCAGGAAGACGCCATCTCCGCCTCCCTCGCCCCCCTGCTGGTGGTGGCGGGCGCGGGCACGGGCAAGACCACGGTGATGGCCCAGCGCATCCTGCACCTGGTGCAGGCCGGGCAGGCGGAGCCCGACGAGATCCTCGGTCTCACCTTCACCAACAAGGCGGCACGCAAACTCAAGGAGGAGGTGCGCCGCGCCCTGGGTGCCGACGCCGACGTCACCGTCGCCACCTACCACTCATTCGGGGCCTCGCTGGTGGCCGACCACCCCCTCGAGCTCGATCTCGAGCCGGGAACGTCGGTGCTCAACCGGGCCCAGTCGTGGCAACTGCTCTTCGCCGTGTTCGACGAGTTCCGCTTCCAGCGCCGGGCCACCCTGTCGCCCCAGGTGCTGCTCAACGACGCCCTCGACCTGGCGTCGCGCTGCGCCGACCACCTGGTTCCTGTCGAGGCGGTGGCCGACGACTGCCGGCGCGTCATCGTCGAGGGCCGCTGGCGGGAGATGCGGGAGCAGGCCGCCAAGCGCCTGGAGCTGTGCCAGGTGGTGGCCGCCTACGAACGCCGGAAACGGGCAAGGAACCTGATCGACTTCGGCGACCAGGTGGGGCTGGCCGTGCGCCTGCTCGACGAGCACCCAGAGGTGGCGGCGGCCTACCGGGCCCAGCACCCGGTGGTGCTGCTCGACGAGTACCAGGACACCAACTTCGCCCAGAGGCGCATGCTCGAGCTGCTGTACCCGCCGGCGAACAACTCGGCGCCCGCGGTCACCGCCGTGGGAGACGACATGCAGTCGATCTACGGGTTCCGCGGCGCCCACCTGGCCAACATCCTGAGCTTCCACGAGCACTTCCCGCCCCGGAGGGTCCTGCCCCTACAGACCACCTTCCGCTTCGGCCCCCGGCTGGTGGCTCTGGCCAACCGCATCCAGTCCCAGGTCGTCGAGCACCTCCCCAAAGAGCTGGCCGCCGCCCCCGACGCGCCGGCTACCACCATCGAGTGCTTCCTGGCTGCCGACGATACCGAGGAGGCTGCCACCATCGCCGCCGATGTGGCCGCCCGGGGCGCCCCCTTCGGTGAGACGGCGGTGCTGTGCCGCAAGCGCCGCCTCATCCGCCCCATCGTCGACGCCATGGAGGCAGTGGCCATACCGGTCGAGGTTGTCGGCGCCAGCGGGCTTCTCGACCGTCCCGAGGTGGTCGACGTGGTCTCGTGGCTCGAGGTGCTGGCCGACCTCTCGTCACCCGTGGCCCTCCTGCGCCTGCTGCGTGGGCCCCGCTACGCCCTCGGGATGCGCGACCTGGCCGCCCTGGCTCGTCACGGCCAGGCCCTGTCTCAGGACGACAAGGGTGGCAGGTGGGGGGTGGCCGCCGCCCTGGCCCACCTCGACGATGTCGCCGACCTGTCGGCGGCGGCCCGCGAGCGGCTGGCCCTGTTCTGCACCGACCACCACGCCCTCGCCCGGGCCGCCTCCACCCTGCCCGTGCTCGAGCTGGCCGAGGCCGTGCTCGAGCGCACCGGTCTTTGGAAGGCGGCCGGCGACAAGGGCAGGGAGAACCTGTTGCGCTTCTGCGACCTGGCAGCCCGTTTCGCCCCCGTCGAGGGTGACCCCGGGCTGGCCGCCTTCGTCGAGTACCTGCAGCTGCTCGACGAGTCCGAGGAGGACATCGCCGAGGCCCACACCACCGCCGCCGATGCAGTGCGGGTGATGACCATCCATCAGGCCAAGGGCCTGCAGTTCGACGTGGTGCACGTGCCCGGCCTGGCCGGCAGCGGGCGGTCGCAGATCTTCCCCGACAGCCGGGCGGGCGAGAACGCCCTGTCGGCCTCGGCCGCCCTGCCGTGGTGGCTGCGGGAGGACGACGGCATACCCGACCCCGCCACGGCCGACACCCGCAAGGCGATCGACGACGTCATCCGCCAGCGGCGCATCGACGAGGAATGGAGGCTGCTCTACGTGGCCGCCACCCGGGCCCGCCGCCACCTGGTTTTCTCGGCAGCGCACTGGTACCGGGGGCCGGCCGAGCCTCAGGGCCCGTCGATCTTCTACGACTTCGTCGCCGCCCAGGCCGATGTGCTCACCGAGCGCTTCCGCCACGAGGCCGCCACCACCGACCCCGCCGTGGTGGCGAAGGAGTCGCACCGCCGGGAGGCTGCGGCTCGGTACCGTGCCCGGGTGGCTCCCGAACCAGCCCAACTGCCGCTCGGCCCCGTTGGCCAGCCGCCGGCCGCCCCAGGCCCGCCAGCCCGTCAGCGCCAGGCCCCGGCCGCCCTCTCCGTCACCGGGCTGGTCACCTACGCCCGCTGCCCCAAGCAGTACTTCTGGACCGTGGTGCGCCCCCTCCCCCGCCGGGGCTCGGCCGCGGCCCGCCTGGGCACCGAGGTGCACCGCTGGATCCAGCAGAGAGCCGGCGGCCAGATGAGCCTCATCGAGCCCGACGAGGCGGACCTGGACCCCGACACCTTCTCCGCCACCACGATCCCCGCCGGCCCCGACCTGGCGTCGCGGCTCAAGTCGTCGTTCCTGGCCAGCCCGTGGGCCGACCTCGACCCGGTGCGGGTGGAGGCCCCTTTCGTGCTGGCCCTGGGCAACCACGTCGTACGTGGTCGCATCGACGCCGTCTACCAGCGCGACGGCCGGTTCGAGCTGGTCGACTTCAAGACGGGCCGCCAGTCGAGCACGGCCGACCCTTCGGCCGGTGTGCAGCTCGACCTCTACGGCCTGGCTGCCGTCGAGGCGTGGCGTGCCGACCCATCGACCGTGCGCACCACCTACTGCTGGCTGCGGGGCGACGGTCCCCCGGCGGTGGAGAGCACCGACTGGTCGGCGGCCACCCTCGACCGGGTGCGAGCCGAACTCTCCGCCACCCTCGACCACATGGTCGCCGGCCGCTTCGCCCCCACGGCCGGTGCCTGGTGCGGCGGTTGCGACTTCCTGTCCGTGTGCCCCGCCGGCCAGTCCAGAGCTGGCGGCGCTGCAACGGATGCTTCCACGTCGAGTTGACTACCTGGTAGGTAGTCAGCTCGACGCTCCTAACGGTGGCTATGCCCCACAGGGCACGGGTGCCGGTCGATGTCGCACATCGGGAGGAAGATCACCCAGCCGCCGAATGTGGACGCTTCTCTGGTTTGCGTCAGGCTGACGCACCGAATGGCCGATTGCTCGTCCACCCCACGCTGCCCGATTGGCTGCCCGACCTGGCGCTGGCCCTGAACCCGTTTCCGCTGGTGCCTCCACCGCACGGCAAATGCGTACAACTCCGCAACCCAAGGGTGGTCGTGCACGGATGCCCGGGCACTGGAACCTGTTCTCCCACGTTTCGCCAACCTGCGTCTGATCCGCCCGCACCTTTCGACCCGAGGAACCCGGCCTAACCGTGCTACGCTGTCGCACATGGAGAT
The DNA here is from genome assembly GCA_051005135.1 of Acidimicrobiales bacterium. Classification (GTDB taxonomy): domain Bacteria; phylum Actinomycetota; class Acidimicrobiia; order Acidimicrobiales; family AC-14; genus DATAQC01. The sequence goes on from JBPCJQ010000053.1 coordinate 33,215, forward strand.
CGGAGTGCGTGAGCTTCGTAACAGAACGAGTCAGGTCATCGACGCCGTCCGAGCCGGTAAGCGAGTCGTCCTGACTGTGCACGGCGAAGCGGTTGCCGACATCGTGCCCCATGGTCGACGGACTCGCTGGTTGCCAGGAGATCACTTCCGCCGCGAGCTCGCCAGACGGGCCGCTGACCCGGCGCTCCGCCACGATCTCGACGCCCTGGCCGGGCAGACCCTGGACCAGCTTTGAGCGGGCCGGCTGGGCTGTTGGACACCTCGGTGTTCGTCGCTCGAGAGGTCGAGCGACCACTCGGCGAACTACCGGCCCGGGTGACAATCTCGGTGGTGACGATCGGTGAGCTCGAGCTCGGGGTGCTCAGCGCGTCCGATGCCGCTGCCCGCGCTCGCCGAGGCGACACTCTCTCACTCGCCAGGACGTTGGAGCCCCTGCCGATCAACGAGTCCGTCATGACGGCCTGGGCTCGGCTCGTGATGGATTGCCGGGCCGCTGGCATCCAGCGGACGGTCAAACTCACTGACGCGCTGATCGCCGCGACCGCGGTCGACCTCGGCTTGCCTGTTGTGACCCAGGATGACGACTACGACCGGATGGCGGGAGCGCACCAAGCACTACACGTCCTGAAGGTGTAGTGGGGCCGATGTTGGCGTAGGTGGCGCGACAGCTGGCTGAACAGGGCGATGGCACGGTCGAAGAGGCGAGCGGCGGAAGGGTCGTCGCCGGCCAGCGCCACTTTCCCTGCGGCCAGCGCTGCCTAGGCTTCGATCGAGCGCTGCCCCGAGAGGGAGGCGAGGTCGCCCAGCCGGGTGGCAGCGGATCCCGCCTCGCTCACGCTGCCCTGCGCGAGCAGGGCGTCGACCAACATGATCAGCAGGGGAACCGCCAGCAGGGTCTCGTGGCCCAGTTGGGCGAGCCTTCGGTTGAGGGTCAGGCCGCCAGGCCGGCCTGCCCGAGCGCTAGGTACAGCCGTACGACGGCACGGAGCGCCAAAGGGTGGTCGTGGTATCCGTCGAGGAGCTGTTCGAAGTCCCCGGCCCGCTCGCAGGCGAGCAAGGTGTTGCAGTAGACATCGGAGACCGACCAAAGGCTCTTCAGCTCCCCACCTGTAGCGGCGACCATGGCCTCGTCCAGCCGGGCCATCCCGTCGGCCACTCTCCCCTCGCACACCAGTCCGAGGCCCAACGCGCTCAACCCGACGATCTCGAGGTCGGCGTCGCCCAGGGACCGGGCCAGCTCGGTGGCCTCCCCGGCCAGGACCGCGATGGCGGCGGGATCCGTTGCCATCGCTGCCTTCATGAGGACCAACCAGCCCGTAGGCCCGCTCTCTCAGCTCGATGGCGGCGTGGAGCTGGTTCAGCCACCACGCCCCGAAGTACTCGATGGGTTGGCCAGGCCCGAGTGCTGCGTTGGCTTCAAGTAGAAGGATGGTTTACCCCCGGGGCGCCGTCCCGGATCGCAGTTGGCTGGCCCCGACCCTCGACGGCCGCCGCCAGCCGCCCGAGGGTCTCGGCCATGCCCGCCCGGAGATCGGCAGGTCGCTGCGACCACGCCTTCCCGGTGCCCCGAGCCAGTTGAGTCCCAAGGAGTGGTGTAGGAGCCGGAGGGCCTGAGGGTCCACCAGACGCGACGGTCACCGCGTCAACCTCAAGAAGCAGTTCCAACACAACCACTTGAGGAGGAGCACGGTGACAGTCC
>JBPCJQ010000054.1:0-70658 GCA_051005135.1 Acidimicrobiales bacterium
CCCCGCGGGAACCGAGTGGGTAGAGCACCTGGCCCAGGGCACCTCCCACCTCCACCAGCGTCGGGTCGTGGTCCCCCACGGGCCCCCGGCCCAGCACCACCCGCATCGGCTCGCGGTCGGTGACTGCGTTTGGGCCACGCAGGCTGACATGGCGGACGTCAAGAGCGGGGTCGTCGGCGCGGACGGTGCCCGCTCCCACTATCACCGCGTCGCTCTCGGCCCGCAGGCGGTGGGCGTCGGCCCGGGCCTCGGGCCCGGTGATCCAGCGGCTGGACCCGTCGGGGGAAGCAGTGCGGCCGTCGAGGGTTGAGGCCAGCTTGAGCACGACCCAGGGACGGCCGGTAGAGCGGTGTTTCAGGTAGGGGGCGAGCGAGCCGCGCACGTCATGCTCACGCACGCCCACCTCCACTTCCACACCGGCCTGGCGCAGGGCAGCCACGCCTGCCCCCCGCACCTGAGGGTCGGGATCCTGTACGCCTACGACCACCCGCGTTATGCCGGCGGCCACGATGGCGTCGACACACGGCGGTGTCCGGCCCTGGTGGGCGCACGGCTCGAGCGTGCAATAGAGCGTGGCCCCCCGGGCCTGCCGGCCGGCAGCGGTCAGTGCGGACGCCTCGGCATGCGGTCCCCCCGGGGGTGAAGTGGCCCCGGCGAAGCCGCCGGGCTCGATCACGCAACCCACCCACGGATTGGGCGACGTCGTAGCCCGCACCGACGCCCCCAGGGCCAGGGCCCGGTCCATGGCCGCCAGGTCGGGGGGCATCATGCCGGGTGGGCGGTGGGCTGGCCGGCGAGCAGCGTGACGGCGTGGGCCAGCACGTCGAGCACGGCATCGAGCGACTCGACGGCGCCGGCAGTGGACCCGGGCGTGTTGAGCACGATGCACCGGCCCAGGGTTCCTGCCAGCCCGCGCGAGAGCCGCCCCTTGGGCGGGTTGGCCAGGCGCATGGCCTCGGCCAGCCCGGGCGCATCGCGGTCGAGCACCTGGCGGGTGCCCTCGGGGGTGAGGTCGCGGGGGCCGAACCCGGTGCCGCCCGTCGTGACGATAAGACCGGTGAAGCCGTCGGCCAACCCGGCCAGCATCTCTGCCACGGAGTCGACGCCGTCGGCCGCCACCCGCCGGTCGGCGACGTGCCACCCGGCCTCGGCCAGGCGGGCCGCCAGCGCCGCCCCCGAGCGGTCGTCGCGCGTTCCCCCCACGACACCGTCGGACACCGTGAGCACCTTGGCCGCGAGAGTGGTGGAGTCGGTCATGTCACGATTCTGGCGCACCGCAGCCCGTTCTGGTCAGGTTCAGGGTCGCCATAGGGGTGCTGAACCTGACCAGAACGCGAGGCGTTCAGTCCCCTAGGCGCTCGCCGGTTCTGAGGCGGGCGCCGTTGCGCCAAGCCGTGGCCGCCTGGGGCGGGCGCCCTTCGGGCTGCACCCGTACCAGCTGGAGGCCGCCATGGCCGGTGCCAACCACCAGGGTGGCGGGGTTGACAACTCCCGGCAGCACATCTGTGTCGTCGGCGGCCAGGGCCGAGCGGCGCACCTTGAGGCGCGCCCCCCGGAAGGTCGTCCACGCTTTGCCCAGCCGCACCACGCCATGCAGCTCGAGCGCGGGTCGTGACCAGTCGAGGTGGTGCTCGACTGGTTCGAGCTTGGCCGCGTAGGTGGGCTCGCCCTCCTGGGGTCGCGGCTCGGGGAGGCCGTCCGTCAAGAGCCGCAACAGCAACGCGGTCCCCCGCTCGGCCAGCGCGGCCCGCAGGTCGTCGGCCGTGTCGTCGGAGGCGATGGCCATGTGCTCGCAGGCGTACACCGGCCCGGTGTCGAGGCCCTCCTCGAGGGCCATGACGCAGACGCCCGTCGACGTGTCCCCGGCGAGGATGGCCCGCTCCACCGGCGCCGCCCCGCGCCACCGGGGCAGCAACGAGAAGTGCAGGTTGACGAACGGTAAGGCGGCGAGCACGTGGGGACGGATGAGGCGCCCATAGGCCACGACCACGCCGAGGTCGGCGCCCACGCTGCGGGCATCTTCGACCCGGTCGCTGGTGACCAGGCCCAGCTCGGCAGCGGCCGCCTTTACCGGGCTGGGCAGCAGTACGCCACCTCTCCCCCGCCGCCGGTCTGGCTGCGACACCACCAGGGCGATGTCGTGGCCAGCGGCAGCCAGGGCCCGCAGGGGCCCGACAGCCACCTCAGGCGTGCCCAGGAAGACGAGACGCAGGGGCGTGCCTACCGGCTGGCCGGAGCCGGCTCGGGTATGACGTCGGGAAGCCCCAGGGCGCGCTGGCGAAGGGCCTTCATGGCTTCCTTGCGCTGGCGCTTGTCAAGGCGCTCGAGGAGCAGGGTGCCGTCGAGGTGGTCGCACTCGTGTTGGAACATGCGGGCCAACAGCTCGTCGGCGTCGATCGACAGTGCGTTGCCTTCGAGGTCCCAACCGTCGAGGTGCACGCGCTGATAGCGCACCATGGGCCACGACATCTCCGGCACCGACAAGCAACCCTCCTCGTAGGTCCACTCGCCTTCGTGGTGTGACAGCGAGGGGTTCACCACCGCATGGGGGCCCTCGCCGATGTTGTAGACGAAGAAGCGCTTCTGGATACCTACCTGCGGGGCGGCCAGGCCCACGCCCGGCGCCTCGTACATAGTGGCGAGCATGTCGTCGGCCAGCCTGCGCAGGCTGTCGTCGACCTCGGCCACGGGCGACGCGGGCTGGCGTAGCACGGGGTCGCCGAAGACCCTGATACGAAACGGAGCCACGAAACCGAGAGTACCCGCTTCCGTCATCCCGGCTTGCCCATTTCGTGGCGCACACCGCCGGGGACCTCGGTGATGTGGGTGCTGTCGCAGGTGCCTTCGCCTACGTGGCTGTGAGAGCGAACGGGAGCGACGCCGGCGTCGGCGCGGGGCTCGCCGAAAACGGCGCTCACCGGGGCCAGGTCGGCGCATCGGGCCAGCGGCGGGCCGTAGTACTCGGTCCACATGATCGACCACGGCCTTAGGCCACCCCACCCGGGCGGGGCCTGCAGACTCCCGATCACCTGGTTTTCGCCAGTGGTCGGGTCGGTGACCGAGGCTGACCACCACGACCCCGCGGCAGCCGCCACCGACAGACGGTAGGTGGAGCCCAGCGACCACAGGTAGGGGATGCGGGCGCTCCAGCCCTCGCCTTCCCCGCTGAAGCGGACCACGCCGCGCCCCTCGGCGCCAGTGGCGTCCCACAGCGAGAAGATGGCCATCTTGCCCACGGTGCCGTCAGCCCGGTTGCCCCGCGTCTGGAGGCCGAGGTAGCCGCCCTGGCCGTCCTGAAGGGCGAACTGGTGGGCCCAGAAGTAGGTGGCCGCCGGCCCGGGGTCGATCTCGGCAAGCACGGTGTGGGTGAACGACGAGAAGCCCCGGCCGGTGGGCGACTCGGGCCAGAACCACTCGGTGTAGGGACCACGGGCAGTGGGGCGCGCCGGGCGGCGCCACCAACTCACGCCGGCTCCGAGCTCGATGGACGCAGGTTCCAGGCCGTGATCGCCCGCCAGTCGTGCTCGTGGCCCAGCACCGACAGGCTGGCCGTGCCGAGGGCCAGGTGTCGGGCCTGAGCCGGTGCCATGCCGATGTAGCGGGCGGCCAGGATGCGGGAGAAGTGGCCGTGGCCGACCAGCGCCACATCGCTCTCGCCTTCGCCGTCATCGGGAGACAGGTCGGCCAGCACGGCATCGGCCCGTTGCCCGGCGGCTTCTAAGGTCTCGCCCCCGGGGCAGCCGTCGTCGAACAGGTTCCATCCCGGCCGGCCGACGCGGATCTCGGCCGTGGTGAGCCCCTCGTAGTCGCCGTAGTCGAGCTCGGCCAGACGGTCGTCGACGACGAGGCGATCACCCATGCCAGCCAGCACCGCGGTCTCCACCGCCCGCCGACGGGGGCTGCACAGGCAAACTGCGGGGCGTAGGCCTAGCTCACCGAGGGCGAGGCCGAGACTCCTCGCCGCCGCTTCGCCCGCCGGGGTCAGGGCTACGTCGGTGCGCCCGGTATGGCGGCCGGCCGCGGACCACTCCGTCTCGCCGTGGCGCACCAGGACGAGGCGCTTCACGCCCGCAGCGGGTCCACCGCCACCCGCAGGCGGCCTCGCGGCCGAGGCGTCGCAGCCAGGGCCGCGCACAGCGTGGGGTGATCGGCTGCTCTCACCAGCCACTGATCGCGGTTAGGGCCCAGGACCTCGATACCGGCCAAGGTGCCGACAGAAGCGGCGAAGGCAGCGGCCGACTCCCCGGACACCACCGCCACCGCCCGCTCGGGAGGCAGGCCGAGGGCGGCCCGGCGGGCCGACTCCACCACCGCCAGCCGGGCGGGGTCGGCATGGACGGCAGCGTCTATCACCTCGTGGCCCGGCACGCGCGTCTGCACGAGCAGCCGACCGCCGGCCGACCGCCCCCCGACCATGCGGGCGGCCAGGGCCAGCAGGGCGAGAGCCTCCTCAGCCGCCCTCCACCGGGGGGCGAGCAGCTCCTGGTCGATGTCGAGGAAGGCCACCGCCCACGCCCCGGCCAGGCGGTGGAGCACGGCCGTGGTTCCGACGAGCACTGCCGCCGCAGTTGGTGGGCTCCCCGACGAAGTGTCGGCGGTGACCTCGGCCACCGGTTGGCCGGCCAGGTGCTCGAGCTCCTCGCGCACCCGGCTCACACCCGCCCGCAGCACCTTTAGACGGACCGAACCGCATGCGACGCACACCACGGGCCGCACCTGCGAGCATCGACGGCACCGCAGGCAACCCCTGGGCTCCGGCGCGGCAGTCTCCTCCACCACCGCGCCACACCTCTCGCAGCGGGCCAGCTCCCCGCAGGTGGCGCAAGCGAGAAGCCGCGCTCGTCCCTTGCGGTTGAGCACGCACACCACCCGGCGCCCCTCCTCGGCCCGGCGCACCAGGCCCACCAGGGCGGAGGAGTACAGACCCGAACCAGGTTCGTCGGGGCGGCGGTCCACAACGTCGACCACCGGCCACCCCTCGCGCTCCTCACGTCGCGACACGGCGACGATGGGCGTTGCCGCCAGGGTCTCGAGGGACGGGCACGGCGAGGCCAGCACGCACGGGGCTCCTACCCGGCGAGCCCGCTCCACGACCACATCGCGGGCGTGCCAGGTAGGGGCCCGCTCCTCCTGCAACCGCTCGTCGTGCTCATCGAGCACCACCACTGCGCCCAGGTGCGGACGGGGTGCCCAGGCCGCGGCCCGCGATCCCACTGCCACGCACCCCCCTGCCGCGGCACGGGCCCACTCGTGGGGCAGCACGGCGACGGCGTGGCCGGCCCGGCGCAGGCGGGCGGCCAGGAACGCGGCGCCGGTGACCGACGGGACCAGTACCAAAGCGTCGGCCCGGCGAGCAGCCTCGAGCACGAGGGGTAACGGATCGGAGGCAGGCGGTAGGCGCACGGCCATGGTGCCACCGGCGAAAGCTTCGGCCACCATGGGCTCGACCGGTGATGCCGAGGCCGCGGTGCCGGGCGCGGTCTCGGGTCGGGGGGCCAGGCCGGCGACGGCTGCGGGCGGCGAAGCCGCCCGTAGGAATGTGACCGTCGTTCCCGCCCATCGCCATGCCGCCCAGCGGGCCAGTTCTACGAGGTCGGGGGACGGGCCCCACCCGGTGACACGGGCCACGGCCTGCAAGGGACGATCCGTCTCGGGGTCAGCGCCACGCCCCACTACCCATCCCCGCACCCTCCTGCCGTGGAGCGGTACCCGCACGATGGTGCCCGCCCGAACCGCGCCGTCGAGGCGGTCCGGTACCAGGTAGTCGAGAGGGCGGTCGATGGCGCCCACGTCGGGGATCACCCTGGCGATCCGCCCGTCGCCCGTCGTGGCCCCTACTCCAGCTCCAGGGCCTGCTTCACGTGGTCGAGGCGGGAGAGGTGCTCCCAGGAGAACTCCTTGTCCGGGCGGCCGAAGTGACCATAGGCGGCAGTGCGCCGGAAGATGGGCTGGCGCAGGTCGAGGTCACGGATAATCGCCGCCGGGCGCAGGTCGAAGACCTCGTCGACCATGGCCTCGATGCGGCGGGGATCGACGGTCTCGGTGCCGAACGTCTCCACCATCACCGACACCGGCCGGGCCACCCCGATGGCGTAGGCCACCTGGATCTCGCATCGCCGCGCCGCGCCGGCGGCCACGATGTGCTTGGCGACCCAGCGGGCGGCGTAGGCGGCCGAGCGGTCGACCTTCGACGGGTCCTTGCCCGAGAAGGCTCCGCCGCCGTGGCGCGCCGACCCGCCGTAGGTGTCGACGATGATCTTGCGGCCGGTGAGCCCGGTGTCGGCATGAGGGCCGCCCAGCTCGAAGCTGCCGGTGGGGTTGGCCAGCAGCTCGTAGCGGTCGTCGGCGAACTGGGTCGGCAGCAGGGGGTGGATGACGTGCTCGCGCAGGTCGGGCTTGAGTAGGGTCTCGATGTCGAGACCGGGTTGGTGCTGGGAGGAGATGAGCACCGTCTTCAGGGCCACGGGGTTGCCGTCGCGGTACTCCACGGTGACCTGGGTCTTTCCGTCGGGACGCAGGTACGGGAGCACGCCCGCCTTGCGCACCTCGGACAGCCGCTGGGCGAGGCGGTGGGCCAGCCATATTGGCAGGGGCATGAGGTCGTCGGTCTCGTCGCAGGCGTAGCCGAACATCATCCCCTGGTCGCCGGCACCCTGGCTGTTGAGCACGTCCTCGCCGCTGCGCCCGCTGCGTACCTCGTAGGCCGTGTTCACGCCCTGGCCGATGTCGGGTGACTGCTCGTCGATCGACGTCATCACGCCACAGGTGTGGCCGTCGAAGCCGTAGGACTCCCGGTCGTAGCCGATGCCGCACACCACGTTGCGCACGATCTTGGGGATGTCGACGTAGGCCCGGGTGGTGATCTCACCGGCCACCACCACCAGGCCGGTGGTGAGCAGCGTCTCGCACGCCACCCTCCCCATGGGGTCCTCGGCCAGGATGGCGTCGAGGACGGCGTCGGAGATCTGGTCGGCCATCTTGTCGGGATGGCCCTCGGTGACGGATTCCGAGGTGAAGGTCCAGGTGGTCACGATGTTGTCTCCTCAGTGTCTTTGAACGACTCAGTGTCTTTCAATGGCGGGGCGTCCAGCGGCGGAGCGTTCAGGCGGCGGGCCACCGTATCGAGGACGATCGACGCCAGGCGACGCTTGTCCACCAGGGGTACCTCGGTGGTGGTCCCGCCGGCCTCGATGATGACGGCCCGGTTGGTGGGTGAATCGAAGCCGGCATCGCTGGCTGACACGTCGTTGCCGACGACGATGTCGAGGCCCTTGGCCGCCAGCTTGGCACGGGCCCGATCGGCCACGTCGGCGGTCTCCGCCGCGAAACCGACCAGGAGCGGCCGAGGCGTGGCGCTGCGTCCGAGGACGGCCAGGATGTCGGTGGTCGGCTCCAGCTCGACGGGGGGAACGCCCTCGGCCTTGGACAGCTTGGTCGTCACCGGACGCCGGGGACGGAAGTCCGCCACCGCCGCGGCCATGATGACCGCGTCGGCGGCGGCAGCCCGATCAAGCACGGCGCGCTCCATCTCCGCCGCCGTCGTCACCCGCAGCACCTCCACGCCCGGCGGGTCAGGAAGGGCGGAGGCGGTGACGAGCGTGACCTGGGCCCCCCGCCCGGCAGCCACTTCGGCCAGAGCGTGGCCCTGCCGTCCCGAGGAGCGATTGGCGACGAAGCGCACCGCGTCGATGGGCTCACGGGTACCGCCGGCGGTGACGACCAGCTTCCGACCGGCCAGGTCCTGGGGTGACAGGACCCCGTCCACCGCGGCCATGATCTCGGCCATATCGGCGAGGCGGCCCACCCCTTCGTCGCCGCCAGCAAGGTGGCCCACACCGGGCTCGACCACGCGCACGCCCCGCTCGCGTAGCACTCCCACGTTGTGGACCACGGCAGGGTGCTCCCACATCTCGGTGTGCATGGCCGGGCACACCACCACCGGCGCCCGGGTGGCCAACAATGTGGCGGTGAGAAGGTCGTCGGAGATGCCTGCGGTGTAGGCCCCCAGGAGGCGGGCGGTGGCGGGGGCCACCACCACGACGTCGGCCTCCCGGCCCAGCCGGGTGTGGGGAACGGGATCCCACCCGTCCCACAGCGACGTCTGGGCCGGTGCCGAGGCCAGGGCCGAGAACGTCACCGTCCCTACGAAGCGGGTGGCATCGTCGGTGAGCACCGGTGTCACGTGGGCCCCGGAGGCAACCAGCTGACGGCACAGCTCCACCGCCTTGTAGGCGGCGATCCCCCCGCACACACCCAGGACGACCCGGCGACCCTCAATCATGGTTCTAACCATGATCGGGCTGCCTCTACCGGGTCCCATGGTGGCGTGCGTGCCACCATGGGCGAGCGACGACAGCTCGCGACCTGCTGCTCAGTAAGAGCCTTGAGCGCTCTAGCACCCGGCGATTGTCGTCGTCGGGCACTCAGTGGCATGCTCTGGCCGCATCACTTCGAAGCTGGCTCCATCAGGTGGTGTGAGCGACATGAGCTCAGCCGGGACGGCCTGATCAACCACCAGTTCGCGCATCTCGCACACGCGAAATGGCTGGCCGTCCAGACACGCCTCGACTCGAAGGAGAATACCCAGCTCTTCGTCGATCGTCAGCTCGTATGTGTCGGCGCCGTCTCCGAGCTCCGACAGCAAAGGTCCCCACGAGACAGCGGGCATTTCCGGCGTGAGCCCCTGATCGAGATCGTCGCTCTCACTGCCGAGCGGCCTGGCACGCACGATGACGCCTCGTCGGCTGCCGACGGGCCGCTTCCCTGTCATCTCGAACTCACCGAGCGCAGAAAGGAGCCTACGTCCCTCCAGTAGTGTGAGTCCGGGTCCGAGCCCCACCGGCACGTCCGGCCCACCGGCTTTGGCACCGAGCAACGGGGACCAGCTCCACCAGCGTCGACCGTCGACCACAACCGTTATGGTCTCGGTGCCCAAGGCATACTCGCCCCGAGCGTGGCCGGGGCGGACAAGCCAAAGACGCCAGGGCGCTTTGCTGTCGGCCTGCTCTGGGACAGAACTGTCGGTGGCCGTCACCGTGGTGGGGCAAGATGGGAGAACACGGTTAAACGCCGATTGGAGGCGCTCGTGATGCCGCCATTCCCAGCCACTCATTGCAAGCGTCGCCCACCGTGGGCCGGTGCCGAGCAGTTCAACTACACCATCAACGTCCACCACCATATAGCTATGCCTTCACTCGTACGCCTAGACCAAAACAAAAGGAGCTAGCAGGTGATGGGCGCGAATCTGCTTGTAACGTTGACCACTTGAGGCGACGGCAAGAAGCCTGGAGGAAACACGAGCGTCGCCGTAGCGGTGCCGTTGTACGTACCCGAGACGCAGTGGACAGCCGCATTGACCAAAATGGCGGCCTTGCCCGCGTTGGCCTTCGTGTTGGTGCCCACGAGTCGTCCGTCGTTGAAGAGGTTCACGGTCATCGTGAGCGCTGTCATGGGTGCCGTGCACTTTGTGGTGCCGACCACGTTCACGTTCGTAGGCACGTGGGTTGACTGGTGAGGATCGTTGGCCTTTACGGTGCACGTAATCGTCGCTGCAGCGACACCCTGCGTCGCGGATGCAGAACCGCTTGTCGCGCTGATGGTGACGATGTCGGCTGGTGCTGAATTAGCAGTGGCTGCTGTCGCGCTGATTGGAAGGAGGAGTAGCGTGCCAATTGGGAGGACAAGTGCTACCAGGAAGCGCAGTGAACGCACCTTGAAGGGAAATCGAGTCGTCGTCATCCGTCACCCCTCGTTCCACCGCTGCCAGAGACAGCTCCGACTACAGGGGACACTACTCGGCAGACATCGACACGTCAACGGTGTTCGTGCCTGAGAGCCTCGACGAAAGCCCCGGCCCTGCTCCCTGATACACCGTTGGGCGCGGCGCTGAGATCTGCTCCCCCATCGCCCTCGCTGACGCGGTCCCCCGCTGTCAGTGCTGTTTCGCCTGCCTTGCCCTGTGACAGGGCTCTGAGCACCGTCCTTTAGGTTTAGCCCTCGCTACCTTCGGGCTCTTCGGAGTCTTCGGGCAACTCGATGTGGGTGTAGTTGATCTTGTCGGCAGCGATCTCCTCGAGGGCGATGGACAGCGGCTTGCGCGACACCGACGCGACCTGGGGAGGCACGATCGAGCCCAGGCCCTCGCCCAGCTGGCTGAAGTAGGAGTTGATCTGGCGCCCCCGCTTGGCGGCCAGGGTGACGAGCGTGAACTTGGAGTCGACCCGCTCGAGCAGGACCTCGATCGGCGGGTAGATCATGGTGGCGCGCTCGGCCATGGGGCATCTCCGTGTCGGCGGGTCGGGCGGAGGGCAACAGACCAGGCTCATAGCGCATGGTCCGTGCCGCCGCGGGAATGTTCCACGATAGCAGCGACCTCGTCGGTGGCCCGGGCCAGGGTGTCGTTGACCACCACATGGTCGGCCAGTGCACGCCCCGCCTCCTCTTCGCTCTCGGCCCCGGCCAGGCGCCGGGCGACGATGGCGTCGGTCTCACCTCGCCCCCGCAGTCGGGCCTCCTGGTCGGCTCGCGACGGTGGCACCACCAGGATCACGATCGCGTCGGGGTGGCGGGACCGTACCTGGGCGGCGCCCTGCACGTCGATCTCGAGGAGCACGTCGTGGCCGGGCGGCGGGTCGGGCACGGGCGTCCCGTAGCGGTGGCCGAACACCCCGGCGGATTCCAAGAAGCCGCCCGCCTGCTCGTGGGCCGAGAAGGTGGCGTCGTCGACGAAATGGTAGGCGTCGGCTGCCTCACCCGAACGGCGAGGGCGCGTGGTCCACGACCGGCTCAGCCAAAGGCGCGGCACCCGCTCGACCAGGGCAGCGGCGATCGAGCCTTTGCCGACCCCCGAGGGTCCGATGACGACGAAGACGAGCGGGGGCTTCAGCGCGACGAGGGGAACTGCTTCCTCAACGCCTCGCGCTGCTTGGCACCGAGGCCCCGCACTCGGCGCGAGTCGCTGATCTCGAGCGCCTCCATGAGGCGGCGGGCCCTCACCTTGCCCACGCCCGGGAGCGACTCGAGCACGGCCACCACCTTCATCTTCGCCACCACCTCATCGCGCTCGGCGGCGGCGAGCAGCTCGTCGAGGTCGACGGAGCCCATCTTCAGTTTCTCTTTGAGCTCGGCCCGCTGGCGACGAGCGGCGGCGGCCTTGTCGAGGGCCGCCCGGCGGGCGTGAGGTGACAACTCCGGGGGCAGGGGCATGCCCGGCACCCTAGCGCGAGCCGCTGGCGGCGAGCCGGGGACGGCGGACTGGCGGCGCTAGCCTTGGGAGCGGCGATGGAGCTCGCCGTAACCGCCTTCGGGCTGATGGCTCCTACCTCTGGCCGACGTGGAACGGGAGGAGCTGATCACCAGCGCGAACAGCCGCAGGAGGGCCGAGCCGGGAATGCTGGGGGCCATCGCCTTGGGCGGCGCTCTGGGTGCCCCGGCGCGCTACGGCGTGGCCCAGATCGTCCACGTCGCGCCCCATGGCTTTCCGTGGGCCACGTTCTGGACCAACCTCACCGGCAGCCTCGCACTGGGACTCGTCCTCGGCCTCCTGCTTGAACGCTTCCCCCCATCGCGGTACCTGCGCCCCTTCGTGGCCACCGGCTTCCTGGGGGCGTACACGACGTACTCGACGTTCGCGGTGGAGACCGTGCTACTGATCAAAGACGGCCATCTGGGCCTGGCCCTGGCCTATGCCGGGTTCAGCCTGCTCGGAGGATTCGTGCTGGCATGGACGGGTATCTTGGCTGCCCGCAACATGCCCGTGGCAAGCAGAGGAGGCAGGTGATGAACATCCAAGGTCACCAAAAGCGCCTCACCATCTTCATCGGCGAGTCTGATCGCCACGGCCATACCCCTCTGGCCACCGAGATCGTGCAGCGGGCACACAGGGCGGGCTTGGCCGGGGCGTCCGTCTTCCGTGGTATCGAGGGCTACGGCGCCTCCAACCACATCCACACCACCCGCATCCTGTCGCTGTCCGACGACCTGCCCATCGCCGTGGTCATCGTCGACAGCGACGACGCCATCGGCGCCTTCTTGCCCCAGCTCGACGAGCTAATCGACGAAGGCCTCGTCATCGTCGACGACGTCGAGGTCGTCAAGTACGTGGGGCGGCCCTCGGGCAAGAGGTGAGCCTCCTTGGTTGGGCCGCCTTCGTGGCAGCCGGCGCCCTTGGCGCCCCTGTGCGGTACCTGGTGGACGGCTTCGTTGCCGACCGTGCAGAGGGCGCGTTCCCATGGGGAACGTTGGTCGTCAACGTCACCGGGTCGCTGCTGCTCGGCCTGATCACCGGCCTGTCCCTCTACCACGCCTTCCCCGAGACCCCCAAGGTGGTGCTGGGCACCGGCTTCTGTGGCGCCTACACCACCTTCTCCACCTTCACCTTCGAGACGGTGCGCCTGCTCGAGGAGGGAGCCGTCAACGAAGCGTTCAGGAACGCCTTGGGAACGCTCGTCACCTGCGCTGGCGCCGCCGCCGCTGGCGTGGCTCTCGCCGCGCTGTGAAGTGTCAGTGGTCACCCCACCACGCTCTCGGTGATGGCAGCGGCGGCGGCGGCGGGATCCGCGGCGGCGGTGACGGCCCGGCCTATCACCAGGAGGTCGGCACCGGCATCGAGGGCCTGCCGCGGGGTGGCAGCGCGGGCCTGGTCGTGGGTGTCGGCACCGGGGAGGCGGATACCCGGCACCACGGCCAGCATGCGGGGCGCCAGCTCCTTGGCCGCGCCGACGTCGCCGGCTGCGCAGACGATGGCGCCGCAGCCCGCCGCCGCAGCGGTTGTCACCCGTGCCCCCAGAAGGTCGGCTGGTGACTCCGCGTCACTGGTGAGCACGGTCACCGCCACGGCGACGGGCGGGGCCAGCCCGGCCGACTCCGCCCCCTCGGTGAGGCCAACGACGCCGGCGCGCAGCATCTCCTCTCCCCCGTGGGCGTGCAGGGTGAGGTAGCTGGCGCCGAACGCCCCCACCACGCGCGCCGACCTACGCACCGTGGTGGGGATGTCGTGCAGCTTGAGGTCGACGAACACGGCGAAGCCCGAGTCCAGCATCGACGCCACCGCATCGGGGCCGGAGGCGCAGAACAGTTCGAGGCCGACCTTGACCGTACCGAACCACGGCTTCAGGCGCTTGGCCAGGCGCAGGGCGACGACCAGGTCGTCGACGTCGAGGGCCAAGGCCAGACGGTCACGCACCTCCACGGGCGAGCTCCTCTTCATCGGGTACGGGGTCGGCGGCCGCGGGCCATCGAGCTCCACCGACCAGGTCGGTCACGCGGGCCACGTCATGGGCGCCGCACCACGCGACCAGCTCCCGGGTGACGCGCGCCGGCGCCCGAGGATCGGCGAAGGTGGCGGTGCCTACCTCTACCGCGTCGGCCCCGGCCAGCAACATCTCCACCGCGTGCACGCCGCGCTCCACGCCACCCACGCCCACTATGCCGGCGCCCGGAAAGGCTCGGCGGCACTCGTGCACGGACCGCACGGCCAACGGTCGGATGGCGGGGCCTGACAGGCCCCCGTAACCAGCGCCCAGCCAGGGGCGGCGAGTCTCGGGGTCGATAGCCAGGCCCCGGACGGTGTTGACGAGGACCAAGGCCTCGGCGCCCGCGCCAAGTGCCGCTGCGGCGATCTCGGTCACATCGGTGACGTCGCCGCTGAGCTTGGCCCAGCGGGGCCGACCGCACCCGGCGGTAGCGGCCACGACGTCGGCGGTGGCATTGGCCGAATGGGCGAACACGTGGCGCCCCTCCTCGAGGTTGGGGCACGACAGGTTGACTTCTACGGCGACCACGGGGGCTCCGCACAACAGGGTGGCGGCCCTCTGGTAGGCGGCCACCGTGAGCCCCCAGATGCTGGCCACCACCCGAGCCCCGCTCGCCACCAGTGCGGGCAGCTCGTCGGTGAGCCATGCCTCCACGCCCGGGTTCGCCAACCCGACGCTGTTGAGCATGCCGCCTTCGGTGCCGTGGACCCGGGGCGGCGGGTTGCCCGCCCAGGGGTCGGCCGACAGCGACTTCACCACCACCGCGCCCAGGCCGGAGAGGTCGAAGTAGGAGCCGAGCTCGCGACCGTGGCCGGCAGTGCCCGACGCGGTGAGCACCGGGTTGGGCAGGCGGACCGACCCGATGGTCGTGGCCATGCCGACCTGGGGACCTTTCACGCCTCGAGGCGTAGCTGGCCTCCCTCGTGGTACTCCTGCAGCGACCGCACCGACAGGCCATAGCGGGCCCAGTCGGCGATTCCTCCGGCCGCGGCCAGGGCGGCCGCCACCGTGGTCAGGCACGGCAAGTTGTGGAGGTTGGCGGCCCTGCGGATATGAGCACCATCGGCGCGCGGCCCGCGGCCGCGCGGGGTGTTCACCACCAGATCGATGCGACCGCCCGCGATCAGCTCGACGGCGGAATCCAACCGGTCGCTGCTCTCACCCACCTTCGCCACCACCCCCGCTACAGGGACGTCGTGCTCGACGAGGTGGCGCGCCGTGCCGCCCGTGGCCATCACCGAGAACCCGAGGGCGACGAAGCGGCGGGCCGCCACCACGCCGCCGGCCTTGTCGCGGTCGGCCAGGGAGAAGAAGACCGTGCCGGCCTGGGGTAAGCGGTCGCCCGCCCCCAACTGGCTCTTGGCGAAGGCCAGGCCCACGGTGGCGTCGATGCCCATCACCTCGCCGGTAGCCCTCATCTCCGGGCCCAGCAGGGTGTCGGCGTCGGGGAAGCGGTTGAACGGAAGCACCGCCTCTTTGACCGAGACGTGGCCGGGGCCGACGGGCGGGCGCAGCAGTCCCTCGGCGCGCAGCTCGGCCAAGCTGGCGCCCACCATCACGCGCGCCGCCACCTTGGCCAGCGGTACACCCGTGGCCTTGGAGACGAAGGGCAAGGTTCGGCTGGCCCGAGGATTTGCCTCTATGACGAACACCTGGCCCGGCCTGCGTGGCCCTAACGCAGTGGCCGGTGCCTTCACCGCGTACTGCACGTTGATTGGCCCCCGCACGTCGAGTGCGTCGGCGATGGCTCGGGTGTAGGCCTCGATCACCTCGATCACCGGGCGGGACAGGGTTGGGGGCGGCAGGACGCAGGCGCTGTCGCCCGAGTGCACGCCCGCCTCCTCCACGTGCTCCATCACGCCGCCCACCAGCACCTCGCCCGACGCGTCACGGATGGCGTCGACGTCGACCTCGATGGCGTCTTCGAGGAAGCGGTCGACGAGCACCGGCCTGCCCTTGGACAGCCCTCCCTCGCGGCCCAGGCTGCCGAACACCTCGAGCTCGGTCATGGCCCGGGCCAGGCCGCTGTCGTCGTAAACGATCTCCATGGCCCGCCCGCCCAGCACGTAGCTGGGTCGCATCAGCACCGGGTAGCCGATGCGGCGGGCGACGGCCAGAGCACTGTCGAGGTCGACGGCCGTGCCCCCGGCCGGCTGGGGCAGCTCCAGGCGGGCACACAGCGAGCTCCAGTGCTCACGGTCCTCGGCGGCGTCGATCGACGACGGGCTGGTGCCCAGCACCCGGTAGCCGGCGGCCTCGATGACGTGGGCCAGCTTCAGGGGGGTCTGGCCGCCGAGGCTCACGATCACCCCGACCAGGCGACCCGCGCGGTCCTCGGCCTCGAGCACGTTGAGCACGTCCTCGGTGGTTAGGGGCTCGAAATAGAGCCGGTCGCTGGTGTCGTAATCGGTGGACACCGTCTCGGGGTTGCAGTTGACCATCACCGTCTGGAAGCCGGCGTCGCGCAGGGCGAAGCTGGCGTGCACGCAGCAGTAGTCGAACTCGATGCCCTGGCCGATGCGGTTGGGCCCCGAACCGAGGATCACCACGGTGTCCGCGGTGGCCGGGCTCACCTCGTCGTCGTCCTCGTAGGTAGAGTAGTGGTACGGCGTGAGCGCCTCGAACTCAGCCCCGCAGGTGTCCACCGTCTTGAAGGTCGCGGCCACGCCCGCCTCCAACCGGCGGGCCCGCACGGTGGCCTCGTCGGTTTCCCAGAGCCATCCCAGCTGGGCGTCGGAGAAGCCCAGACGCTTGGCCCGCCTCCAGTCGCGCCTGGTCATGGCGGCCAGGCCGGTGGTGGTCAGGCGGGCCCGCTCCTCGGTGATGGCGGCGATCTGGTCGAGGAACCATGGGTCGACACGGGTGGCTGCGTGGAGGCGGTCGATGCTTATGCCCCGGCGCAGGGCGGCCTCGAGCTGGAACGGCCGGTCGGGGGTGGCCACCGCCGACCGGCGCACCAGCTCGTCGTCGTCGAAGCCGTCGGTGGCCGCCTCCGCCGGGTCGCAGTTCAGGCCCCACCGGCCGTGCTCCAGCGACCGCAGCCCCTTCTGGAGCGACTCCGGGAACGTGCGGCCGATGGCCATGGCTTCCCCGACCGACTGCATACGGGTACCGAGGGAGTCGGAGATGCCGGGGAACTTCTCGAACGCCCAGCGGGGCACCTTGGTGACCACGTAGTCGATGGTGGGCTCGAAGCAGGCCGGCGTGCGCAGCGTGATGTCGTTCGGGATCTCGTCGAGGGTGTAGCCCACCGCCAGCCGGGCGGCGATCTTGGCGATGGGGAATCCCGTGGCCTTGGAGGCCAGGGCACTCGACCGGGAGACCCGGGGGTTCATCTCGATGACGACCATCTCGCCGCTGGCGGGGTCGACGGCGAACTGGATGTTGGACCCACCCGTCTCCACACCGATGCGGCGGATGCAGGCGAACGCGGCGTCGCGCATGGCCTGGTACTCGACGTCGGACAGGGTCTGGGCCGGAGCCACGGTGATCGAGTCACCGGTGTGCACACCCATGGGGTCGAGGTTCTCGATGGAGCAGACCACGACGCAGTTGTCGGCCCGGTCCCGCATCACCTCCAGCTCGTACTCCTTCCAGCCGGCGATGGAGCGCTCGATGAGGATCTCGGAGATGGGGCTGGCCGCCAGGCCCACCGTGGCGATGGCGGCCAGCTCGTCGGCGTCGGCCGCGATCCCCGTGCCCCTGCCGCCGAGGATGAACGACGGGCGCACGATCACCGGGAAGCCGATCTGGTCGCCGACCTTGAGTGCCTCGTCGAGGGCGTAGGCGAACCCCGACGGTGGGACGGCCAGGCCGATCTCGGTCATGGCCGCCTTGAACAGCTCGCGGTTCTCGGCCGTCCGGATGGCCTCGGGAGAGGCGCCGATGAGCTCCACCCCGAAGGCGTTGAGCACGCCGGTGTCGGCCAGACCCAGGCCCAGGTTGAGCCCGGTCTGGCCGCCCAGGGTGGGAAGCACCGCGTCGGGCCGCTCCCGCTCGACCACTGCGGCCAGAACATCGGGCTCCAGGGGTTCGACATAGGTGCGGTCGGCGAAGTCGGGATCGGTCATGATCGTGGCCGGGTTGGAGTTGACGAGGATGACCCGGTACCCCTCCTGGCGCAGCACGCGGCACGCCTGGGTACCCGAGTAGTCGAACTCGCAGGCCTGGCCGATCACGATGGGCCCCGAACCGATGATGAGAATGGACGCGATGTCCGTGCGCCGCGGGATGTCAGGAACCCCGGCTCATGAGGGCGGCGAAGTCAGCGAAGAGGTAGCGGGCGTCGTGGGGGCCGGGGCCGGCCTCGGGGTGGTACTGCACGCTGAAGGCGGGCACGTCGCGGCAGCGCAGCCCCTCGATGACCCCGTCGTTGAGGTTGACGTGGGTGACGTCGGCACCCTCGACGCTTGCCTCGGTGACCGCGTAGTTGTGGTTCTGGCTGGTGATCTCCACCGCGCCCGTGGCCACCCGCCGCACCGGGTGGTTCCCCCCATGGTGGCCGAAGCCGAGCTTGTGGGTGGCCCCGCCCAGGGCGGTGGCCAGGAGCTGGTGGCCAAGGCAGATGCCGAACACGGGCACGTTGTCGAGCAGCCCTCCGATGGCATCGCGGGCATAGCCGACCGCGGCCGGGTCACCGGGCCCATTGGACAGGAAGACGCCCTGGGGATGGCGTTCCAGCACCTCGGCGGCGGGCGTGGCCGCGGGCACGACCTCGACGGTCGCCATCTCGCCCAGTAGGCGCAGGATGCTGGTCTTGATGCCGAAGTCGTAGGCCACCACCCGCAGCGGCCCGCTTCCCGTCGTGTAGGGCGCGGCCGTGGTCACACCGGCCACCAGGTCGACCCCGTCGGTGCCCGGCTCGGCCGCCGCCGCCTCCTTCAAGATGGTCTCGTCGGCGGTGCCGAAGGCGCAGCCCATGGCGCCCGCGTCGCGGATGTGGCGGGTGAGGCGACGGGTGTCGACACCGGTGATCACCGGCGTCCCCTGCGACTCGAGCCAGGTGCCGAGGTCGCCGCTCGACCGCCAGCTCGAGCGGCGCCGAGCCAGGTCGCGCACGACCACTCCCCGGCACTGGGGGCGGCGGCTCTCGGAGTCCTGGTCGGTAACGCCGTAGTTGCCGATGTGGGGGTACGTGAAGGCGATCACCTGGCCGGCGTAGGAGGGGTCGGTGAGCACCTCCTGGTAGCCGGCCAGCACGGTGTTGAACACCACCTCGCCGGTGGTGACCCCCCCGGGCGGAAGGTAGCCGGCTGCCTCCCCCTCGAACACGCTGCCGTCGGCCAGCACCAGCAATGAGGACGGCCTCTCGCCGTTCTGGTCAGGTTTAGCATCGCCCTGGCGGGGCCGAACCTGACCAGAACGAGGAGGCGCCGTCAACGCACGGCCTCGCCGTCGACAACCACAGGCTCACCGCGCAGCACGGTGTGGCGTACCCGGCCGGTGAGCTTACGGCCCACGAAGGGGGTGTTGCGCGACCGGCTGGCCAGGCGGGCGGGGTCGACCTCCCATGTGGCGGCCGGGTCGATCACGCACAGGTTGGCCGGCCTGCTCTCCACGATCGGCCCACCGTGGGTGGACTCCAGGCCGGCGATACGGGCGGGCTGCCACGACATCAGGGCGAGCACCCGCTGCAGCGGCAGGTCGAGCTCGGTGAGGGCCAGCGCCAGCGCCGTCTCCAGGCCCAGCATGCCCGGCGGTGCCTGGTCGAAGGGGCGCTCCTTCTCCTCGGGGGGATGGGGGGCGTGGTCGGTGGCGATGGCATCGAGAGTGCCGTCGCCCAGGCCGGCCACTACTGCGTCGACATGGGCCTGGGGGCGCAGCGGTGGGTTCACCTTGAAGACGGGGTCGTAGGATGCCACCGCTGCGTCGGTGAGGCTGAAGTGGTGCGGGGCGGCCTCGGCGGTGACGGCCAGGCCCTCGGCCCGCGCCGACCGCAGGGCGGCCACCGACCCTGCGGTGGACAGATGTTGGAGATGCAGGCGCGCTCGGCCGGTGATGGCCAGCAGCGCGAGGTCGCGCCCCACCATCACCTCCTCGGCCGCCGCCGGTGCGCCGGGGATGCCGAGCCGGCTCGACCACTCGCCCTCGTGCATGTGGCCGCCAGCCGCCAGGGCGGCGTCCTCGCAGTGCTGGGCCACGGTCACCCCCAGGTCGGAGGAGTACTCGAGCGCCCGGCGCATGAGGGCGCCGTCCTGCACGCCGTCGCCGTCGTCGGTGAAAAGGCGCACCCCCAGGGCGGCCATCTCGGCCATCGGTGCGAGGGACTCCCCCCTCCGGCCCCGGGTGATCGCGCCCGCCACCCGGACCTCACACGCCGCGTCCCGCGCGAGCTCCAGCACCTCGCGCACCGCCCCCGCGCAGTCGAGCGGAGGGTCGGTGTTGGGCATGGCCACCACCGCGGTGTAGCCGCCCAGCGCCGCGGCCCGCGCCCCCGTCTCCACCGTCTCCGCCTCCTCCCTCCCTGGTTGGCGCAGGTGGGTGTGCAGGTCGACCAGCCCCGGGGCGACCACACAGCCTCGGGCATCGAGCACGCGGGCACCGGGCGGAACCGGCAGGTCGGTTCCCACTGCGGTGACATGCCCGCCCGAAACGGTCACATCGGCCACCCGTTCACCGGCGGCGTCGACCAGCCGGCCGCCCCGCACCACCAAGGTGGCTTCAGCCACGGGGACTCGCCCCCAGCAGCAGGAACAGCACGGCCATTCGCACGGCAACTCCGTTGGCCACCTGGCGGGTGATGACCGAGCACGGCAGCTCAGCCACGTCGGCGGCGATTTCGACGCCCCGGTTCATGGGGCCGGGGTGCATGACGAGGGCATCGTCGGCGAGCAGGTCGGCCCGGGCCCGGGTGAGGCCGAAGCGGGCCGTGTACTCCCGCAGCGACGGCAGCAGCGCCTCGGTCTGGCGCTCGGCCTGCATGCGCAGCATGTAGACCACGCCGCAGTTGCCTAGCACGGCGTCGAGATCGGAGCTGACCCTTACGGGCCACCCGGACAGGTTCGGTGGCAGCAGGGTGGGCGGGGCAACCAGGGTCACCTCGGCGCCCAGCATGGTGAAGGCCAACACGTCGGAGCGCGCCACCCGCGAGTGCTTCACGTCGCCCACGATGGCAATGCGGAGACCGTGGAGCGAACCCATGCGGCTCCGGATGGTGTAGCAGTCGAGCAGGGCCTGGGTGGGGTGCTCGTGCCAGCCGTCGCCGGCGTTGACGACGCAGGCATCCACCCATGAGGCGATCTGGTTGGGCACCCCGGCCGAGGCGTGGCGCACGACCAGGGCGTCGACGCCCATGGCCTCGATGGTCTGCACCGTGTCGCGCACCGACTCACCCTTGCTCACCGACGACTTGGACACCGAGAAGTTCATGGTGTCGGCCGACAGCCGCTTGGCGGCCGCCTCGAACGAGAGCCGGGTACGGGTGGAGTCCTCGTAGAACAGCGACACGATCGTCCGGGCCCGCAGGGCGGGCACCTTGGGCACCGCTCGTTCACTGACCTCCACGAACGAGTCGGTGACCGTCATCACCTCGGACATGCCTTCGACGCCGAGGTCGGCCACCGACAACAGGTTCATGCCGTCTGGTGGCCCCTGGTGGCAGGGACCAGCACGCCGAGGTCGACCCCGTCGTCGCGCACATCGACCACCTCGTGGCGCCCGGTGGGCAGGTTCTTGCCCACATAGTCGGGGCGGATGGGCAGCTCGCGGTGGCCTCGGTCGACCATCACCGCCAGCTGCACGGCCCTCGGGCGGCCGTAGTCGTTGAGGGCGTCGAGGGCGGCTCGCACCGTTCGCCCCGTGAACAGCACGTCTTCGACGAGAACGACCACCCGGCCGGTGAGGTCGAAGGCGATGTCGGTGACGGCCTCGGGCATCACCGGGCGGATACCGATGTCGTCGCGGTAAAAAGCCACGTCGAGGGTGCCCACCGGCACCTCGACGGCTTCCACCCGAGCCAGGGCGGTGGCCAGCCTGGCGGCCAGCGCCACGCCACCGGTCTGCAGCCCGATGATCGCCACGTCGTCGAGGCCGTGGTTGCGCTCCACCACCTCGTGGGCGATGCGGGTGAGGGCGCGGCGCATATCGTCGGCGGTCATCACCTGCGACCGGGCAACGAAAACGCCCCCGTGCGGGGGCGCTGCAGAGCGTTCTCGTTCGGCCAACCTGGTTCCTCGGTCCGTGCCGGCCTCTCGGGACCAGCCTTAACGAACACGACGATCCTAACAGGTCCCCGAACCGGGCACACAGCTCACCTAGAGTTCCCGTCGTGCCGGTGCCGCCGTCATGATCACCCAGCCCACCTACAGCGTCGAGCCGTGGTGCGTGCGGGAGACTGACCTCAACCTCGACCTTCTCAGCCAGGCAGAGTCGGTGTTCGCCCTGTCGAACGGCCACATCGGCCTGCGCGGCAACCTCGACGAAGGCGAGCCTCATGGCCTTCCCGGCACCTACCTCAACGGTGTGCACGAGCTGCGCCCGCTCCCCTACGCCGAGGCGGGCTATGGCTACCCCGAGTCGGGACAGACGGTTATCAACGTCACCAACGGCAAGCTGATACGCCTGCTCGTCGACGACGAGCCCTTCGACGTGCGCTACGGCGCCCTGCGCTCCCACGAGCGAGTGCTCGACCTGCGGGCCGGCACCGTGAGCCGGGATGCGGAATGGCTGTCGCCGGCAGGCAGAGCAGTGCGCATCGGCTCCGTCCGCCTGGTGTCGCTCACCCAGCGCGCCGTGGCCGCCGTCTGCTACGAGGTGGAGCCGGTCGACGGCCCGGTCCACGTGGTGGTTCAATCGGAGCTGGTAGCCAACGAGCAGCTCCCCGTGCTCGCCGGCGACCCCCGCCTCCCCGCCGCCATCCAGGCGCCCCTGGTCTCGGAGGACCATGGGTCCACGTCGGGGCGGGCGGTCCTCGTGCACAGCACCCGGCGCAGCGGCATCCGGATGGCGGCGGGGATGGACCATGTGGTCGAGGGCCCACCGGGGCTGGTGACCGACACCGAGAGCTTTCCCGACGTCGGCCGGGTGTCTGTCACCACCACCCTCGAACCCGGCCAGCGCCTGCGCATCGTGAAGTTCTTGGGCTACGGCTGGTCGGTGGTGCGGTCGGTGCCCGCCCTGCGCGACCAGGTGGCGGCAGCCCTGCTGGGCGCCAATCACACCGGATGGGACGGCCTGCTGGCCGACCAGCGCCATTACCTCGATGACTTCTGGGACCGGGCCGACGTCGAGGTCGACGGCGATCCCAGCATCCAGCAGGCGGTGCGCTTCGCCCTCTTCCACGTGCTCCAAGCCGGAGCCCGGGCCGAACAACGGGCCATCCCGGCCAAGGGCCTCACCGGCCCCGGCTACGACGGCCACTCGTTCTGGGACACCGAGGCGTTCGTGCTCCCCGTGCTCACCTACACCATGCCGGGAGCAGTGGCCGATGCCCTGTCATGGCGGCGCAACACCCTCGGCCTGGCCAAGGACCGGGCCCGCCAGCTGGGGCTGGCCGGAGCCGCCTTCCCGTGGCGCACCATCGCCGGGGCGGAGTCCTCCGCTTACTGGCCGGCCGGCACCGCGGCTTTCCACGTCAACGCCGACATCGCGGTCGCCGCCGTCCGTTATGTCGAGGCCACCGACGACCGCGAGTTCGAGCGCACGAGCGGTCTGGAGCTGCTGGTGGAGACCGCCCGCCTGTGGCGCTCGCTCGGCCACCACGACCAGCACGGCCGGTTCCGCATCGACGGGGTTACCGGCCCCGACGAGTACAGCGCCATCATGGACAACAACGTCTACACCAACCTGATGGCCCAGGAGAACCTACGGGCCGCGGCAGAAACCGCTCTCCGGCACCCCGACGTGGCCCGGGAGCACGACGTCGATGAGGAGGAGATGGCGTCGTGGCGGGACGCCGCCAACGACATGGTTGTCCCCTATGACGCCGAGGCCGGTGTG
Organism: Acidimicrobiales bacterium; assembly: GCA_051005135.1. GTDB lineage: Bacteria > Actinomycetota > Acidimicrobiia > Acidimicrobiales > AC-14 > DATAQC01. Next base: position 23,190 of record JBPCJQ010000054.1, read on the forward strand.
CACCCCCAGGCCGAGGGCTTCACGTCGCATCAGGTGTGGGACTTCGCCGCCACGCCACCCGACAAGTACCCGCTCCTGCTGCACTACCCGTACTTCGACATCTACCGCAAGCAGGTCGTCAAGCAGGCCGACCTGGTGCTCGCCCTCCACGTGCGCGGTGACGCCTTCACCCTGGAGGAGAAGACCCGTGACTTCGACTACTACGAGCGCCTGACGGTGCGCGACTCATCGCTGTCGGCGTGCACCCAGGCGGTGGTCGCGGCCGAGGTGGGCCATCTGGGGCTGGCCTTCGACTACCTCCAGGAAGCCGCCCTGATGGACCTGCGGGACGTGCAGAACAACACCCGCAACGGCCTGCACCTGGCCGCCCTAGCCGGGAGCTGGATCGCCCTCGTCGCCGGCTTCGGCGGCATGCGCGACATCGGCGGCCGCCTGCGGTTCGCACCCCGCCTCCCTGAAGCCCTCAGCCGCATCGCCTTCTTCCTGGCCGTGCGGGGCACGTGTCTTCGTGTCGAGATCACCGGGCCCTCAGCGTCGTACTCGGTGCACAACGGTGCCCGCCTGGAGATCTCCCACCACGGCCAGGCGTTCACGCTGTCGCCCGGTGACCGGGTCGTGCTGCCCATCCCCCCTATCGCCGTCCGGCCCCGCCCCTCCCAGCCCGCGGGCCGCGAACCGGGCCAGGTAGCGTCGCTGCGCTAGGCCGAGGTCAACGGACGTGCCTCGGCGGCTATGGCGGCCAGGACGCCGTTCACGAAACGGGCCGAGTCCTCGGTGGAGTAGCGCGACGCCAGCTCCACGGCTTCGGCGAGAACCACCCCGGTAGGCACGTCGGGGCGACGGAGGAGCTCGAACACGGCGATGCGCAACAGGGCGCGGTCGACGGCAGGCATGCGCTCCAAGGCCCAGTCACGGGCGTAGCGGCGCAGCCAGCCGTCGATGTCGGTGGCGTCCCCGGCCACGCCATCTACCAGCTTGACCGCGTAGGGCTCGGGTGCCACCGGCAGCCCGGCCATCACATCGCCGGGCTCGACCTGTTTGGACTCCGCCTCGTAGAGCAGGCACAGGGCTCGCTCGCGCGCCCGCCGGCGGGCTCCGACGGCCGCGGGAACCGGCGCCACTGCCATCAGACGCGCGTGAGGTACTCGCCGCTGCGGGTGTCGACGCGCAGGCGGTCGCCCGTGTTGACGAACAGGGGCACGGAGACAGTCAGGCCTGTCTCCAGGGTGGCGGGCTTGCGGGCGCCCGACACCCGGTCTCCCTGGACTCCGGGCTCGGTGGAGGTGACGGTGAGCTCCACCGAGGCGGGCAGGTCGACGCCCACCGGGTCGCCGTCGTACATGAGCAGCACCGCGTTGTCGCCTTCCTTGAGGAACTCGGCGGCGTTGCCCAGGGCGGCCATGTCCACGTTGAGCTGGTCGTAGGTCTCGGTGTCCATGAACACGTGGTGGCTACCCTCGCGGTAAAGGTACTGCATCTCCCGCTTGTCGATGATGGCCTGCTCGAGCTTCTCGTCGGCGCGGTAAGTGCGCTCGAGCACGGCGCCGGTGCGCACGTTCTTCACCTTGGTGCGCACGAACGCCCCGCCCTTGCCCGGCTTGACGTGCTGGAACTCGACGACGGTGAACAGCCCGTCGGCAAGGGCGAGGGCCATGCCGTTCTTCAGGTCGTTAGTGGACACGTTCATGTCACGACCAGCTCCTTGGGAGCGTTGGTTAGGGTGACGGACCCGTCGGCGGTGACGACCAGGGTGTCCTCGATGCGCACACCCCCGTGGTCGGCGATGTAGACACCGGGCTCGACAGTCACGACGTGGCCGGGTTCGAGGGTGTCGGTGGACTTGGCCGAGACGGTGGGCGCTTCGTGGATCTCCAGGCCCACCCCGTGGCCGGTGCTGTGCAGGAAGAAGTCTCCCCAGCCGGAGTCGGCGATGACCGTGCGGCACACGTCGTCGACCGTCTTGGCCTCGGCGCCGGGGGCCACCGCAGCCACGCCGGCCCGCTGGCTGTCGGCCACCACATCGGCCATCCGCCGGGCGGTGTCGGACGCAGGCTCGCCCACGCACAGGGTGCGGGTCATGTCGGAGCAGTACCCGTCCACCGAGGCCCCGAAGTCGATCACCACCAGCTCGCCGGGCGAGATGCGGCGGTCGGTGGGCTGGTGGTGGGGTCTGGCGCCGTTGGGCCCGGACGCCACGATGGTCTCGAACGACGGCCCCTCGGCCCCCCCCCGGCGCATGGCGAAGTCGAGGGCGATGGCGACCTCCGCCTCGGTGGGACAGTCGAGAAGCATCGAGCGGCACTCGGCCAGGGCGGCGTCGGCTACCCGGGCTGCTTCGGCCATGCGGTCGATCTCACCCTCGTCCTTCACCCGCCGCAGCGCCTCGACCAGGTCCTCGGTGGGCACCAGCTCGGCCTCGGAAAACCAGTCGGAAGCGAAGCGTCGTTGCTGGGCCCAGGAGACGTCGCCCGCTTCCAGGCCCAGGCGGTCGATGCCGGTGGCCCGAGCGGTGACGGCCTCCTTCTGGTCACCCCCGGTGCGCCCGACCACGATCTCCGCCTCTACGCCCGCCCGCTTCAACTCTTCGCCGGCCCGGTCGCCGTAGCGGCCATCGGTGACGAACAACAGCTCGTCGGGCAGCACCAGCAACAGGGCGGCGGAGCCGGTGAAGCCGGTGAGGTAGCGGATGTTCACCAGGCGGGTGAGCAGCACGGCCTGGCATTCGGCGGGTTCGAGGCGGGCCCGCAGGCGGGCGGCTCGATCGGCGACGTTCATGGGTCTCATGCCAGCAACCTTGCCACTGCTTCGAGGGCTAGTTCGTAGCCCAGCGCCCCGAAGCCGCTGATGATGCCGGTGGCGACAGGGGCGATCACCGACGTTCGCCGCCACGGCTCCCGGGAGTCGGGATTGGAGAGGTGCAGCTCCACGACCGGTCCGTCGAAGGCGGCGAGGGCGTCGTGCAGCGACCAGCCGTAGTGGCTGAGGGCTCCGGCGTTGGCCACGATGGCCGCCGCCCGGCCACGCGCCGCGTGCACGGCCTCCACCAGTACACCCTCGTGCTCGGATTGGGTGTGCTCGAGCGCCAGCCCGTGGGCCGCGGCCGTGCGCCGGGCCCGCGCCACGTGGTCGGCCAGCGTCTCGGTGCCGTAGATCTGGGGCTGGCGCGCGCCCAACACGCCCAGGTTCGGGCCTGACAGCAGGACCACGAGCGGGGCGGTCACGGCTGGGCGCCCATCTCGGCCAGGGTCGCTTCTATGTGGGGCCGCGAGACGCCGGCTACCACCTCGAGCCGGCGCGGGCCGTCGAGGACGAAGGTGAAGCCGTCGATGGCCTTCTTGTCCCGGGCCATGAGGTCGACCAGCTCGCCCACATCGGCGCCGGCGGGCAGGGTGGAGGCCAGGCCGTAGCCCTCCACCACGGCCACGTGCTCGGCCACGCGGTCGTCGTCGATGCGGCCCATGCGCCGGGCCAGCCGAGCCGCGAACACCAGACCCACCGCCACCGCCTCACCGTGGCGCAACCCGTAGTGGCCGGCCGTCTCCAGGGCATGGCCGAGGGTGTGGCCATAATTCAACAATGCCCGGCTACGGCCCATCATCGCTGTCGGCTCTTCGCGCTCGTCGCCGGAGACGAACGATGCCTTGAGGGCAACGCAGTTGGCCACCTTCCGTGCCAGCGGCAGATCCTGCAGTTCTTCGTCGGTGAGGAAGTGGTACTTGGCCATCTCGCCCAGGCCGCTGCGGTACTCGGCGGGAGGCAGCGTGTCGAGCACCTCGGTGTCGCACAGCACGGCCGTCGGCTGCCAAAAGGCACCAACCAGGTTCTTGCCCTCGGGCAGGTTGACGGCGGTCTTGCCGCCGATGGCGGCGTCGACCTGGCCCAGCAGGGTGGTGGCCACGTTCACAACGGCTACGCCGCGGTGGAACAGGGCGGCAGCGAGGCCGGCGGTATCAGTGACCATACCGCCGCCCACCGCCACCACCACGTCGGCCCGCGTCAGGCCGAAACGGGCGAAGCCCCGGCACAGGTCTTCCACCGTCTCCAGGCACTTGGCTGCCTCGCCGTCGCTCACCATGAAGGTCTCCTGCTCGACGCCGGCGTCGACCCTCACGCCGACCGTTGGCGAGGTGACGATGGCTGCCCGCCGGGCGCCCACGGGCAGCACCTCCAGTAGCCGATGGCGGGCGCCAGGGCCGACGAGCACCGGATAGGAGCGGTTCCCCAGGTCGACGGTCACCCGGGCCAGGCCACCGTCGTCGGTGATCGTCGGGGTGGGTGGTGACCCAAGCTCTTCGAGGCCAGCATCCACCCGGTCGGCCACGGCTTCGGCGTCTAGCTCGTCGATGTCGACGACGAGATCTGCCACCTCGCCGTAGAGGGGGGCACGCTCGGTGGCGAGCCGGGCCAGCACCCCGGCGGCGTCGCCGTCGAGCAGGGGACGATGGGTGCCGGCCTTGACCCGGCCGGCAAGGGTCTGGGGCTGGGCCCGCAGCCACACCACCGGCCCCGCTTCCTCGAGGCGCTTGCGGTTGGCGGCGTCGAGCACCACGCCGCCAGCGGCAGCCACCACGCAGGGGTTGGGAGCGGCCAGCGCCTCGGCCAGCACCTCGGCCTCCAGGCGCCGAAACGCAGGTTCGCCCTCGGTGGCCCAGATCTGGGCCACCGTGTGCCCGGTGCGAGCCTGGATCTCGGCGTCGCTGTCGAAGAGATCCCATCCCCGCCGCCGGGCCAGAGCCTGTCCCACCGTGGTCTTGCCCGCGCCCATCATCCCCACCAAGACGATGCGCGCCGGGTTAGAGGGAGCGAAGGTAGCCATCGCGGTTGCGGACCGTCTCGGCCACCGAGTCGCCACCGAACTTGCGCAGCGCTTCGGAGGCGAGTACCAGCGCCATCTCGGTCTCCGCCACCACGCCCATGGCTGGCACCGCGGTGACGTCGGTACGCTCCTTGAACGAGACCACCTCCTCCTTGGTCTCGACGTCGACGGTCTTGAGCACAGGGCGGTTGAGGGTGGACAGGGGCTTCATGGCGGCACGGGCCACCACCAGTCCTCCGGTGCTCATGCCCCCTTCTATGCCGCCGGCCAGGGTGGAGCCCCGCCGGTAGACGCCGTCGGCCGCGTCCCACTGGATGGGGTCGTGGGCTTGGGAGCCCCGCCGCCCCGCAACCTCGAAGCCGTCGCCGATCTCCACGCCCTTCACCGCCGGGATGCTCAGCAGGGCCTGGGCCAGCAAGCCGTCGAGGCGACGGTCCCAGTGCACGTGGCTGCCCAGGCCGACGGGCACCCCGTAGCCGAGCACTTCGACCACACCGCCCAGCGAGTCGCCGTCGCGCGCCGCCGCCTTGATCTCGGCCACCATGGCGTCGGTGGCGTCGGCGTGGAAGCAGCGCACCTCCGACGCGTCGACGGTGTCGAGGTCGCCTGGCGCGGGCCGCTCCGCCAACTTGGACACCACCGGCCCCAGCGCCACCACGTGGGACACCACTGCCATGTCGAGCTGGGCGAGCAGGGCCTTGGCCACCGCCCCTGCCGCCACGCGGGCCGCGGTCTCGCGAGCCGATGCCCGCTCCAGCACGTCACGAGCGTCGTCGAAGCCGTACTTCTGCATGCCGGCCAGGTCGGCGTGGCCGGGGCGGGGACGGGTGAGGGGCTTGTCGGTGCGGCCCGGGGCGGGGTCCATCTCCTGTTCCCACCTAGGCCACTCGGTGTTGGCGATTGTTATGGCCACCGGTGAACCCAGCGTGCGCCCGTGGCGGACGCCGCCGAGCAGGGTGAGCTCGTCGCGCTCGAATCGCATCCGGGGGCCCCGGCCGTAACCCAGGCGCCGCCGGGCCAGCTCACGCCCGATGTCGTCGAGGGTGATCTCCAGCCCCGCGGGCAGCCCCTCGACGATGACCACCAGTGCCCTCCCGTGGGACTCGCCGGCGGTCAAGAAGCGCAGCATCAGCCAAATCTACCGGCCGGTTCCGGCTGCAAGGATCTCTTCCACGAAGAACCGGGCCGCGGCGTCGAGTCGGTCACCGAACACATCCTCGGCAACGGCCAGCACCTCGGCCACCGCGGCGGCGATGCGGTAGATGGCCATCTTGGGCTCGAACACGGCGTCGATGTCCCGGGTGACGCGTCGGGGAGCGTAGGTCAAGGCGATGGCGGCACCACCTACCACGTACATCTCGCCCTGAAGCCCCTCGGCATGGAGTCGCCGCCCGAGGGCGGTCAAGGCGGCGATGATCTGTTGGCGGTCCATCTAGCGACGCTGGAGCGAGCCCGACGAGATCATGATCCCCCGTCTGCGGAACGCTGCGGGGGACTCGGCGATGGCCATCGCCCGGAAGCCGGGGACCTCGCTCACGAACCAGAGGCGGTCGAGGAACCGTTCCGCATTGCAGGTCCACGACGGCCGCTCGACACCGTGGCGGACGGCGAGGTGCTCGCCAAGCGCACCAAGATAGGCGTCGTAGCGATCGTCTCCTGTGGGCCGCGGCGTGCGGGCCAGGGCCCTCTCGACCAGATCGGCGCGTGGCAGCAGCGACGCCTCGTCGAGGAGCTCCCGCACAGCCACGAAGAAGTCGTCGCCGGCATTGGTCCGCTCGGCCACCCCGGCAAGGATTGGGTGAACGCTTCGTCGGGCGGCGGGTTGGCGGCCAGGTACTCGCGCAGGCTCACCCGGCGACGGTAGCTTCAGCTGGCTCTTCAGCTCCTACTGGCTCAGCCACCAGTGCAGGAGAGGTTGGCCGAACAGGACGGCCAGGGCCGCACCACCGGCGAGGAACGGCCCGAACGAGACGTTGTCCTTGCGGTTGCGGCGGCCGAACAGCATCAGGCCGATGCCGATCACCGCTCCCAGGGCGAAGCCCAGGAACAGGCCGATAGCCACGTGGCCGAGGCTCAGCCAGCCGAGGAAGAGGCCGAGGATGAAGGCGAGGCGCACATCGCCGAAGCCCATGCCTTCAGGCGACACCAGATGCACGACCAGTAGCAGCCCGAAGGCGATGCCTGCGCCCTCCAACGCCGACTCCAAAGGTGCCAGCTCGCCCTTCACCAGGGAGGCCAGGCCCAGCAGCGGAAGGGACAGGGCGATGGTGGGATAGACGATGTGGTTGGGAATCATCTGGCGCTCGAGATCGATCACGCTGATCGACACCAAGCAGGTGAAGAAGACCAGGAACGCGGGCAGGGCGGCGTCGGCGCCGAGGCGCACGGCCAGGGCGGCGAACAGGGCGGCGGTGGCCACCTCGACGGCGGCATAGCGTACGGAGACGGCCTCACCACATGCCGGGCAACGGCGCCTGACGAGCCAGGGCGCCACGGGGAGATGGTGGGAGCCAGCGGCGTCGAGGCAGTTGCGGCACTCGGCGCGCAGGGGTCGAACCGGCCGCTTCTGTGGTACCCGGTCGACGACCAGGTTGACGAACGTACCCGCGTACAACCCAACCGCGGCACACAAAAGGGCCAGCACCGCTGTGGTCACTGGGAAATCACTGCCGGGCCAGCTCGGCCAGGGCGGCGGCGGACATGGCCGCCAGAGGTGGGTCCTCGCCCGTCCACAGCCGGAAGGCGAGAGCCGCCTGGTGGATGAGCATTCCCAGGCCGTTCACCGCGGTGGCGCCCCGGGAGCGGGCCTCAGACACCAGTGGGGTCACCGCCGGGTTGTAGACCAGGTCGACCACCAGTTGCCCAGGCCCTAGGGCATCGGCATCGATCAGTGGCAGCACCGGTACGCGGGTCTCCACTGTCGTTCCGTCGAGCGATCGGACCTCGGCCGCGGGTGCGGTGACATCAGCCATGCCTACCGGCGTGGCGTTCACCACCAGGTCGGCGTCGGCCGTGTCAGCGGCGGTGCCCACCCGGCCGATGGGGCCAGCGAGCGCAGCCACCGCCGCAGCCCGGCCCGCGGTGCGGTTGACCACCACCACCTCGGCCGCCCCTGCTCCGGCCAGGGCGGCCACCACCGCTCGGCCCGCCCCGCCCGCCCCCGCCACCAGGCAACGGCGGCCGGCGGGGTCGAACCCCTCGTCGGCCGCCAGAGCGCCGAGAAATCCCGCCCCGTCGGTGTTGTGGCCCTCCAGCACGTCGAGGGGGCGGCGCACAACGGTGTTCACCGCGCCCAGGGCCTCGGCCACGGAGGAGAGGCGGTCGACCGCGGCAACAACGTCGCCCTTGTGCGGCATGGTCACCGACAGGCCCTCGATGCCCAGACTGCGGACGGCGTCGATCGCCTGGCCGGCATGGCCGGTGCGCACCTCGAAGGCCAGGTACACCCAGTCGAGGCCGAGGGCGTGGAAGGCGGCGTTGTGCATGGCCGGCGACAGCGAGTGGCGCACGGGGTCTCCGATGACACCGGCCAGCCGGGTCCGGGCCCCCGGCACCCAGCTCAGAGGAGGCCCTTGGCCTTGGCGTCGGCCTCGAGGCGGGCGAACTCGGCGTCGGTCGTGGCGAACGCATGCTTGCCGTTGGCATCCGACAGCACGTAGTAGAGGTAGGACGACGGCGGGGGGTCGAGGGCAGCCTGCAGCGCCATCCGCCCGGGGCTGGCGATGGGCCCGGGCGGGAGCCCCTTGTTGGCGTAGGTGTTGTAGGGCGAGGCGATCCTGGTGTCGGCGTTGGGGCCCTGGGTGCTCAGGCGCTTGTTGGTGCCCAGGGCGTACTGGATGGTGGCATCGACCTGCAGGAGCATGCCCTTCTGGAGGCGGTTGTAGATGACCCGGGCGATCGGCGCCCGGTCCCCTTCAACCTTGGCCTCGCGCTCGACCATCGAGGCCACTATCACCACCTGGTAGGGGCTCAGGTTGAGGCGAGCGGCCGCATCGGGCAGGCCGATCGAGGTGGCGAGCTCGTCGAAGGCGGTCACCATCCGGGTGAGCATCTTGGCCTCGTCCTCGTTACGATCGACGAAGTAGGTCTCGGGCAGGATGAGGCCCTCCAGGTTGTTGGACCCCGCCGGCTCGAACTGGGACCGGATGGTGCCGCTCTGGGCCGCGGCCAGGAACCGGTCGGCCGACCGGCCTGGGAGCGCACCCACCTTGGCCGCGATCTCTTTGAGGGTGAGGCCTTCGGGTACGGTGACCCGGTCGGTCTGGGTCTCGCTCGGTCGGGAAAGGACGTCGACGACGGCGGCCAGGTGCTGGTTGTGGTGGAACACGAAGTCACCGGCCTTGATGGAGTCGGCCCCCGTGAAGCGGGCGTAGTAGGAGAACACGGTGGCGTTGCGGATGACGCCCCGCCGTTGGAGGAGAGTGCCGATCTGGGCCGTGGACTGGCCGGGGGCGATGGTCACCCTGATCTCGTTTCCCGGCGGTCCCGAGGGGTTGACCTCGGCCCGCAACCACGCCGCCCCCAGGCCGCCGGCCACCACCATGGCGAGGAGCACGACGAGGAGCACCATGGGCCAGCGCCGGCGCTGGCCGGTGTCGTAATGGTCGTCGAACTCGTCGTCTTCGAGGTCGTACGCCGTGTCGACGGTCATTCGGTCCTCTCTTTCGATTGGGCGTTGGAGCGGTCCAGCCACGATTGGAGCATGACTGCCGCCGCCCGCCCGTCCACCCGCCTGTGCCTGCTGGCGGCTTCGCCGCTCCCGGGCGGGGCTCCATCCCCGCCCTCCTCCGAGCGACGGGGACCCCTGCCCCGTCGCCGGCCGTGCTTGCTGACCCTGGATCTGGGCGTTCGCAGGGCGGCCACGGTGCTGAAACGCTCGTCGTGCAGCTCCACCGGCACGTCGAGCAGCGATCTCAGGGCGTCGGCCTCGGCGGTGGCCCATCGGGCCGCGGGACCCAGGCTGGCGTCGAGCGACAAGGGCAATCCCACCACCACCAGCCCCGCACCCAGCGCCCCGATCACTTCGACCAGAGCGGCCCGGTCAGCGGCGTCGTCGCCGCTACGAGTGACGATGGTGTGGACAGTGGCTACCCGGCCGTCGCCGTCGCTCACCGCCACGCCGACCCGTCTGGTGCCGAGGTCGATGCCCACGACCCTCAAGACGCGACCCTCATCTCAAGATGCCCGGCCGACGGCGGCCTGCCGGGCCTGGTCGAGGGCGTCGTCGAGGCGGGCCGCATCCCGGCCGCCGGCCACGGCCCGCTCGGGGTTGCGCCCCACGCCTCCGCCTACCGTACGGGCCGCGTCGGCGAGGAGATCGGACGCGCCGAGCTCGGCGCCGGGAGCCACCATCGCCACCAATGCGGCGCCGCCACCTTCGGCCGCGGCCCCCAGCACAACGACGCGTATGCCCGGCTGGTCGCGCACCGCGACGGCCAGGGCCTCGAGGTCCTTGCGCGCAGTGCCGTCGGGAAGCCGGCGCACGACCACGCCGTCGACAGCCAAGGCGGCCAGGGCGGAGGCCTGCGACCCTGCCTGGTGGCGGCGCATAGCGGCCAGCTGGTCGCCCAGCGCCCGGTTCTCGTCGAGCACCTTTTCCACCCGCTCGGGCACCTCGGGGGGCGTGACCCGCAGCAGGGTGGCAGCCCGGCCGAGGAGCGCCTCCTCGTGGCGGATGCGCGCCAGGCTCCCGTTGCCCGTGACCGCCTCTATGCGGCGGAGGTTGGCACCGATCGAGCCCTCGGACACGATCTTGATGGGCCCGACGGTGCCCAGGGCGGGCACGTGGGTGCCACCGCACAGCTCCACCGACTTCGGGCCCGCCTCCACCACCCTCACCACCTCGCCGTACTTGTCACCGAAGAAGGCGATGGCCCCGAGGCGCTCGGCCTCTTCCCTGGTGGTCTCGTAGGCCCGCACCGCCACGTTGGCGAGAACCTGGTCGTTGGCCAGGTCCTCCACCCGGGCCAGCTCCTCGGCCGAAAGCGGGCCGTAGTGGCTGAAGTCGAAGCGCAGCCGATCCGGGGCCACCAGGGAGCCGGCCTGCTTCACATGGAGACCCAACACCTCGCGGAGCGCGCCGTGCAGGAGGTGGGTACCGGTGTGGTTGCGGCGGATGGCATCGCGCCGCTCGGCGTCGACAGCCGCCGTGGCCTCCTGGCCGGGCGCCAAATGGCCCTCGACAGCCACAGCATGGTGGCAGGTCAGGCCGGGAACCGCCGACGTGGTGTCGATCACCCGCACCGAGCCGGTCTGGGTGGTGATGGTGCCGGTGTCGCCGACCTGGCCACCCGATTCGGCGTAGAACGGCGTCCGGTCGACGAACACCTCCACAGTGGCCTCGCCTCCGGGCGCGGACGGGCTCTCGAGCATGGCCAGCACTCGGGAACGGGTCTCAGTCTCCGCATAGCCGGTGAACTCGGTGGGCCCGAACTGCTCGAGCAGGTTGCGGTACGCCCCCAACCGGACCGGGTCCCCCCCGCCACCACCGCCGCCGCTACCGGGAGCGGCATCGCGGGCCCGCCGGCGCTGGGCGTCCATCTCCCTGTCGAAGCCGGCCACGTCGACGTCGACACCGCTCTCGGCGGCCAGCTCCAGGGTGAGCTCGAGGGGGAAGCCGAAGGTGTCGTGCAACCGGAAGGCGACGGCCCCGTCGAGAGGGGTGCCGGCACGAGCCGCGGCCGACAGCTCGTCGTCGAGGATGGCCGAGCCGGAGCGTAGGGTCTGGCGGAACCGCTCCTCCTCACGCGTCACCACGCCCGTGACGAAAGCGGCGTTGCGGGCCAGCTCGGGGTAGGCGGCCCCCATTCCGTCGACGGTGGCCGCCACCAGGGCCGGGGTGACCAGGCGGTCGACGCCCAGGGCGAAGGCATGGCGGACTGCCCGGCGGATGATCCGGCGCAGCACATAGCCCCGGTCCTCGTTGGAGGGGAACACGCCGTCGCTGACAAGGAAGCTCATGGACCGGGCGTGGTCGGCCAAGATGCGCAGCGAGGTGTCGACCGCGGGGTCGTCGCCATAGGACCGGCCCGTCGCCACCGCGGCGGCGTCGACCAGCGGGCGCAGCACGTCGGTGTCGAACACCGATTTCACGCCCGCCAGCACCGTGAGACAACGCTCGAGACCGGCGCCCGTGTCGATGATGCGCATTGGGAGGTCGGCGAGCGTGCCGTCGGGCTGCCGGTCGTACTGCATGAACACCAGGTTCCAGATCTCGCGGAAGCGGGTGGCGGCCCCGAACGCAGGTCCGCCACCCTGGCCGAACGCTTCTCCCATGTCGAAGTAGATCTCCGAGCACGGCCCGCACGGCCCCGTATCGCCCATCATCCAGAAGTTGTCGTCGCCCATGCGCTGGACGCGCTCGGGAGGCAGGCCGACGAGGTCGAGCCAGACCTGTGCGCTCTCGTCGTCGCTCTCGTGCACGGTCACCCAGAGGCGGTCGGGATCGATCCCCAGCGCGGTGGTGAGCAGCTCCCATGCATAGGGAACGGCGCCTTCTTTGAAGTAGTCGCCGAAGCTGAAGTTGCCCAGCATCTCGAAGAAGGTGAGGTGGCCCCAGGTGGCGCCGATGTTCGCGATGTCGTCGTGCTTGCCCCGCACCCGCACGCACTTCTGCACCGTGGTGGCCCGCGGGGAGGGGGGCTTCTCCTCACCGAGGATATATGGGAGGAACTGGTTCATGCCCGCGTTGGTGAACAGGGGAGCGGCCCGGTGGTGGGGGATGAGACCGGCCGATGGCATCGGAGTGTGGCCCCGCTCGGTGAAGAAGGCGGTGAAGGCGCGGCGAAGCTCGTCGGCAGTCATGGCTGGGTCCCAGCCTAGTGAACTACCGGCGACCGGCCCTCTCGTCGGCGAGGAGATCGGCCTCGGCCTGGCGCATGGCGCGACGACCGTCGGCGACCGCGGCGCCGACGTCGTCGCAGAACCGGCGCACCGCTCGAGACCCTCGTGATGCCACCTGCGGAGGGCTGTATCGCGACACCGTCTGGCGTACCCGGCGTGCCACCCAGAACGACGAGCCCACGCCTGCGGCCATGCCGGTGGCCAGCCAGAACAGGCGCCTGAACACGGCTCAGGCCTTCCTGCGCAGGGCCTTGTAGGCCTTGACGCTGCCGGTCCCGAAGGCCAGCATCTTGATCACCGGGGCGGTGAAGGCCCGGTTGGCCAGGCGCGAGGCCGAGTCCACCCGGTTGGAGACAACATCGGCCCGCTCTAGGATCACGTCGGCCTTGCTGAGATCGGTGGAGGCCTGGTGGACTACGGCGTGGACGTCGGCCAGCAGGGGTAGGGCGGCGCCGCGCAGGTCATCGACGGTGCGCCGCATCTCTGCCATGGTTCGCATCATCGCTCCGAGAGCCAGGAGCAGCCCGACCACGCCGATGCCCAGGGCCACCGCGGCCACGACTGCCGCCACCTGCCCAGGTGTCATGTCTCGTGCCGCATCCGCTCGGCGATCTCCTGTTCGGCGCCGTGGCCCGAAGGCTCGTAGTAGGTGTGGCCGGCCACCTCAGGTGGACGGTACTCCTGGGGGACCCAGCCGCGGGGGTCGTCGTGAGGATAGTCGTAGTCGGCCCCGTGGCCCAGAGCCCGTGCCCCGCGGTAGGAGGTATCCCGCAGGTGGGCGGGTACCCCTCCGGCGGGTCGGTCGCGGACGTCGGCCTGGGCCCGCCACAGGCCCTGGGCGCAGCGGTTGGACTTTGGGGCGGTGGCCAGGTGCACCACCGCCTGGGCCAGGTTGAGCGACGCCTCGGGCAGCCCCACCACCTCCACCGCCCGGGCCGCGGCGTCGGCCACCACCAGGGCGAGGGGATCGGCCATCCCCACGTCCTCGGAGGCGAGGATGACCATGCGCCGGGCGATGAAGCGGGCGTCCTCCCCCGCTTCCAGCATCCGGGCCAGCCAGTAGAGCCCGGCGTCGGGGTCCGAGCCCCGCAGGCTCTTGATGAACGCGGAGACCACGTCGTAGTGCTCGTCGCGCTCGTAACGCAGGGCCCGGGCCGACAGCGCCGCCTCGGCATCGGGGAGGGTGACTCGTGGTGGCCCGCCTCGCTCGCGCGCCAAAGCGGCGGCCACTTCGAGGGCGTTGAGGGCAACCCTGGCGTCGCCGTCGGCCCGGTTCACCAGATGGTCGATGGCGTCGCCGTCGGCCGTCGCCCCCTCGGTGGCGAGCCCCCTGTCGAGGATGGTGCGTACCGCCGCCGGTTCGAGAGGTTCGAGGCGGAACAGGCTGGAGGGTGACAGCAGCGGGGCGTTGACCTCGAAGTAGGGGTTCTCGGTGGTGGCGCCCACCAGCACCAGCAGGCCCTCCTCCACCCAGGGCAGGAGCACGTCCTGCTGGGAGCGGCTGAAGCGGTGGACCTCGTCGAGGAACAGGATCGTCCCCTGGCCGTGCTCGGCGAGCCGCCGGCGGGCCCGCTCGACCACCTCGCGGACGTCTTTGACCCCGGCGGTGACGGCCGAGAGCGGCTCGAACGCCTTGGCCGTGGCCCCGGCGACGAGGCGGGCCATGGTGGTCTTGCCCGTGCCCGGCGGTCCCCACAGGATCAGCGACGACAGGCGGTCGGCCTCGATGAGGCTGCGCAGGGGCCGGCCCGGTGCCAAGAGATGCTCCTGGCCCACCACCTCGTCGAGGCTGGCCGGCCGCAGGCGGGCCGCCAGCGGCGCGGTGGCCGCCAGGCGCTCCTGGAGCGCGGCCCCGAAGAGGTCGTCACCCACCGGTGCGCAGCCCCAGCTCGGCCAATTGGCGCGGATCAAGGGCGTTGGGCGCCCCGGTGAGGGGGTCGCTGCCCGACTGGGTCTTGGGGAAGGCGATGACCTCGCGGATGTTGTCCTCGCCGGCCAGGAGGGCGACCAGGCGGTCGATGCCGAAGGCGAAGCCGGCGTGGGGCGGGGCGCCGTGACGGAAGGCGTCGAGCAGGAACCCGAAGCGGGCCTGGGCGGCTTGGCGATCGATGCCCAGGAGGTCGAAGACCTGCTGCTGGATATCGGACCTGTGGATGCGTACGCTGCCCGAGCCCAGTTCCCAGCCGTTGAGCACCAGGTCGTAGGCCAGGGAGCGCACCGCCAGAGGATCCGAGCCCAGCAGCTCGATGTCGTCGGGGTGGGGCATGGTGAAGGGGTGATGGGCGGGGACGGGCCGGCCGGTGGCGTCGAGGGCCTCGAAGAGCGGGAAGTCGGTGACCCAGCCCAGGTGCAGGCCACCGTCACCGGCCACCGGACGCCCCTCCTCGAGGCGCAGGGCGCCGAGCACCCGGTTGGCCACCGCCCGCTCGCCGGCTATCACCAGGAGCAGGTCACCGGCGCTGGCGCCGAGAGAAGTGGCGAGCCCGGCCTGCTCTTCGTCGGACAGGAACTTGGCCACCGGTGAGTCGAGGGCCGCGCCCTCCCCCACCCTGGCCCACACCAGGCCACCTGCTCCCATGTTGCGCGCTCGCTCGGTGAGGCGGTCGAGCTGAGAGCGGGTGGCCGTGGCCCCGCCCGGCACGCGGATGCCCTTCACCGCCGGCGACTGGAAGGCCCGGAAGCCGGTGCCGGCGAAGACGGCGGCGAGGTCGACCAGCTCCATTGCGAAGCGGGTATCGGGCTTGTCGGTGCCGTAGCGGTCCTGAGCCTCCTGCCACGTCATGCGCCCGATGGTGGTGGGCACCTCGGCGTCGACCAGCCCTGACGATACCGCCGCGCTGATGGCGGCCACCACCACATCGGTGATCACCGCCATCACGTCGTCGGCGCCGACGAAAGAGGCCTCGGCGTCGAGCTGGGTGAACTCGAACTGCCGGTCGGCCCTGGGATCCTCGTCGCGCAGGCAGCGCGCGATCTGGTAATAGCGGTCTACCCCGCCCACCATGAGCAGCTGCTTGAACAACTGGGGGCTCTGGGGCAGGGCGTAGAACGCGCCGGGCTGCAGGCGGCTGGGCACGACGAAGTCGCGCGCCCCCTCGGGGGTGGATGCAACCAGCAGGGGCGTCTCCACCTCGACGAAGCCAGCTTCGTCAAAAGCGCCGCGGATGGCGGCGTTGACCGCGGCTCGCAGGCGCAGCCGGCGCTGCATCACCGGGCGGCGCAGGTCGAGGTAGCGGTGGCGGAGGCGCACGCCCTCGTCGGCGTCGATGCGGTCGGTGATGGGGAACGGCGGGGGCTCGGCGGTCGACAGCACCTCGACCCGGCAGTCACCCACCTCCACCTCGCCCGTGGCCAAGCCGGCGTTGACGGTGCCGACGGGCCGCGCCCGCACCGTGCCGGTCACGGCCACGACGTACTCGGAACGCAGGTCTGACGCGCCGTCGACCACGCACTGCACGACCCCGGTGTGGTCACGCAGGTCGACGAAGGCCAGGTGCTCACCGTGCTCTCGCCGGCGATCCACCCACCCGCACAGGGTCACCTCGGCACCGATGTGGACGGGGCGCAGCTCCCCGCACCAGTGGGTGCGCATGCCCAGCGGCGGTGGCGTCATGGCAGCCGCTCGACGCAATGGGTCACCATGTCGGCGCGGCTGACCGACTCCTGGTCGCCCGTCTCGAGGTTGCGCACGGTCACCGTGCCCTCGGACCGCTCCCGGGTCCCCACTACCAGGGCCAGAGCCGCTCCGGAGCGGTCGGCAGCCTTGAACTGGGCCCGCATCGACCGGCCGTCGAAGGCCCTATCGCAAGCCACCCCCGCAGCGCGCAGCTCGGCGGTGAGGCGCAGTGCCTCGGAGCCGCCGGTGGTGTCGACGACGAACACGTCGACGACGGCCGACGGGGCGGGGAACACACCCTCGGCATCGCACGCCAGGAGCAACCGCTCGACGCCCAAGCCGAAGCCGATGCCCGGCGTGGGCGGCCCTCCCAGGGCCTCGGCCAGCCCGTCGTAGCGGCCACCCCCACCCACCGCGTTCTGGGCCGAGGTGAGGGCGGTGGCAGCCAGCTCGAAAGTGGTACGGGTGTAGTAGTCGAGGCCCCGCACCAGGCGGGGCTCCAGGGTGAAAGCCACTCCCAGCGCCGACAGGTCGTCCTGCACCCGGGCGAAGTGGTGGCCGCACGCGTCACAGAGGTGGTCGACCGAGCGGGGGGCATCGACAGTCACCTGCCGACAGGCTGGGCGCTTGCAGTCGAGCACCCGCAACGGCGCCTCCAAGGCGCGCTCGCGGTGCTCATCGCAGAGACGGTCGGCGCGCTCGGCGAGAAAGGCGCTGAGAGCGGTCACATAGGCCGGCCGGCACGTCCCATCACCGAGCGAGTTCAGGAGGAGCTCTACCTGACCCAGCCCCAGCCCGGCCACCACCGAGGCGGCCAGGGCGATCACCTCGGCGTCGAGGTCGGGATCCTCGGGGCCCAGGGCTTCCACGCCAACCTGGTGGTGCTGGCGGTAGCGCCCTGCCTGGGCCCGCTCGTAGCGGAAGTTGGCAGCCGCGTACCAGGCCTTGAACGGTAGCGGCGGCCGGTGCTGCACCCAGGCCCTCACCACCGATGCCGTGCCCTCGGGACGCAGGGCCAGGTGGCGGCCGCCCTTGTCGGCGAAGTCGTACATCTCCTTGCGTACCACGTCGGTGCCCTCGCCCAGGCGGGTGAACAGGCCGACGTCCTCGAACAGCGGGCTGACGACCAGGCCGTAGCCAGCCCGCTCGACCACCTGCGCGAACCTCGCCACCAGCGCCGCCCAGCGGGCCGACTCCGGAGCCAGCACGTCGTGGGTCCCCACCGGGGCTCGGAGCTCGGGCACTTCGGGAGGAGGTTACTTTGCGGCGGTTCCCGAACCGGGCAAGACGCGGTAGGCGTCGTAGACCGAGTCGATGCGCTTGAGGGTGGCCACCAGGGAGTCGAGGTGGGAGGGGTCGGCCAGCTCGAAGTCGAAGCGCAGGCGGGCCACCCGGTCGGTGCCGGTGTGGGTGAACGACGACACGATGTTGAGGTGGTGCTCGGCCAGCACGGTGGTGACGTCGCGCAACAGGCGCGAGCGGTCGAGCGCCTCCACCTCCACGGTGGCCACGAACGACCCGGACTGGTGGCGGTCCCACTCCACCTCGATGGCCCGCTCCCCCATGGTCGTCGACAGGGCGACGGCGTTGGCACAGTCGGCGCGGTGCACCGACACCCCGCGACCGGTGGTGACGTAGCCGACGATGTCGTCGCCGGGGATGGGACTGCAGCACCGGGCCCTGCGCACCAGCATGTCGTCGAGGCCCTCCACGTGGATGCCGGGGTCGTCGCGGTGGCTCGGGCGCAGGGGCCGGCCGACGGTGGCAGGAAGCTGCTCCTCGGCGCCGCCGCCCCGCAGCTCCTTGGCCAGCCTCTGGGCCACCGACTGGGCGGAGACATGGTTGTCGCCGATGGCGGCGTGGAGGGCCTCCACGTCGGCGTAGTTGAGGCTCTTGGCCACCTCCACCAGCACGGCCGAGGTGGCCAGCTTCTGGGCCGGCAGGCCCTCGCGGCGCATGGCCTTCACCAGGTCGTCGTGGCCGTTGGCGATGGCCTCGTCGCGCCGGGAACGGCTGAACCACTGGCGGATCTTGTTGCGGGCGCGCGGAGTGACGACCACCTTGAGCCAATCCCGGGAAGGCCCGGCCCCCTCAACTTTGGACGTGAAGATCTCGACCGTGTCGCCCGAAGCCAGCCTGGAGTCGAGAGGTATGAGGCGGCCGTTGACCCGGGCACCGATGCAGCGGTGGCCCACCTCAGTGTGGATGCTGTAGGCGAAGTCGATAGGGGTGGCGCCCACCGGCAGAGTGACCACCTTGCCCTTGGGCGAGAAGACGAACACCTCGTCTTGTTCCAGGTCGATCTTCAGCGTCTGCATGAACTCCTGGGGGTCGTCGGTGTCCTCCTGCCACTCCACGATGCGTGCCAGCCACGGCACCTCGGATCGGGCGCTCCCGTTCTTGTCCTTGTCCTTGTAGCCCCAGTGGGCGGCGATGCCTACCTCGGCCCGCCGGTGCATCTCCCTGGTGCGGATCTGCACTTCCAGGGGCTTGGCCTCCGGACCCACCACCGTGGTGTGCAATGACTGGTAGAGGTTGAACTTGGGCTGGGCGATGTAGTCCTTGAAGCGCCCCTGCACCGGCTTCCACGCCGCGTGGATGGTGCCCAGGGCGGCGTAGCAGTCCTTCACGCTCGATGCCACCACCCGGATGCCGACCAGGTCGTATATGTCGTCGAAGTCGCGGCCCTTCACGACCATCTTCTCGTAGATGCTCCAGCTGTTCTTGGGCCTACCGGTGACGTCGGCGTCGATGCGCAGCTCCGCCAACCGGGCTGTGACCCCTTCCACGACCGCGGCCAGGTAGCGCTCCCGCTCAGGCGCTCGCACCGCAACCATCTGCTCGATCTCGGCGTAGCGCTTGGGGTAGATGGTGGCGAAGGCCAGGTCTTCCAGTTGCCACTTGATGCTGGCCAGCCCCAGGCGGTGGGCCAGGGGCGCGTACACGTCGAGTGTCTCCTGGGCGATCCGCTGCTGCTTCTGCTGGGGCAGGGCGGCCAGAGTGCGCATGTTGTGGAGGCGGTCGGCCAGCTTGATAAGCAGGACCCGGATGTCCTTGGCCATGGCGACGAGCATCTTGCGCATGCTCGCGGCCTGCTGGGCCTCCTTGGACTCGAAGCGCAGCCGGTCGAGCTTGGTGACGCCGTCGACCATGGCCGCCACCTCGGTGCCGAACTCGGCGAGCACCTGGTCGATCGTCACGACCGTGTCCTCCACCGCGTCGTGCAGCAGGGCGGCCACCAGCGTCACCTCGTCGAGGCCCAGATGGGCGAGGATCGAGGCCACCGCCACGGGATGGCGTATGTAGGGGTCGCCCGACACCCGTACCTGTCCCTCGTGGGCCTCGGCCGCCACCTCATAGGCACGGCGCAGGAGCAGCGTCGACGACTTCGGATGGCGGCGCCGGTAGGCGTCTATCACCTCGCCCAGCCCGTCGGCCACTGCGTTCGGACCACGCAGGCCTGCGGCCGACGCGCCGTTGCGCCGCCACGGCAGCACACGGTCGACGGCCGGCATAGTCGCCCTACCGGTAGTGGAGGAGCGACGTGGTGTCGTAGCCCTCCAGGCGCCGGCGGCCTCCCAGGAAGTCGAGCTCGATCACGAAGGCCATGCGCATCACAGTGGCACCCAGGCGCTCCACCAGGGCAACAGTGGCTTCGGCCGTGCCGCCGGTTGCCAGTACGTCGTCGACGACCAGCACCGCCTCGCCGGCCGTGACGGCATCGGCATGGATCTCCAGGCGGTCGGTGCCGTACTCCAGGGCGTAGTCCTCGCCCTCCACCAGACCGGGCAGCTTGGCCCTCTTGCGAACGGGGACGAAGCCCGCCCCCAGGCGATAGGCGACGGGAGCGGCCACGATGAAGCCCCTGGCCTCTATGCCCACCACCTTGTCGACCCGGCGGTCGCCCACGCCCGCCACCATGGCGTCGATGGCCATGGCGAACGCGGCCGGGTCGGCCAGCAGCGGGGTGATGTCGCGAAAGACGATGCCGGGCCGGGGAAAGTCGGGGATGTCCCGGACATGGTCGGCCAACCACTGCGTTCGGGCCACGCAGGCCAGCGAACCTTCGTCTGCCATCCCCGTCGAGATTACATCCCTACCGCTTCTTGCCCTTCTTGCGTGGACGAGGCGCCCCGGGCCGGTTGGCGGGGTGGGGACGGTTGGCGGTGGTAGGCGCACGGGCTCCCCCGCTCCTGCCAGCTGAGGAGCGGTCCGCGCTGGGCACGAGGGCGTCGTCGACGTCGGCGTCGCCATCGGGCGAACCATTGGCCCGGCCCCGCCTGGAGCCGGGCCGGCTGCCACCGCCCTGGGCCGCGGCTGCCGCTGCTGGCGTGAGCGGTGCATAGCCGCCCTTGGACGCTACCCGCTGGCGGATGGTGACGTAGCGGGGCTCGCGCTCTTTGATCATGGCCAGGATCGGCGAGGCCACGAAGATCGACGAGTAGGCGCCCGTGATGAGGCCGACGAGCAGGGCCAGCCCGAAGTCCTTGAGGGCGGTGGCGCCGAGCACGCCCGAGCCGATCACCAACACCGAAAGGATCGGCATGATGGCCACCAGCGACGTGTTGATCGAACGCATCAGCACCTGGTTCATCGACAGGTTCACCACGTCGGAGTAGGTCATCCGCTGGGTCGTGGCCGTGGCCTTGGTGTTCTCCTGCACCTTGTCGAACACCACGACGGTGTCGTACAGCGAGTAACCGAGGATGGTGAGGAAGGCCACCACGGTGGCGGGGGTGACCTCGAAGCGCGACAGCGCGTAGACACCGACGGTCACCAAGATGTCGTGGATGACGGCCAGGAGGGCGGCCAGGGCCATCTTCCACTCGAAGCGCAAAGAGATGTAGATGGTGATGAGCACGAAGAACACGACGAGGGCGGTGCGAGCCTTCTTGGTGACGTCCTTGCCCCATGACGGGCCAACGTCGTTGACGCTCACCTGGGACGGGTCGGCCTTGGCCACCTCCGCCAGCTTGTCGGTGACCTTGGCCTGATCCGCGATGGACTGGTGCTTGAACTCCACTCGCACGATGTCGCTACCGGCAATTTGGATCTTGGCCTCGCCCAGGCCGAGAGGCCGCAGCGCGTCGCGGGCCTTGGCCACCGACACGCCGGGGGCCTTGACCTCCCACGACGTGCCCCCTTTGAAGTCGATGCCATAGTTGAGGCCCTGGGTGAGCAGGGAGATGACGCCGAGCGCGATGACCACCCCGGAGAAGGCGAACCACCACCACTTGCGACCGACGAAATCGAACGCGGTCTCACCGTGGTAGAGCCGGTGACGCAGGCTGGCCTTGGCGGGCGGCGGGGAGGGCTCGCTCACGCCGACGCCCCGCTGGGCTCGGCCGCCAGCCCCCGGGCCACGCCCACCCAGCGGGCCTGGGTGAAGAAGCGGTTGCGGCCCAGCAGCACCACCATGGGCCGGGTGAAGAAGTAGGCGATGACCACGTCGAGCAGCGTCGACAATCCCAAGAAGAAGGCGAAGCCTCGCACCGAGCCCACCGACAGCAGGTACAGCACGACGGCGCCGATGAACGATGCCGCATCGGCGGCCAGGATGGTGCGGTAGGCCCGGGAGAAGCCCTTCTCCACCGACGAGCGGATGGTCTTGCCCGAGCGGATCTCGTCCTTGAGGCGCTCGAAGAACACCACATAGGAGTCCACGGTGACACCCACCGACACGATTATGCCGGTGGTGCCGGCCAGGCTCAGGGCCAGCCCGCTGGTCTGGCCCAGCAGGGTGACGATGGAGTAGATGAGGGCGCCGGAGATGCCCAGGCCCAGCCACACCACCACGCCCAGGGCCCGGTAGTAGGCGACCATGTAGAGGGCCACCAGGGCCAGGCCCACGATGCCGGCGACGATGCCCGCGTGCAACGAGTCCTTGCCCAGGCTGGCCGACACCGTCTGCACCGTCTGGGGCTGGAGCTGGACAGGCAGGGACCCGTAGCGCAGCACGAGGGCGAGGTCCTTGGCATCGCGCTCGCTGAAGTTGCCGGTGATCTGGCCGCTGCCGGGGAAGTTGGTGGTCTGTAAGGCGGGCGCCGACTTCACTACCCCGTCGAGGTCGATGGCGATCTGCTTGCCCTGGCCCACCGAGGTGGCCATGGCGTTCCAGTCCTTCTCGCCGCTGCCGGTGAGGCTGAAGTTCACCGACCACGACCCGTTGTTGGGGTCGACCTGGGCCGATGCCGATGAGATGGCTTGGCCCTTGACCGCCGCCGGCCCGAGCACGTAGCGGTTGGACACGTTGCCGTTCTTGTCCTTCTCGGGCAGGATCACCTGGGCTTTGGGGTCGTCCTGGTCGGCGGGAGTGGTCTTGGTGGCAACGGGATCGGTGCCGGCGGGCGGGGTGGCGCCCTCGGGCCCGATGGCCTGGATCACGGGCCGGAAGTAGAGCTGGGCGGTCTGGCCCACCACCTGCAGGGCCCGGTCGCGGTTCTTCACGCCGGGAAGCTGCACGATGATGGCGTTGCCCTGGCGGCTGATGTCGGGCTCGGCCACGCCCAGGGCGTCGACCCTACTGCGGATGATGGAGATGGCCTGGTCGAGCACGCTCGACGCCACCTTGGTCTTGGGCTGCAAGACGACCGACGCCCCCCCCTGGAGGTCGAGGCCGAGCTGCGGGGAATTGCCACTGGCGACGGTGGCCCCCAGGGCCGCTACGGCGACCACGACGACGGCGACTAGGGACGCTACGGTGGCGCGCCGCATCAGGACTCGTCGTCGCGGGGCGCCCGCTCGGTCGTGGCCTGCGGGACGGGCTGGTCGTGCCCGTGAGGGCTGTCGTCTTTCTCGCCGGCCTGCTCGTTGTCGTCGATGTCGTCTTCCATCTCGTCGTTTTCGATCTCGTCATCGTCGATCTCGTCGTCGGGTGAGCTCACCCGGCTGGACACACCCGCTCTCGACACCCGCACCACCACACCGGGGGCGATCTCCAACCACAGGGTGGTGTCGTCGGTGTCGGTGATGCTGCCGTAGATGCCACCGGCGGTTACCACGTCGTCGCCCACTTCCAGGCTGGCGGCCAGGGCCTGGGCCTGGCGCATGCGCTGTTGCTGGGGACGCACCAACAGCACCCAGAGCAGCACCAGGGGCACGAGGAAGAATAGGAGGGAAGCCATGGTGGGAAGCCCGATGGGCCGGGGACGAGCCTAGCGCGGGGCCGGCTACCGGCTGCGGTCGGTGATCGGCCTCAGGGGCCGAACAGGCCGAGGTCGGGCGGGGCGGCCGATCCCGGCGAAGGGACGGCCAGGCCCAGATGGGACCATGCCGCCGGCGTGGCCACCCGCCCCCGGGGGGTGCGCATGAGCAGGCCCTGCTGGAGGAGGAACGGCTCGTAGACGTCTTCCACCGTCTCGGTGGCCTCCCCCACGCAGATGGCCAGGGTGGACAGACCCACCGGGCCGCCGCCGAAGCGCCTGCACACCGCGGCGAGGATGGCGCGGTCGACCTTGTCGAGGCCGAGCTCGTCGACCTCGAAGAGGGCCAGGCCCTCGGCCGCGGCGGCATGGGTGACCACGCCGTTGCCCCTTACCTCGGCGTAGTCGCGTACCCGCCGCAGGAGGCGGTTGGCGATGCGGGGCGTGCCTCTTGCCCGGCGGGCGACCTCCCGCCCGCCCTCGGGGTCGAGGGCGACCCCGAGGATGCCGGCGGCACGGGCGACGATGGCCTCGAGCTCGTGCACCTCGTAGTAGTCGAGGCGGGCCACGAAGCCGAAGCGGTCGCGCAGCGGGCCGGTGATGAGCCCGGTGCGGGTGGTGGCACCCACCAGGGTGAAGCGGGGCAGGTCGAGGCGAATGGAGCGGGCGGTGGGTCCCTTGCCCAGCACGATGTCGAGCTGGAAGTCCTCCATGGCGGGGTAGAGGACCTCCTCCACCACCCGGGGCAGGCGGTGGATCTCGTCGATGAACAGCACGTCGCCCTCGTCGAGGTTGGTGAGGACCGAGGCCAGGTCGCCGGCCCGCTCCAGGGCCGGGCCCGACGTCACCCGCATGTTCACCTCTCCTTCGGCGGCGACGATGGCGGCCAGGGTGGTCTTGCCCAGGCCGGGAGGGCCGGCCAGGAGGAGATGGTCGACGGGCTCTGCCCGCCGGCGGGCGGCTTCCAGCAGGATCTCCAGGTGCTGGCGCAGGCGAGCCTGCCCCACGAACTCGGCCAGGCGCCGGGGGCGCAGGCTGGCTTCCACCGGCGCGTCGGCCTCGGTGGGCGCCGCCGCCAGCAGCTCGTTGCGCATGGCCATGCTCCCTCCCTTAACGCGCCGCGGCCAGGAGGCGCAGTGCCTGGCGCAGCAGCACCTCGACCTCCCCCTCGGCCGGCAGCTCGCGCAGCACCGACGCCACCTCGTCAGCCGCATACCCCAGACCGGCCAGCGCGTCGCGCAGGTCGGCCCGGGCCGACGGGCCTCCATTGGCTTCGGCCATGGCCGCCGCCACCTCGGGCTCGAGATCGGGGAGGTCGAGCCGAGACTTGAGCTCGATGAGAAGGCGGGCAGCGGTCTTGCGGCCCACTCCTGGCACCAGGGTGAGGGCATCGAGGTCGCCCTCGGCCAACGACGTGCGCAGGTCGGTGGGGCCGTGCACCGACAAGATGGCGAGGGCCAGCGCGGGACCCACGCCGTGGGCGCCGATGAGGGCCTCGAAGCAGTCGCGCTCCTCGGCGGTGGCGAAGCCGTAGAGGCTCAGGGCGTCCTCTCGCACGTGCAGGTGGGTGTGCAGCACCACCGTGGCGCCGGGCTGGCCGAGCGACACCATGGTTGACGGGGCCACCACGCAGCGGTAGCCGACGCCGCCGACGTCGATCATCACCTCGCCCCGGGGCGAGCGGTGCACGAGGGTGCCCCGCAGCGACCCGATCATGAGTATGAAGAGGCCACCCGGGCGGCCAGGGGGGCGGCGGCCAGGTGGCACAAGGCGAGGGCCAGGGCGTCGGCGGCGTCGGCGGGCCGGGGTGGATCGGCCAGGTCGAGCAGTGATGTCACCATGCGGGTCACCTGCTCCTTGGTAGCCGAGCCATAGCCCGCCACCGCGGATTTCACCTCGTTGGGCGTGTACTGCACCACCTGCCAGCCGGCCTGGACGGCGGCGGCCAGCACCAGCCCGCTGGCCTGGCCCACCGACATGGCGGTGCGGGCGTTCACCTGGAAGAACAGCCTCTCGACGGCGACCACCGGTGGCCCGTCGCCGTGAGCGGCCGCGGCGGGTGCAAGCTCGGCCAGCAGCCCTCGCAGCGCCGAGTCGAGCGAACCCAGGCGTTGGGGCAGTGGCTCGGACGGCGGCGTGGTGAGCACGCCGGCCACGACAGCCCGGTTCGTGCCCCCGGCACGGGCGACGCACCCGTAGCCACATCGCGATACCCCCGGGTCGATGCCGAGCACGAACATTTGTTCGCAACTCTAGCCGATCTAATGCCTCGCGGCGCGGATGGTGGGGGTCGGCGGTTGTCAGCAGCCGGGGGCACCTCAGCTGAGCCCGAGGGCTATGGCCAGTGCCTGATCGAAGCGGCGGATCTTGGTGGGGCCAAGGTGGACCGCGGCAGGGGTTCCGACAGCCAATGGCCTCCTCACTGTGGCGTGCCAGCCAATCCCTGACCGCAGCCGAGACGATCGCGCCACGGTTGCGAGCGAGCCCAGCGGTGACAGCCCGGAGAAAGCCACGCCCCCTGTGGCCTTCCTGCTACGCCTCCACCGCGGTCAGTACCTCCTCGGGGATGTCGAAGTTGGCATATACGGCCTGTACGTCGTCGTGCTCCTCTAGCAGGTCGATGAGGCGGAGGACCTTGCGGGCGTCGGCTTCGGACTCGAGGTTGACGGTGGTGGTCGGGACCAGGCTGAGCTCAGCAGACTCCACTCGAACACCGACCTCTTCCAGTACAGCGCGCACCCGGGCCAGGTCGCCCGGGGCGGTGGTGACCTGCCAGGTGTCGCCCTGGTCGTCCATGTCCTCGGCACCGGCCTCGAGGGCGGCGAGCATGAAGGCGTCGTCATCATCGGTCTTGCCTGCCACGATCACCCCCTTGCGGGTGAACTGCCATGCCACCGCGCCGGGCTCGGCGCTGGAGCCGCCGTGCTTGGAGAAGATGGCTCGCACCTCGGCGCCCGTGCGGTTGCGGTTGTCGGTGAGGCACTCCACGAACACAGCAACCCCGCACGGCGCATAGCCCTCGTAGGTGACGGGCTCGTAGCGCACCCCCTCGAGCTCGCCGGTGCCCCGCTTGACGGCCCGGTCGATGGTGTCGGTGGGAACCGAGGCGGCGCGCGCCTTGTGATACATCGTGCGCAGGGTGGCGTTGGACTCCTGGTCGCTGCCGCCCTCGCGCGCCGCCACCTCCACCTGGCGGATGAGCTTGGCGAACAGCTTGCCGCGGGCGGCGTCGGCCGCCCCCTTCTTGTGCTTGATCGTCGCCCACTTGGAATGGCCGGACATCGCTTCTCCTTACACGCGTTCGCGGGCGGCGCCAGCGAGGAAGGCCTGGTGCAGCCGCAGGTCGTCGGACAGCTCGGGATGGAAGGCGGAAACCAGCACCGGCCCCTGGCGGCAGAGCACGGGCCTACCGGCCACCGTGGCCAGCACCTCGACCCCCTCGCCCACCCGCTCTACCACCGGCGCCCGTATGAAGGTGGCGGGGAAGTCGCCACCTGCCAGTCCGGCAACGGGCAGCGACGCCTCGAAGGAGTCGACCTGGCGGCCGAAGGCGTTGCGGCGCACGTCGACGTCGATGGCGCCGAAGCAGCGCTGGTCAGCGCGGCCGTCGATCACCCGGCACGCCAGCAGGATCATCCCCGCGCAGGTGCCGAGCGTGGGGATGCCGTCGGCCAGTCGCTCGGCCAGCGCCTCGTACAGACCCGACGACACCAGCAACCGCGACATGGTTGTGGACTCGCCCCCGGGCAGGATGACTGCGTCGATCCCGGCCAGGTCGTTTGGCCCACGGACCTCCACCGGGTGGGCACCGAGGGCGTCGATCGCCTCAGCGTGGAGGGCCGACGCCCCCTGCAGGGCCACGATGCCGACCTTGACCCCCTCGGCGCTCGGCACCTGGGGGCACCCTTGTCATGGCGATCACCAGCCGCGGTCGGCCAGGTGCACCTCGACCTTGCCGGCCTCCTCGCCCCGCATGCCCGGGCCCAGGCCCCGGCTCACCTTGGCCACCATGTGAGGGTCGTTGAAGTGTGCGGTGGCCTCCACGATGGCCTTGGCCCGCATAGCAGGGTCGTCGCTCTTGAAGATCCCCGAGCCCACGAACACGGCCTCGGCGCCCAGCTGCATCACCAGGGCAGCGTCGGCCGGCGTGGCCAGCCCGCCGGCACAGAACAGCGGAACCGGGAGCCGGCCGGTCTGGGCAACCTCCTGCACCAGCGACACCGGGGCCTGGAGCTGCTTGGCCCAGCCGTATACCTCGGCCGAATCGGCGGTGGTGATGCGGCGGATGTCACCCAAGATGGAGCGGAGGTGACGGACCGCCTGCACGACGTCGCCGGTGCCGGCCTCGCCCTTGGAGCGGATCATGGCGGCGCCCTCGGAGATGCGCCGGAGAGCCTCGCCCAGGTTGGTGGCGCCGCACACGAACGGCACCGTGAACGGCCACTTGTCGATGTGGTGGGCCTCGTCGGCAGGGCTGAGCACCTCGCTCTCGTCGACGTAGTCGACGCCGAGGGCCTCCAGCACCTGGGCCTCGGCGAAATGGCCGATGCGGGCCTTGGCCATCACGGGGATGGTCACCGCTGCCTTGATGCCCTCGATCATTGCCGGATCGCTCATGCGGGCCACGCCACCATCGCGGCGGATGTCGGCCGGCACCCGTTCGAGCGCCATCACCGCAACGGCCCCCGCGGCCTCGGCCATCGACGCCTGTTCTGGGGTGACGACGTCCATGATGACGCCGCCTTTGAGCATCTCGGCCAGTCCTCGCTTGACCCGCTCGGTGCCGGTGATGCGCGCTTCGGTCACCCCGCCATGCTACCGCCGGACGGCCTGCTGGGCTTCGGTTTCAGCTAGTGCTGGTGGCGGCGCCGGTCTGGGCCACCTCGACCCAGGTCTGTCCCGGGGGCAACGAGATGGGCGCCCCCGCGGCATCGGTGTAGGAGGTGACCGAGGACTGGGCGGGCTTGGACCACTTGCCCTTCACGACCATGCCGTTGGCCAGCACCCACGCGTCGCCAGAGCCGATCACCTGGGCCTCGAAGACCTGGGCACCGGTGGGATCGGTGGCGCCGGCCACCGGTGTGTAGGCCACGAACTGAAGGATCACGGTGGTGGCGGTGAGCTGCTTGCCGTTCTCGAGGGTGTCGGCCTTGCCGTTCATGGACCGCTTCCACCTGCCGGCAGCGGGGTCCCAGTCGTAGGCCACCGGCACCATTCCCACGCTGGCCGCCAGACGGGTGGCAGGGGCGGCGCCCGGGGGCGCGAACGGCTGGCCGCCGGCCAGGAAGGGCGAGAAGGGCGGCGGCGGCTTTGCCCCGGAGGCGGAGTGCTTGTAGAGCGCCGGCGTGCTGGTGTACTGGTTGTGAGGGGCGGCGTGCACCGACCGACGGGGGAAGGCGCCCCCATCGTCGCTGGGGCTGACCGCGGTGATGCCGGGGGTGGAGCGGATCAGCTTGTCGAAGCGGTCGGAGCCGCCGGAGTAGGCGAAGATCCCTCCGAACGGCGCCACCAGATTGGGGTCGGTGGGGCGCACCGAGCGTACCGGCCCCAGAGGGCTGGCGTCGTTGGACTGGAAGATGGTCAGGAGCCGGGTGAGGCCTCCCTCGACGACCTCCTCGAACACCACGTCGGCACCATCGAGGCCGACCTGGGGCTGGGCCAGGGTCACGTTGTCGATCTTCACCGACAGGGCTGGCCGGGCCGCCTTGGCCGTGTCGGTGGCGGGCAGGCCGGTGAGCGGGTAGGTGGGGGGCAGAGTGCTACTGGTGGCCTGCGGTGGGTTCGTCCTCTTGCTCGCGCTCTTGTTGGATTTCGAGCAGGCCGCCGCCACCATGGCCAGCACTATTACCGCGACCAGGGGGGCGCACAGCAAACGCTGATCACTGCGGGGGCGAGGTTGTCTCAAGGTCAAAGCTCCTTCAGGGCCTGGATGCGCTCCTCCAGCGGAGGGTGGGTGTCGAACAGGCGGTTGAGCCACGCTAGGCGACCCTGCTCCGGCGTACGAGCCAACGGTGACTCGATCCACAGGTGGGCGGTGGCCCGTGAGCTGGAGTGCACCACGGTGTTGTCGTCGCGCAGCTTCTCGAGAGCCGACACCAGCCCGGGTGGGTAACGGGTGATCTGCACGCCGCTGAAATCGGCGAGAGCCTCGCGGCGGCGGCTTACCGCGAACTGCATGAGGCGGGCCACCAGCGGGGCCAGCAGCAGGAGGGCGAAGCCCAGCACCGCTATCAGCGTGCCCGCTCCCCCGCCGCCGTCGCTGTCGTGGTCACGTTGGCGAGGACCGCCCCACCACATGAAGCGCAGGGCGAAGTCGGCCATGAGGGTGATGACGCCGACGAACGTGACGGCCAGGGTGGACGCCAGGATGTCGTAGTTCTTGACATGGCTCAGCTCGTGGGCCAGCACCCCTTCCAGCTCGATGCGGCTCATCTTGTCGAGCAGGCCGGTGGTGACGGCCACCGCCGCGTGCTTGGGGTCGCGCCCGGTGGCGAAGGCGTTGGGCGCGACATCGTCGATCACGTAGATGCGGGGTTTGGGTAGGCCGGCAGCGATGCACAGCCCCTCCACCAGGTTGTGCAGGCGGGTATACTGCTCGGGCGAAGCGGGGCGGGCGTGGCTCATGGCCAGGGCGATGGCGTCCGACTTCCAGTACCCGGCGACCGAGCCGGCCACGGTCACCACCAGGGCCGCGACCAGGAAGACCAGGCCCAGGCCGAGTAGGCGATCGACGGCCCACGCCACCGCCAGCACCAGCACCATGAAGGCGGCGACGAGCAGCACCGAACGCCGCTTGTTGGACGATATCTGCTCGTACAGGGTGCTGGGCTCGGCTCAGGCGCCGAAGTCGACGCTGACAGGCCCCCGAGACGTGTCGTCGGCCTCGAAGTACTCCCGCTTGGAGAACCCGAAGGCGTTGGCCAGGATGCTCGACGGGAAGCTCTGGATCTTGGTGTTCAGCTTCAGCACCGAGTCGTTGTAGAACTGGCGGGCGTAGGCGATACGACCCTCGGTGCCCGACAGCTCCTCCTGCAGCTCCAGGAAGTTCTGGTTGGCTTTCAGGTCGGGGTAGGCCTCGGCCACTGCGAACAGGGACTTGAGGGCACCGGTGATCTGGTTCTCGGCCTGGGACTGGCCTGCCACCCCGGTGGCGTTGATGGCGTTGGCCCGGGCCTCGGTGATGGCCTCGAACGTAGTCTTCTCGTGGGCGGCGTAGCCCTTCACGGTGTTCACCAGGTTGGGTATTAGGTCGTAGCGTCGCCGGAGCTGCACGTCGATCTGGGCCCAGGCGTTGTCGATGCGGTTACGGAGGCGGACAAGGCCGTTGTAGGAGGCGATCGCGTACAGCGCCAGCAGCACGACAACCACGACGAGAACGATGATCAACACCACGTCGCCATCATAGGTCCAGGCGGCTGTCTGGGCTCGTATGCTGAGCCAGTGCTTCGGACCACGGTGGTTGCTGTGGCGGTGCTGGTCATGGCCGCCTGCGGTTCGGGTTCGGCCAAGGTGCGAACCTCGCCTGTGCCCACGTCGGCCACCACCACGGCCGTCACCTCGGGCTCCTCGACCACCACAGCCACCGCAGCCCCGGCCCAGACGGTCGCCCCGACTCCCGCTCAGGGGGCCGCTCGGGCCCAGGGGCCGCCGTTCGCCACCACTCCCACCTCGGTGGCCGGTACTGGCTCCCCGGCCCTGTTGTCAGCGGTACGCGTCGGCGCCCAGCCTGGGTTCGACCGGGTGGTGTTCGACTTCACCGACCATGTCCCCGGCTACCAGATCTCCTACGTCGGGCGGCCCGTGCTCGAAGACGCCTCTGGCCGCCAGGTCGAGGTGGCGGGCGCCGCCGTGCTGAAGGTGCGCATGGCGCCCGCCAGTGGCGTCGACCTGTCGTCGGCCGGGGCCCGCTCCACCTATAGCGGCCCCGACCGGTTCCGGCCCCCCGGTACCAAAGTCGTCCAGGAGCTGGCACGAGCGGGAGACTTCGAGGGAGTGCTGACCTGGGTGGTCGGCACCTCGACCACCGCCGCCTTCCGGGTGACGACTCTGTCGTCGCCCCCCCGGCTGGTGGTCGATATCCGCTCGGGCTAGCCGTTGGCTCAGCGCCCGGCGCGGGCTCGGGCGATCTGGTAGAGATCCAGGTAGCGCTCGGCCAGGCGTTCCATGGAGAAGGTGGCGGCCCGGGCGTCGCCGGCGGCCACCAGGGCGGCGGCCGTCGACGGCTCGGCCAGCACCCGGGTGAGAGCTCGGCCCAGGGCCTCGGGATCGCCGGGAGGCACCAGGATGGCCTCGCAGCCGTGGCGGGCGACGTTGCGGTAGCCGGGAAGGTCGCTGGCCACGATCGGGGTGTGGGCGGCCATTCCCTCGAGCAGCACCATGCCGAAGGACTCCCCACCCAGCGAGGGTGCGCACAGCACATCGGCGCCGCGCAGCCGTTGGGCCTTCTCCTCCTCGATGAGGCGCCCGAGCCATTCCACCCGGGGGTCGCCCGCGACCTCGGCCTGGAGGCGGTGGGTCTCGGGCCCGTCTCCGACCACCCAGATGCGCACCTGGCGCGGCAGGTGGGCCAGTGCCGCCAGCAGCACGCCCAGCCCCTTGCGAGCCTCGTGGCGGCCGACGAACACGATCGTCGGTTCCTCCGTGGGCCAAGGCGTGGCCTTGGCGAACGGCTCGGCGTCGATGCCGTTGCCCATCAGGTGGTAGTGCCCACCCAGGCTGCGGGCGGCCAGCTCCCGAGCATCGTCGGAGACGGCGCAGCGCAGATGCAGACGACGCCCGAGGTGGCGGGTAAGGGGGCGCAGCCAACGATAGGCGGCGCTGGTACCCGCGGCGTGGAAGGTCCCGACGAGCGGGCCCGGCCACACCGTGACACTGGTCAGGGTGGGGCCAGGGGCGAGGGGCTCGTGCAGGTGCACGACGTCGAAGCTCTCGTCGCGCAGGGCGCGGATGGTGCGCAGGGCGCACGGGAAGTCGGGGGCGATGGGCGCCACCGACCCGTTGGCCAGTGCCGCCATGGTGTTGCCCAGCGGGATCACTCCCACCTCCGGAGGTGGCCCGTCGCAGGGGCCGAGCACCCGGGCCTGGTGGCCCAGCACCCGCAGGGCACGAGCCAGTCCCAGTACCTGGCCCTGCACCCCGCCCGGCAGCGACAGGCTGTACGGGCACACCAGGCCGACTCGCACGGGCGGATCGTACCGGGGGGCAGGCAATACTGGCCTCATGACCGACGACAACCTGACCAGGGCGGAGGCCCAGGAACGGGCCACCACGGTGGCCGCGGTGTCCTACGACGTGTCACTCGACCTCACCACCGGCGACGAGGTCTTCACCAGCCAGACCGTCATCCGGTTCATCGCCGACCTGGTGGGCCAGTCCACGTTCGTCGACCTCGACGCCGAGGCGGTGAGCGAGATCACCTTCAACGGCCGCTCGTTCCCCACCACCGTGTGGGATCCGTCGCGGTCGCGCTTGGCGCTGCGCGGCCTGCTGGCCAACAACGAGCTACGGGTGGTGGCCGACTGTGCCTACCAGCACACCGGTGTCGGGTTGCACCGGGTGGTCGATCCCGTCGATGCCAAGGTCTACCTGCACACCCAGTTCGAGCCCTTCGACGCCCACCGCGTCTTCGCCTGCTTCGACCAGCCCGACCTCAAGGCCACCTTCGTCCTCACGGTCACCGCGCCCGAGGGGTGGACGGTGATCAGCAACTCGGCGGTGGCCTCGCACGAGGGCGACGTGTGGCGCTTCGAGCCCACACCCGAGATCCCCACTTACCTCGTGGCCGTCGTGGCCGGGCCCTACCACGCCGTGGCCGACCACCACGGCTCCCTACCGCTGGGCCTCTACTGCCGGGAGTCGTTGGCCCCCTACCTCGAGCCCGACGAGATCTTCACCCTCACCCGCCAGGGCCTCGACTTCTTCAGTGCCGAGTTCGACTACCCCTACCCCTTCACCAAGTACGACCAGCTGTTCGTGCCCGAGTTCAACTTCGGGGCAATGGAGAACCCGGGGTGCATCACGTTCAACGAGTCCATGGTGTTCCGCTCCCGAGTCACCGAGGCGGCCCGTGAGTCCAGGGCCAACACCCTTCTCCACGAGATGGCCCACATGTGGTTCGGCGACCTGGTCACCATGCGCTGGTGGGACGACCTGTGGCTCAACGAGAGCTTCGCCACCTACATGGCCCACCACGCCTCGGCATCGGCTACCCGCTTCCGGCGGTCGTGGGTGCGCTTCGTCACCGACATGAAGACGGCTGCCGCCCGCCAGGACCAGCTGCCCTCGACCCATCCCATCTCCGCCGACATCGTCGACACCGATTCCCTGCGCTTGCACTTCGACGGCATCACCTACGCCAAGGGCGCATCGGTGCTCAAGCAGCTCGTGGCCTGGGTGGGCGCCGACACCTTCCGCACCGCCCTGCAGGGCTACTTCCCCGCCCACGAGTGGGCCAACGCCACACTGGGCGACCTGCTCGCCGCCCTGGAGGAGGCCAGCGGTAGGGACTTGGGCGCGTGGTCGAAGGAATGGCTGGAGGCGGCCGGCGTCAACACCCTGAAGGCCGACTTCGAGCTCGACGACGAGGGCGCTTACACCTCGCTCCACGTAGTGCAGGAGGCCGTCGCCAGCCAGCCCACCCTGCGCTCGCACCGGCTGGCCATCGGCGTCTACTGGTTGCGCGACGAGGGCCTCGTCCGCCAGCGCCAGGTGGCGCTCGACGTGAGCGGTCCCCGTACCGAGGTGACCGAGCTGGCGGGTACTGCCCAGCCCGACCTCCTGGTGCTCAACGACGACGACCTCACCTACGCCAAGGTCCGTCTCGACGAGCGCTCGCTGGCCACCCTGGCCGCCCACATGAGCCGAGTCGTCGATCCCCTGGCCCGCAGCCTGGCCTGGGCCGCCACGTGGGACATGGTGCGCGACGGCGAGCTGGCCGCTCGCCGCTTTATCGATCTGGTGATCACCCACGCCCCTACCGAGGAGGACGACAGTGTGCTGGGCCGGCTCCTGGGCCAGGCCGGAGCCGCCGTCGACTCGTTCGGCGACCCTGCCAACCGCGGCCCGACCCGGGCTCGCCTGGCGGTCGCCGCCTGGGAGGCGCTGACAAGCTCGGAGGCGGCCAGCGATCGCCAGCTCGTCTGGGCCCGCCACTGGCTCCACGTCGTCGACGAGCCCGACGACCTCACCACCGCCTGCGGCCTGCTCGACGGGGCCACCGACGTCACTGGTCTGGTGGTCGACACCGACCTGCGCTGGGAGGTTGTCGCCACCCTGGCCTCTCATGGCGCCGACGACGACGGCGCCCTCATCGAGGCCGAGCTGGAGCACGATCCCACCGACATAGGCCAGCGCCGGGCGGCGGCCCGCCGTGCCTCCCGGCCGACCCCCGAGGCCAAGCAGTCGGCGTGGCACGATTTGCACGGCGGCCAGTTGAGCGTGGCCTACGTGAGGGCGATCGCCGGCGGTTTCGCCCCCTTCGGCCAGGAGGATCTGGTGCGCGCCTGGGTCGAGCCCTACTTCGGCGAGCTCCGCCAGATATGGGAGGAACGGCCCCGCGAGGAGGCGATCGACCTCGTTGGGGGCCTCTTCCCGGCGACGGTCATCGACGAAGAGACCGTGGCCGCCGCCGCCGCCGCCCTGGGCGATCCTGAGCTGCCCGGTCCCGTGCGGCGCATCGTTATGGAGGGCAAAGACGGCCTGGAGCGGGCCCTGCGGGCCCGGCCTGTCGACCGTGAAGCGGCGTCGAGCCGGTAGGATGGGCACAGCGAGAGGCATCCCGGCTGTCTCGCCGATCCAGGAGATCCCGGTGATGATTGAAGCGCGATTGCTCGACCATGGCAGCCCGAGCGGGAGCGCCCGCTGAGCGGGCGACGGGCCAGCTTCGGCAAGCGCGACCGCGAGCGGGCGAAGAAGGAGAAGGCGGCGGCCAAGCGAGACGCCCGCCAGACACGTACTGCCGAAGCGACCGAGGCGGCCGAGAACCCCGATGCAGCCGTCGCCGCACCGCCCGCCGGCTCCGAGGCGGCCACCACCCGGCTGCTCCAGGCCATAGAGGCGTTGCACCGGCGCTTCGACGACGGCGACATGTCCTACGACGACTTCGAGGAGCAAAAGGCCGAGCTCATGGGCCGCCTCACCGTCGACTGAGCTCTGCTGCGGGTGGCTGCCGGGCGTGGCTGCTGGCGACTTCGCCGGCCCCGGCTATGCTGATTGCGTCGCCGGCTTCAGCCGTGCGCTCGCCGGTCGCACCGGCGGGGCCCCGAGAGTTCTCCTCGAACCGGGCCCACTGCCCTTCGATCGGAGCTCCACCCCATGTCTCCCTCCTTCGCCGATATCGGCGTGCCTGCCGACCTGGTCGGCCTCCTGGCCCGGGGCGGTGTCACCAGCCCGTTCCCGGTGCAGGCGGCCAGCGTGCCCGATGCCCTCGCCGGCCACGACGTGTGCGGTCGTGCCCCCACCGGGTCGGGCAAGACGCTGGCCTTCGGCCTGGCCCTCGCCCTGCGCACCGGTAAGGCCCAGCCCCGCCGGCCTCGAGGCCTGGTGCTCGTGCCCACCAGGGAGCTGTGCGCCCAGGTGCAAAAGGAGTTGGCACCGCTGGCCGCCATGCGGAAGCGAACGGTGCTCGCCGTCTACGGCGGTACCGGCTACGAGCCCCAGCGACGCGCCCTTCGTAACGCCGTCGACATCCTGGTGGCCACACCGGGCCGGCTCGAAGACCTGGTGGCCAGGGGAGACGCCCGCCTCGACGCCGTCGACCTGGTGGTAGTTGACGAGGCCGACCGCATGGCCGACATGGGCTTCCTGCCCGCCGTGCGCCGCCTGCTCGATGCCGCCCGGCCCGACCGTCAGACCCTTCTCTACTCGGCCACCCTCGACGGCGACGTCGATGTGCTGGTGCGCCGGTACCAGCGCAACCCTCGTCGCCACGACGTGGAACCCGAGGTCACCGCCGACGACGTGGAGCACCTGTTCTGGCGCACCGACCGTTCCACACGAGTGGCCATGACCGTCGAGCTGGTCGAGCGTCATCGTCGTGCCATCGTGTTCTGCCGCACCCGCCACGGCGCCGACCGCCTCACCGACCAGCTGGGTCGAGCCGGAGTGAAGGCCGTCGTCATCCACGGGAGCCGCAGCCAGGGCCAGCGTGATCGGGCCCTGGCCGCCTTCACCAACGGCCGGGTCTCCGCCCTGGTGGCCACCGACGTGGCGGCGCGGGGCATCCACGTGGACAGCGTGCCGTGCGTGGTGCACTTCGACCCGCCCGGCGACTCCAAGGACTACGTCCACCGCTCGGGTCGAACTGGCCGGGCGGGAGCGAGCGGCACGGTGGTGTCCCTAGTCGGCGACGAGCACCGCTCGGCGGTTCGCACCATCCAGCGTGCCCTCGGCTTCCCCCAGCACGTCGACCAGCGCGGCGCCGCCCCCTCGCCCACCGGACCTGGCCCGGCCAGCTCACGCCCACCGAGGCCCGGACCGGGCCGGTTCAACAGGGCCGGCGGACCCCGCCGCCCCCACGGCCCGGGAGCTGCCGCCAGGGGCCGTCGCCAGTCCCGCTGAGCGGTGGCTACCTACCGCAGGATCCCGGTGTGGCCCATGGAGTAGCGGCCGGGCTGGGGCCACACACAGGCGCCATGGGGGCCGGCGCCGACCTTGATCGGGGGGCCGGTGAGTTGCCCGGTGGCGGTGCTGATGGCGTACACCTCGCCGTTTTCACGGCCGGTCAACCACAGCACCGACCCGTCGGCCGATACCCCGCCCATGTCAGGGCTGCCATGGCCTCCGTCGAACACCCACTTGGTCAGCACCCGCCTGGTGGCGAAGTCGATGACGCTCACGCTTCCCTCGTCACGGTTGCTCACGTATAGCACGGAGTCGTCCCGCGACGGGTAGAGTCCGTGGGCGCCCTTGCCCGTCTTGAGGAAACCGATCTCGGCAAAGGTGGTGGCGTCGACCACGTGGACGCCGTTCTTGGTGAGGTCGGCCACGTAGTACACGGAGGCGTCCGGGGAGAGCTTGACGTCCTGGGGCTTACCGCCGACGGTGACTACCTTCTGCACCTTCTCGGCGCCCGGCGTCATGTCGAGCACCAGGAGCTTGCCGTCGAACTCGCACGAGGCCAGGGCCTGGCGGCCGTCGGCTGAGAAGTCCATGTGGTTCAGCCCGCTGCAAGGCACCGCCAGATCGTTGATCAGAGCCATGGTGTGGGGGTCGCGGAAGTCCATCTTGCGGTTGGCCTCGGCCATGACCACGGCTCGGGTTCCGTCGGGCGTGAAGTACAGGTTGTACGGATCGGTCACGGGCACCGGGGCGCCCACCTTTCCCGTGGCCGGGTCGATGGGCGTGAGCGAGTTGCCCCTGTCGTTGTCGACCCACAGCGTGCGCAGGTCCCACGAGGGAGTCACGTGCTGGGGCTGGGAGCCGACAGAGAAGGTGGCCACGACCCGGGCGGTGGCGGGATCGATCACGCTCACCGAGTTGGACATGGTGTTGGGCACGTAGATACGGGCCGGGTCGCCGGCGACCGCGGGGGCCAGTTGGCCCGCCGCGGTGGCGGCATAGATGTTGTGGCACTGGCTGTTGGCCGGCATCCCCGCCAAATAGCTGGGGGGCATGGCCAGGCACGGCGCCCCTGCGGCGGTGGCCGGCGGTGCCGCGGCCCGCTCGACGGCCGGGCGCGGCGTCGGCGCCTTGCCACCCCGGGTGGACAAGAAGGCGGCGACCACGACGGCCGTGGCCAGGAGAACGAAAAGTCGCCGGCGTCGGCGTTGAGCGAGAGGCGTGTTCGGCAGCCCGACCATGGCGGCAAGCTAGGGCCTCGGCGGCCCCCGGTCTGCGCGCCCTGTGGCAAGCCAGGGCTTACCTGCCGACCGAAGCACAACCTCGGGAGTCAGCGGTGACCGTGGCGGCGGGCCGCCCGTTGACCGAGATGTGCACGGTCTGGCCGGGGACGAGCCCGCAACGGGTGAACGACGCGGTGGTGGGCGTAGGCGCCTTCGCCGGCCGGGCGCTCCTGGCGGCCGGTGTCGACGTGGTCGGCGTCGGAGGGGCGGCGGTGGTCTGCAGCCCCCCGGCGACCGTCGTGGGCGTGGTCGTAGCCTGCACCGGCGTGGTGGTGACAACGGCGGCGGAGGACGAGGGCGACGGCGCTATGCCGACGGGCAGGCTGCTACCGCTGCCGCCACCGGGCCGCAACACGCCGTACAGCGTCAGGCCGCCGACCACGACAAGGAACCCGAGCGGCGCCGCCGCCCAGCGCAGCCACTCCACCAGGCCCCGGGGCTCGGGCCGGAGCGGCCCCCCGAGCGGGGTGGCAGGCTCGGAGCCTGCGTCCTGCGGGTCCCTCTGCGCCATCGCCAAGCCTCCCGGCTCGCACGATACCCGCGTAGATGCCGAGGAGAGGGCAGACTCGTGAAGGTGGAGCTACTCGTCGCGCGCAACCCCGATCAGGACAGCACGCTGCCCTATCTACTCCGTCTTCCCATAGGCGACGGCCTGGTGTTCCGCACCAAGGGCAGCTGGCCCAGGACCAACGCGTTGTACTGCCATCCGGTGCCCGAGGAGGACTGGCCCCAGGAGCCTGACATCGTCGAACGGGTCGCCTTGCGGGCGTGCGCCCGCCGGGGGGCGGCGATAGACGTGGTCGCCGACAGAGGACGCGAGCAGCGCTCCCAGATCGTGTTCACCAACGCCCGGGGCCGACCAATGGTGTTCTGGCAGTCTCCCCGCACGCGCAAGCAGGCCCGGCCCGACGTGAGGCTCCCCAGTGCACGGGCCGCGGGTGTCGCCGAGCTCGAGATCGTGGTCGACGCCCACGAGCGATACCCCTACCGCTTCACAGGCCAACAGGCGCGCACCCTCCGGCGTGGCCTGCCCTGCGGGGACTATGCCATCACGGGCGGGGGGCAGTTGATCGCGTCGGTCGAGCGCAAGTCTCTGCCCGACCTGGTGTCGAGCCTGAACAGCGGGCGGTTGCGGTTCGCCCTCGGCGAGCTGGCCGCCCTCCCGCGCGCCGCGGTAGTGGTGGAGGACCGCTACTCCCAGATCTTTGCGCTGGAGCGGGTCCGGCCCGCGCAGGTTGCCGACGGCCTGGCCGAGCTCCAGGTCCGCTGGCCCACCATCCCGATCGTGTTCTGTGAGAACCGCAAGCTGGCCGAGGAATGGACCTACCGCTATCTCGCTGCGGCCCACACCTGGGCCGAGACCGAAGCCCCTGCCGTGGCCCGCATCGGGGTCGTTGAGGACGGCCGCACCACGAGCGGGCCCGAGCCGCAACCAGCGACCGCCGAAGTTCGGGCATGGGCGCGTGCCAACGGCTTCACCGTCGCCGACCGTGGCCGGCTCTGTCCCGAGATCCATCAGGCGTGGAGGGAGGCAACCGGAGCCGGTCGCTAGGCCAGTTGGGCTGGAAGAGGTGCCACTGATCGGGGGCTCGAGCGATGAGCTCCTCGTGGGCGTGGGCCAGCTCCTGGGTGATGCGGGTCACGTCGTTGCGCAGGCTCCCCCGCCTCTCCAGGGGCAGCGGGGGGCAGACCACCGCCCGGTGCCCGTCGCCGTCAAAGTAGACGGCCGTGGGCAACAGCGACGACCGGGCCCGCAGGGCGAGGGTGGCGGGACCAGCGGGCATGGTGGTGCGTTCCCCAAAGAGCTCCACATCCACGCCTGCCCCGCCGATGTCGCGGTCGGACAGCAGGCACACCATGGAGTTCGAGCGAAGCGCCCCCAGCACGGCCGTGCCCGCGGCGGGACCGAGAGGGATCACCGACATCCCGAACCGGCGCCGGAGGGCGACGAACCACTCGAACAGCTCGGGGGGCTCCAGCGCCTCCACGACCACCGAGACGGCAAATCCCTGGCGCGCCAGCCAGGAGCCGCCCACATCCCAGCCCCCTAGGTGGGGGATGGCCAGCACCGCCCCCCGGCCTGTGGCCCGGGCATCTTCCAGGTGAGACCGGCCTTCGATCGAGAAGTGGGCGTCCACGTGGCCGGGATCAACGGCGGCCAGACGCAACGACTCCATCCAGTAGCGGCCGTAGGAGGCGAAGGCGGCCCGGGCGGCGCGGCGGTCGGCGGCGGAGGGGATGAGGGGCCGTCCCCGGGCGCGCGCCTGATGGCGGGCGACGAGCGCCCGGCGCCTCGGGAGCATCGCCCAGGCAGCCACACCGAGCCCTCGGGCCAGGGGCAGGGCAGCCCGCTCGGGCAGAGCGATGGCCGCTCGGGCGCCCAGGCGGTAGAGGAGGTAGGGGTTGGCCCGCACCGTGGCGGCGCGCCGCAGTTTGCGGCCCGCTAGGGCCGGGTGCGCGACCGGTCGCGGGCCACCCGAGAGCGGGCATCCCCGGTGCGCCCAGCGCGCCACAGCCCAACGGCCCGTTCGCCCCCGGGGCGGAAGCCCGTGGCCGGGCGCCGAGCCCGCCACCGGGCCAGCAAAGTCTCCCCAGGGTCACGCCTCGGTGTTCCCTGCTTCCCGCTCAGGGGGCCGCTGGGGCCCTGGCGCCAGACCATGACGAAGCGCTGCACGGCGGTGAACACGGTGAGGCCCAGCATCAGCCACAGCACCGGCACCAGAACGACCCGCAAGATCAGGCCGATGCCAACCGCGATCATGCGCTCGGCCCGCTCCATGAGCCCGCCCCTGGCGGTGAAGCCCAAGGATTCGGCCCGGGCCCGCTCGTAGGACACCAGGTTGGAGGCCCCGACGACGGCGAGAGCCAGAACCGCGGCATGCGCCGAGTGCGACGATGCCAGGTACCACGCCACCCCCCCCAGCACCAGGGTGTCGCTCACCCGGTCGGCTACCGAGTCGAAGAAGGCGCCACGGGGAGAGGCGGTGCCCGACGCCTTGGCCACCGCCCCGTCGAGCAGGTCGGGGACTGCTGAGAAGGCGAGGAGCACGGCGCCCGCGATGAGCCAGCCCTGGGCCACCACAGCAGCGGCGACGGCCGAGATCACCAGCCCGGCGGCCGTGAGCTGGTTGGCGCTCACCCCGACCCGTTCGAGGCTGGAGCCGACCGGCTCGAGACCCCGCTCGACGTCTGCCCGGCATCGCTTGTCGAACATCGTCCCCAGGGTACTAGAAGGGGCTCCCGGACGGACGATCGCCGACACCGAGCGGTAGTCTTCGCCGGGCCGGGCCGCCGGTGCGGCGTCCGGCAACCGACCGTCTGAACCGACCGTCCCAACCGAGCGAGGCGCCCGTGAAGAGCTTCCCGCCAGCCAGGATCCGCAACGTCGCCCTCGTCGGCCATGGTGGCGCCGGCAAGACCACCCTCAGCGAAGCTCTCCTCTTCGGTGCCGGCGTCATCTCCCGCCTCGGCCGGGTGGAGGACGGCACCACCACCACCGACTTCGACCCCGAGGAGGTCAAGCGGGGAATCTCCATGTCGCTGGCCCTGGCCCCCTTCGAAGTGGACGGCCACAAGGTCAACCTGCTCGACACTCCGGGCTACGCCGACTTCGTCACCGAGGTCCACGCCGCCCTACGGGTTGCCGACCTGGCGGTGTTGGTGGTGAGCGGCGTGGAAGGGCCCGAGGTGCAGACCGAGGTGGCGTTGCGCCTGGCGGCGGAGCGGGGCATACCCCGCATGTTCTTCGTCTCCAAGCTCGACCGGGAGCGGGCCAGCTTCGAGCGCACCCTCGACCAGCTGCGGGAGCTGTTCGGCACCGGCGTCGCCCCCCTGCAGCTGCCCATCGGCAGCGAGGCGGGTTTCCGGGGCGTTGTCGACCTGCTGTCGGGCACCGCCGTCACCTACGACGGGGGGAAGGCGGGTGCCCGACAAGACGTTCCCGCCGAGGTGGCCGACGCCGCCGCGGTGGCCCGTGACAACCTGATCGAAGGCATCGTGATGGCCGACGACGCCCTGATGGAGCGCTACCTCGAGGGTGAGACCCTCGAAGTCGAGCTACTGGACAAGACCCTGGCCAAGGGCGTGGCCGAGGCCACCGTGTTCCCGGTGGCATGCGGGGCGCCGTCGAAGATGATCGGTGTCGACCTGCTGTCCCGCCTCTTTTGCGAGATCGGGCCCTCCCCCCTCGACCGCCCGCCCGTGGTCGTGTCGGCCGCCGGCTCCGAGACGCCGGTGCGGTGTGACCCGGCCGGCCAGCCCCTCGCCTTCGTCTACCGCACCGTTGCCGACCCCTTCGTGGGCAAGGTGTCGTTCCTGAAGGTGCTGTCGGGCACCGTCCATCCCGACACCCATCTGACCAACCCCCGCACCCATGCCGACGAGCGCCTGCACAACCTGTTCACCATGCGGGGTAAGGAGCAGGACACCCTCGCCGAGCTGCCCGCCGGCGACCTCGGGGCGGTGGCCAAGCTGGCCGACACCCACACCGGTGACACCCTGGCCCCCAAGGGCACCCCGGTGCTGCTGCCTCCCCTCCAACTGCCCGAGCCCGTGCTCTCAGTGGCCGTCGTCCCCAAGTCCAAGGGCGACGAGGACAAGCTGATGACCGGGCTCCACCGCCTCCAGGAGGAGGACCCTGCCTTGGGGGTCCGGCGCGACGACGAGACTCACCAGACCATCCTGTCGGGCATGGGCGACACCCACCTGGCCATGGTGACCGAGCGCCTGATGCGCAAGTTCGGCGTGGAGGTGAAGACCGAAGACGTCAAGGTCGCCTACCGGGAGACGATCACCTCTTCAGCCGAGGCGGAGGGCAAGCACAAGAAGCAGAGCGGCGGCCACGGACAGTTCGGGGTGGCGTCCATCCGCCTCGAACCGCTGCCCCGGGGCGGCGGGTTCGAGTTCGTCGACAAGGTGGTGGGCGGAGCCATTCCCCGCCAGTTCATCCCCGCGGTGGAGAAGGGCGTGGCCGAGACAATGGCCCAGGCGGGGGTGTTCGGCTACCCCGTG
This sequence comes from Acidimicrobiales bacterium, assembly GCA_051005135.1. Lineage (GTDB taxonomy): Bacteria > Actinomycetota > Acidimicrobiia > Acidimicrobiales > AC-14 > DATAQC01. Next base: position 66,456 of record JBPCJQ010000054.1, read on the forward strand.
GTCGACATCCGGGTCACCGTGTTCGACGGCAAGTTCCACCCCGTCGACTCGTCGGAGATGAGCTTCAAGATGGCCGGCTCGCTCGGCTTCCGCGAAGCCATGGCCAAGGCTGGCCCCGTGGTTCTGGAGCCGGTGTCGGCCCTGCAGGTCACCGTGCCCTTGCAGTACCAGGGCGACATCATGGGCGACCTCAACTCTCGGCGGGGCCGGGTCCAGGGCAGCGAAGCGGTGGGCAACGGCGAGCAGATGATCACCGCCCTGGTACCGACTTCAGAGGTGATGCGCTACGCCATCGACCTGCGTTCGATGACGGGCGGCCGGGGCCGGTTCTCGGTCCGACACGACCACTACGACCTGCTGCCGGCGCACCTGGTCGACAAGGTGCGCAAGGAGTGACGGCCTGCGCCGAGTGCGGGCTCGACTACGAGTCGATGCCGGTGCCCGAGGCCATCGCCGCCATCCGGGGCTTCGGCCGCCGCTACCGGGCACCGCTCACCCGGCTCCTCCCGGGGGAGGACGACTCCGTACTGCGAGCCCGGCCGGCTCCCGGCACTTGGTCGGCCCTCGAGTACGCCGCCCATGTGCGGGACGTCTTCTCATGGTATGACGAACGAATCCGGCGGTCCTTGGCCGAGGACCGACCGGTGATCGAAGACCCGGCCACCCCGAACGACGCCGCCCAGGCGGGGCACTACAACGAGGAGGACCCCGCCGCGGTGGTCGACAGGATTGCCGCCAACGCCGAACGGCTGGCTGCCACCATCGAAGCCGTCCCAGCCGACGCATTGGACAGGTCACACCGCATTCGGGGGGAGGAACGGTCGGTGCGCTTCACCGCGCGCCGGGCGGTGCACGAGGGCAGTCACCACATTCTCGATGTGGGCCGGGGCCTGCGCATGCTGCGAGCCGCCCGGCAATGACCTCCCCGGCCTGCGCCGAGTGCGGACTAGATTCCGAGGCGTTGCGGCCCCTCGACGCCATCAACGCCGTCCGCACTTTCCCTTACCGCTACCGGGCCGTCTTCAAGGTGATCAGCCAGGAGCCGGCCTTCGACGAGGTCGTGCACCGGCGCCCGGAGCCCAGGGTCTGGTCGGCGGTGGAGTACGCGGCCCACGCGGCCGACATGATCGACCGTTCGGCCCCCGCCATCCGCCGTATGCAGTCGGAGGAGCGCCCGTCGTTGCCGTTCTTCGATCCCCCGGGCCGGGTTGACAGCGAGAGCTTCAACGATCGCTCCCTGATGGGGATCGGGGTCATGTCGGCCATGGAGACGGCCTGCTCCGACATGGCCTCTACCCTGGAGACGGTCGAGCCCAACGAGTGGGCTCGCACGGGCGTGTTCGACTGGGGTGAGCGCGACATCCTGTCCGCCGCCCGCAATGCCGTCCACGAGGGCACCCACCACCTGCTCGACATCGAGCGGGTGCTGGCACGGGTGCTGGGCGGCTGAGCTTCAATCTCGTTCTTTGGCGCGCTGGCCGTGCCTGGCGCGGCCAGCGCGCAAAGGTTGGCGAGACGTCAGCCGGGCACCTGGCCCAGCCGACCCAACTGGTAGTCCTCCATGGCCTGGGCCAGCTCGGCCCGGGTATTCATGACGAAGGGGCCGTACCACGCAACCGGCTCACCGATGGGGCGCCCTCCTAGGATGAGCACGTCGAGGCCGGGCGTTCGGCTGTCCTGGCGGCCGTCGGCTGACACCGTCACCGTGTCACCATCGCCGAGCACCGCCAGCTGGCCGGCTTGCAACGGTCGGCCTTCCGGGCCCACCGTCCCCCGTCCCGACAGGGCGTAGACGAGGGCGTTGTACGAGCGAGGCCACCGCAGGCTGAGACGGGCGCCAGGGCTCACGGTGACGTGGGTCATGGCCATCGGCGTGTGGGTCATTCCCGGTCCCTCGTGGCCGGCCACGTCGCCGGCGATCACCCGCACCAGCGCACCAGCATCATCGGAGGTGAGCAGGTTCACCCGGTCGCGGGTGATGTCCTGGTAGCGGGGGGCCACCATCTTCTGGACGGCAGGGAGGTTGACCCAGAGCTGTATGCCGTGGAACAGGCCGCCGCTGGCGACCAGGGCCTCGGGCGGGGCTTCTATGTGGAGGATGCCGGCGCCTGCCGTCATCCACTGGGTGTCGCCGTTGGAGATGAACCCCCCGCCGCCGATGGAGTCCTGGTGCTGGAAGGTGCCGTCGATCATGTAGGTGACGGTCTCGAAGCCGCGGTGGGGGTGCCACGGCGTGCCCTTGGGCTCGCCGGGGGCGTACTCCACCTCCCCCATCTGGTCCATGTGGACGAACGGGTCGGTAACGCTGGCGTCGACCCCGGCGAAGGCCCGGTGCACGGGGAAGCCCTCACCCTCGAAGCCCGATGGTGCGGTGGTGACCGTGCGCACTGGCCGGGCCACGCTGGTGGCCTCCGGCCGGGCGATGCGGGGCAGCACCGAGGGATCGTCGACGGTAACGGCGGGCATTGCAAGCTCCTTCCGGCCGCCGCCCTGGAAGTGGCGGCTTACGCGGGCTTCAACACCAGGGCGGTGACGGCCCTTCCCGCCGGTGTCAGGATGGGGGATGGACGCGGCGCCGCTGGAAGGGATGACCATCGGGATCACCGCAGAGCGGCGGGCGGCCGAACAGGCGGACCTGTTCCGGCGCCGGGGTGCGGAGGCCGTCTTCGGCCCAGCCATGCGCAGCGTGGTCGAGGGCCACGACGAGGCCCTCCACGCTGCCACCGTCGAGCTCATCCGGCGGCCTCCCGACTTCGTGCTGGCCTCGACCGGCTTCGGGATGCGCACCTGGTTCGCCGCTGCCGACCGGGCCGGCCTAAAGGCCGAGCTGCTCGCCGCCCTGAGCCGGGCCCGGGTGGCCAACCGGGGGGCCAAGGCGGCGTCAGCCAACATCGCCGCCGGGCTCGAGCAGTGGTGGCGGGCGCCAGGCGAGCGCTTCGAAGAGCTGGTCGAGCGCGTGCTCGAAGAAGACCTCGCCGGGAACCAGGTCGCGGTCCAGCTCCACGGGGGCCCCATGCCCGAGGCGGTGGCTCGCCTGGAGGCCGCCGGCGCATCGGTTGTCCAGATCGACGCTTACCGGGCGCGGATGCCCGCCGACACCGGCCCGGCCCGCCAGCTCATCGACGCCGCCTGCGATGGCCACCTGGCCGCGGTCACCTTCACTGCCGCTCCTGCCGTCCACAACCTGTTCGCCATCGCCGCCCAAGCGGGCCGCGAAGACGACCTGCGGCGGGCGCTGAACGGCCCGGTGGTGGCCGGCTGCGTGGGGCCCGTCTGCGCCAAGGGAGCCGTGGAAGAGGGCATCGAGGCCCCCGTGGTGCCCGCCCAGGCCCGGCTCGTGCCCCTGGTGCAGGCCGTCACCGACTCTTTAGCCGAGCGCTCATGACCTACGCCGGCCCTCCACCGCGCCCAGCACCACCAGCAGGATCGTCGCTCCCAGCGCAGCCAGGAGGATGGACCGTACCCCGAAACCGGTGATGCCCGGGTAGCTGGCAGCCCGAGCCAGCGCTCCTCCCACAAGGGCACCGGCCACCCCCACCGCGATCTTGGTGAGGCAACCCTCCTGTGGCCGCCCGGAGACCATGCCGGCGATCCACGCCGCCAGCAACCCGACTCCGATCCAGGAGAGCAGACCCATGCGCGTCGACGCTAACAACGGCTGGTTGCTTTCGGAGCACGCCGGGAGATCCGCGAACGGCAGCACTTGTGGCTGGGAGCTCGATCAGTTGCCGCGGTGCTCGATGCACAGCTGCGCCAGCTGCTCGACCCTCCACGCGAATCGCAGCTGGGCTGGCGAGCCGTCGAGCCGGCTCGCAACCCCGCCTGGCGGCGAGATCAGAAGCGGGCGGTGTCGGGCTCGGCGACGATGTCGCCGATGTCGATGCCGAGGTCGGCAGCCAGGGCGGACACGAAGGCCGCACTCTCGGTGGCGAACGGCAACCACTCGCAGTAGCGGCGGTAGGCCTCCTCTGGATCGGGAGGGTCGCGGAGGTCGGCGACACCACCCATGAAGCGCCCGAGCTTGACGAATTCGACCAGGCGCTCGTCGCCGTCTGAGCACGCTTCGTCGACCAGTGCGGCCCGGAACCGATCGAGGGGCACCGGCACCGGTTCGGTCGGACCCACCCGGGGGACGAAGTTGTGCTCGACCTCGCGCATCACCGACCGGTAGCCGGTGGCCAACGACGGCAACCACGGGTCGAC
>JBPCJQ010000055.1:0-8418 GCA_051005135.1 Acidimicrobiales bacterium
GTCGGGGTCAGCAACTACCACCCCCCAACCGTCCCCACCCTGTGTGCCCCCGGCGACCCCTCCGCCCCCCGCGACCTCCTGCTCCAGGACGGCTGGCCCGCCAGCCAGATCCGCACCCTGATCGACGGCAAGGCCACGGCCGCCAACATCCGCGCCGGCTTCCAGTGGCTGGCACAGGCCAGCACGCCGAGCTCTTTCTCGGTGTTCCACTACTCGGGCCATACCAAGCAGAAGGCGCTCCCTCCCGGCCAGACCGACGGTGAGCAGTACCACGAGTTCATGTGGTCGGTCGACAACCAGCACATCTCCGACAACGAGCTGGCCGCCGCCATGAACCAGGTCCAGGGCAAGCTCTGGGTCGATATGTCGGCCTGCGAGGCAGCCGGGTTCGACAACGGCATCAGCGGGGCCGACCGGCTGTTCACGGCCGCCTCCCAGGAGAACGAGAAGGCCTACGAGATGGCCAACGGTGGGCGCTCGGTGTTCAACCAGCTCATCGTCAGCTCGCTGTCCGGAGGAGCGTCGATCCAGCAGGCGGAGGCGACCGCAGCCGAAGCCGCCCCCCGGCTCACCGCCAACCAGCAGCCTTACGGTCCCCAGAACCCCGTCATCGCCGGTGGCGACGGCAGCGACTGGTTCCTGAAGCCGCCGTCCTCCCCGCCCGGGCCCCTAGACGGGCTCACCGCAGTGCTCTCCGGCCTTCTCGGCCCATTGGTACCCCAGACCCCAGGGCACTGACCACCACGCCCGACGTGGTGGTCGTGGGCGGTGGTCACAACGGGTTGGTGGCCGCGTGCTACCTGGCCCGGGCCGGCGTCGACGTACTCGTGCTCGAGGCCCTCGACGGCCCCGGCGGCGGGTCGCGCACCGCCGAGACAGTCCCCGGGTACCGCTTCGACCTCCACTCGGTCGCCCACAACATGATCAACATGACCGACATACCGGCCGAGCTCGACCTGGCCGGGGCCGGCCTGGTCTACCAGGAGATGGACCCGTTCTCGGTGGCTGTCCACGCCGACGGGCGGCGGGTGCGCTTCTACCGGTCGATCGACGCCACCGTCGCCTCCATCGCCGAGGCCGACCCCGTCGAGGCCGCCGCCTACCGGGCGTTCATGGACAAGGCAGTGCCGGTGGTGCGCACCATCCTGCCCGCCCTCCGAGGCCAGATGTCAGCCCGAGAGATCCCCGAGCGATTAGGTGCCCTGGTCGGGTCGTTCCGCCACCGACCGGCGGAGACGGCCAGAGATCTCCTCGGCCCCTATGACTCGCTGCTGCGCCGGTGGTTGCCGAGCGACCTCACCCGGGGACCGGTTGCCGCCTTTGCGGCCCACGCCGCCTCGGGGCCGGGGCTGCCGGGCGGCTCGCTCTACGCCTTCTGGCAGGCCGCCTACCACATGTTCGGCCAATGGCACGCCCGAGGGGGGGCCCAGAGCCTGGTCGACGCCCTCGTCACCCGCCTGGGCTCCCTCGGCGGCGAGCTGCGGTGCGGGGCGCCGGTGGCCCGCATAGAGGCACCCAACGGTGCGGTCACCGCCGTCGTCACCGAGGAAGGCGAGCGCATCCCGACCCGGGCGGTGATCACCGCAATCGACCCCAAGACGGCACTGCTGGGCCTGCTCGACCCGCCGCTCGGCGGGCGCGTCGGCGCCGACCTGGCCGCTACCCGCCGGGGCAACGTGGTGCAGGCCCTCGTGCACGTGGCCGCCGACCGGCTGCCGCCCTACCCGGGGGCCCGTCCGGGTGACTGGAACGGGCTGCAGAGCTACGTCGACCACCTCGACGACCTGGTGGCGGCCTGGGCCGCGGCCGAAGCGGGCCGGCTCCCCGACCCGCTGCCGCTCTATGCCTTCACCACGTCGGCCATCGACAGCTCCCTCGCCCCCCCCGGCCACCACACCGTCTACCTGGCCTGCCCGGCCGCCCCAGCCACCGTCGAGGGCGGCTGGGACACACGGCGCCCAGAGCTCGTCGACCGGGTGTTGGCCACCGTCGAGGAGCGGGCGCCGGGCTTCTCCGCGGGCATCCAAGGGGTCCACGCCTGGACGCCGGACCTGATGGAGAGCACCGAGCGCTGGCCCGGTGGCCATCCCATGCACCTCGACCTCGCTCTCGACCAGCTCGGCCCCTTCCGTCCCACCAAGGCCCTGGGCCGTCACCGCACGCCGGTCGGCGGCCTCTACGTCTCGGGCGCCGGCACCAACCCCTCGGGCGGCATCTCGGGCAGCCCCGGTCGCAGGGCGGCCAAGGCTCTCCTGGCCGACCGCTGGTGACACCGCCGCCGACTGGGTAGGTAGCCCATCGTGACGACGCTGCTCGCCGCCGCTGTGGCGCGCCAGCCCGTTTTGAGCTCGGGCCTCACCATCGTCGACTGGGTGGGCGCGGCGTTGATCCTGACCGTGGGCATAGCCGCCAGCGCCCTGCTGCGCACGGGCGTGCGCCGCAGCCTGCGTCGGGGCGACAGCGAGCGGATGGCCACCGAGGCGCTCACCCGGTTCCTGGGCTGGTCGGTGGTGGCCGCCGCCATCTTCTGGTCGCTGTCGGTGTTGGGCGTGCGCCTCGGCCCGCTGTTCGGCGCCCTGGGCATCGGCGGGGTGGCCGTCGCCTTCGCGGCGCAGAGCATCCTCGCCAACTTCCTGGGCAGCATCATCCTGCAGATCCGCCGGCCCTTCCGGAGGGGCGACCAGATCTCCACCAACGACTGCGAGGGCACGGTCGAGGAGGTCAACTTCCGCACCGTGCGCCTGCGCACCTACGACGGCCAGCGGGTGCTGGTGCCGTGCGCCGAAGTTCTGTCCAAGCCCATCACCAACCACACCACCCTGGGACGCCGGCGCACCGCCCTGGAGGTGGGGGTGGCCTACGACGCCGACCTCGAGGAGTGCCGCCGGCTGCTGCTGGCGGCCACGAGGGGGGCTGACGGCGTGAACGAGCACCCGCCCCCCGAGGTGTGGGTGACTGACTTCGGCGACTACTCGATCAACCTGGTGGTGCGCTTCTGGCACGCCCCCGACACCGCCAGCCTGTGGCGGGTGCGCAGCGCGGTGGCCATTGCCGTCAAGGGCGCCCTCGACGGCGCCGGCATCGAGATCCCGTTCCCCCAGCGGGTGCTCACCTTCGCCGGTGAGGAGCGCCTACTCGTAGGCGATAGCAGCCAGCACGTTGAGGCGGGCCGCCCGCCGGGCGGGGAACACGGCGGCGCCCACGCCGAGCAGCCCGGCGATCACCACGTAAGCCACGAGCTGGCCGCCGGGCACCCGCAGGGTGTTGATGCCGGTGTCGGCGATGGCCCGCACCACCGCCCATCCGAAGAACACGCCGATCACCAGGCCCAGCACGGCTCCCAGCACGGCCACGATCACCGCCTCCCAGCGGATCATCCGCCTGGTCTGGCGCCGTGACATGCCGACCGCCCGCAACAGGCCGAGCTCCCGGGTGCGCTCCAGCACCGACAGGGCCAGGGTGTTGAGGATGCCCAACACCGCGATGACGATGGCCAGGGCCAACAGCACGCCTATCAGCGCCTGGAGCTGGTCGACCTTGGACGTGACCGACGCCTTGTACTGAGCCTGGTCCTTGAGCTCGACGTTGGGAAACGAATCGAGCACCGGCTTCATGGCGGCACGGGACTCGGCCACCGACACTCCCTTGGCCGACTTCACCACCACCACCTGGGCTTGGCGGCTGGTGTAGTTGCGCTCGAAGTCGGGATAGCTCAACACGTACTTGCCGGCGAAGTCGCTGCGCTTGTAGGTGCCGGCCACCCGCACATTCTGGACGCCCGTCTTGGCGAACTCCATGGGCACGGGGTCGCCCACCCTCCAGTGGTGGGACTTGGCCGTGTCCTCGGTGACCAACAGCCCGCTGCCGCCATCGGCGGGAGCCGATCCCGACACCATCTCCAGGTGGAACAGGCGGGCGAACGTCGAGGTCTGGGTGGCGGTGAGCTGGTTGTTGGCACCGTTCAGGCGCCACTGCCCGCTGGCGATCGTGACCACGTCGCCCAGCTGGGGCAGGCGGCGCAGCTCGTCGGCCAGCTCGGCGTTGAAACCCTCGAACGACTTGCCGGTCACCACGTAGTCGGCCGCGAACGTCTTGTCGAACGTCTTGGTCACGGAGGCCTTGATCGAAGCCGACAGCACGGCCACGAAGCTGACGAGGGCCAGGCCGATCATGAGGGCCGCCGAGGTCGACGCGGTGCGGGCCGGGTTGCGCATGGCGTTCTCCCGGGCCAGGCGCCCGGAAAGCTTGAACAGCCGGGCCGGGCCGGCACCGATCACCCGGGCCAGGGGACGGGCGATCACTACGGCCAGCACAGCTGCGCCGATCAGCACCCCGAGGGCGCCCAGGCCCACGAGCTGTATGCCCCTACCCCTCAGCCCGGCGGCGAGTGCCACCACGCCGAGCACCAGGAACGTCGCCCCGGTGGCGAGGCGGGCCGGCCGGGGGCGTGCTTCCACGGGCACGCCGGTATCGCGCAGGGCGGCCATCGGGGAGACCCGCGTGGCCCTGAGGGCCGGCAACAACGAGGAGAGAACGGTGACCACCACGCCGAGCGCGATGGCAATGACGATCGTCCGGCCCGCCAGCACGGTGGCCGACGAGGGCAGGCTTCCACCGAACGCGGCCAGCAGGGCCTTGAGGCCCTTCGCCACCAGGTAGCCAAAGCCCACCCCCACCACCGACGAGACGAGGCCGGTGATGGCCGCCTCACCGAGCACCGAGGTCATCACCTGGCGGCGTCGCGCCCCGAGGGCGCGCAGCAGGGCCAGCTCCCTCGTCCGACTGGCCACGATGATCGAGAAGGTGTTGGAGATCAAGAAGGTGCCCACCAGCAGGGCCACGCCGGCGAAGATGCCCAGGGCGATGCCGATAAACTTCACGAAGCTGTTGGAGACGTCCTGGGCTTCCTGGGAGGCGAGCTGCTGGCCGGTGACCACGTCGTACCGCCCGCCCAGGGCAGCGTCGATGCGGTCGCGAACCTGGGCCTGGGAGCCCGCCCCCGACTTCACGTCGATGGCGTCGAAGGTGCCCGGCCGGTCCAGGACGCGGTGGGCCGTCTCCACATCGAAGATGGCCAGGGTGGCGCCGGCCAGGTTGTCAGCGCTGCCCACCTTCACCACTCCCACCACCGTGAAGTCCTGGGCTGGGCCCTGAAGCAGGACCTTGATGCGGTCGCCCACGTTGAAGTGGCTCTTCTTGGACGTTGCCGCGTCGATGGCCACTTCGGTCGAATTGGTCGGGGGTCGTCCCTTCGCGTAGCGGGCGCGGGACAGCTCGGGGGACTGGGAGGCGGCGGCGCCGATGGTGGGGGGCCCGTTGCCACCGACGGTCTTGCCCTTGCGGTCCACCATCTGGGCGAAGCCCGAGATCACCCCAGTGGCACCCTTGACTCCGGGAACCCGCCGGACCTCGTCGACCAACGTCTCGGGCACCGGCTGGTACTTGGAGCTGTTGCCCCCCTGGTCCTGCTCGGTGAACGTGGAGTGCGACCGCACCCGCACGTCGACGCCACCGTCGACCTCTTTGAACAGGCGCACGAAGGTGGCGTTGAGGGTATCGGTGAGCACCAGCGACCCGGCCACGAACCCCACGCCCAGCACGACAGCGAGGGAGGTGAGGGCCAGGCGCAGCTTGTGGGCGGCGAGGCTGCGCAGGGTGGCCTTGAGCACCGCTCAGTCGCCCATGGCCTTGAGCCGGTCGAGCACCTTCTCGGCCGTGGGCGCCTCCATCTCACCGGCGACGCGCCCGTCCTCCAGGAACACGACGCCGTCGGCATAGCCCGCGGCGGTGGCGTCGTGGGTGACCATCACGATGGTCTGGTCGAGCTCGTCGACCGAGCGGCGGAGGAACTTCAGCATCTCGGCACTGGCCCTCGAGTCGAGGTTGCCGGTGGGTTCGTCAGCGAAGATGATCTCGGGCCGGCTGGCCAGGGCCCGGGCCCCGGCGACGCGCTGCTGTTGGCCCCCCGAGAGCTCGGCTGGGCGGTGCTTCAGCCGGTCGGCGATGCCCACCGCCTCCACCACGCTGTCGATCCACTCCTTGTCGGGCTTACGGCCCGCGATGGCCAAGGGCAGGGTCATGTTCTCGTAAGCGGTGAGCGTTGGGATGAGGTTGAACGACTGGAAGACGAAGCCCACCCGGTCGCGACGCAGGAGGGTGAGGTCTTTGTCGTCGAGGGTGGTGAGGTCTACGTCGCCGATGTAAGCGTGGCCGCTGGTGACCGTGTCGAGGCCGGCCAGGCAGTGCATGAGGGTGGACTTGCCCGACCCCGACGGCCCCATGATGGCGCTGAAGCGCCCGTGGGGGAAGCCGACGCTGACGTTGTCGAGGGCGCGTACCTGGGTGTCACCCGAGCCGTACACCTTGACCAGATCGACCGAGCTGGCGGCGGAGCGGGCGGTGGCGGGCGGGGCGGCAGCGGGCTGTGGCGCAGGTGGCATGTCGGGGATCCCTCGGCTAGCGGTCAGCGACCGCCGATACTAGAGAGCCTCCCCTCCGCCGTCATGCTGGTTTTCCGCGGTGACGGCGGACGGCTCAGTAGCGGTCTCTGCGCACGAAACGGCGGCGCACGGCTGGCTCCTCCACGTAGTCGTCGCCCACCCCCGGGCGGGCGCCTCCCCCGACCGCCCGTCCCAGGAACAGCAGGCTCCACAGCAGGCCGATCCCCCCTGCGATCATCAAGATCACCCCCACCGTGCGGATGTCGACGCCGGACACGATTACGTGGACAGCGAAGGTGAGGATCGCCCCGACGGCGATGAGGAAGACGCTGATCCCGATACCCATGTTGTCGCTCCTCGGTTGGGACGGCGTTGGCGCCCGATGCTGGAGATATCCCCCGTCGACACTTTCCACAAACCCCCGAGGAGCTGCTTGGGTAGGGCTCGGATATGAGGTGGTTCTCCGCACCTGGGTACTGGCTGGCCCGTCTGTTGTTCCTCAGGGTCTTAGCTGGTATCTATCTCATCGCCTTCATGGTGGCGGTCACCCAGTTCCGGCCCCTTCTCAACGACAACGGCCTGCTGCCCGTGTGGCTGATGCTGAGCGGCAACTTCTCATGGCTGAACGTGCTCACTATCGCCCTGGCCCTGCTCAGCTTCGACGACGGGTTCCTGACTCGGTTCGTGCCCGTGAGCCGCCCGCACTTGATGCCCAGCCCCGCATGGTTCCAGATCGTGGCCGTGGCGGTGGCTGTTCTGGTGTCGTGCTAAGCCGCCGCCCGGTTGTCAACATGGCGTCGCGCCGCCAGCTCATGAACTCGAGCTTCGATCCCCTCCACCTGGTCAACACCTACGGCGCCTTCGGCAGCGTGACGAGGGAGCGCCGCGGGGTGGTGATCGAAGGGACGCGCTCAGCCGCTCCCGACGCGGCGGCGGCATGGTTGGAGTACCAGTTCAAGGCAAAGCCCGGCGACGTGCGACGAAGGCCGCCGCAGGTGGCGCCGTACCATCTGCGCCTCGACTGGGTCATGTGGTTCGTCGCCCTGCCTGGTCGGTTCGACGACCGTTGGTTGGTCGCCCTGGTGGCCAAGCTGGCGGCGGGCGATCGCGCCACGCTGCGGCTTCTTCGCACCAACCCCTTCCCGGGTGCCGCCCCGACCTACGTGCGAGCCACCCTCTACCGGTACCGCTTCTCCACGCCCGCCGAGCGGCGCGAGACAGGAGCATGGTGGGTGCGCACTCGCCTAGGCCAGTTGCTGCCGCCGGTGCGCCTGGAGCCTGGTGCCGACGAGCCGTCGCTCTAGCCCGTCTGGCGGTGGCCGTTTCTAGGTGGCGGGGGCCACAGCCACAGAGTCCACGAGGGGGGCGGCCGGCGAGGTCACCAGGCGGGCGGCCTGCTCGGCCCGTTCGTGGCGAGCCATCTGACGGCTGAGGGGGAAGAATCCACCGAAGAAGACGCCGCTGAGAGTGCACGGCAGAGCCGCTACAACCAGGGCGTTGAGCAGGCCCGTGCCGGCCACGACCGACATGAGCACCACGACCGCGTAGACGAGCGGGGTCCCCACGACCAATCCGAACAACAAGTCGTATCCCAGCTCGGTGTCGGTTACGGCGTCGCCAGCCGAGACGTCTGCTCCGGCGGCGTAGCCGGTGGCGGGGATGACTGCGGTTGACATGGCGATCCTCTCGCTCGAGAGGAGGGACGAGCCGGCGCGGGCATGACCGCCAGACAACGAGAGTCCTCGGGACTGCAAGGCTAGCACCCTGGCGCGAACCGACCGGCCACGCCTGCCTATGGGTTGAGCATCACAGCCGCTTCGGGCGTGGCCACCCACCACCACGAAGCTCCATCAGTTGAGTCCCAAGGAGTGGTGTAGGAGCCGGAGGGCCTGAGGGTCCACCAGACGCGACGGTCACCGCGTCAACCTCAAGAAGCAGTTCCAACACAACCACTTGAGGAGGAGCACGGTGACAGTCC
>JBPCJQ010000056.1:0-4152 GCA_051005135.1 Acidimicrobiales bacterium
GCATCACTGATCGACACGGTGAAGGGGATGCACGATCGCCTGGGCAAGGTCCACGGGCAGTCGCTGGAACGTGGCTACCGCGAGAAGGGTCATGCCTATCTATCCCGCTTGGCGCGCCGGCTGCGGCTCGTCGACAACAACACTCTGAGCCCCATGGTCGACGACGCTGAGAGCGAGGGAAAGCTTTCGCCCAGTGAGGCAACCTCGATCCTGCTGGCCGACGCCATCTTCTCGGGGCGGCGTCGCTATGACGGCGAGCCGGTCCACGTGGTGGTGGAAGCGTCGGTGACCATCGACCGCCACGACGTCCGGCGCGCCCGCGAGCGCGCCGACCTGCTCGCACGGCTGGTCAAAACCCCGGTGATGGCTGTGGCAGCCGGTGAGCTCGTGTCCGAGCCCGTCGTCGAGGCGGCGCGCCAGGCCGACGTGTGGGTCGTGACGGACGGGCGTGCTGTTGACCCCAGCGAGGATCCGGAGCAGTAGGGCTACAGAAGCTCGACGTTGGGGGCCGGCGCCAGGCGGCGGCGGGTGTCGAGCACGTAGGTAGAGTTCTGGGCGACGGCGGTGTAGTCGAACTCGTCGTGGTCGCTGAGCACCACCACCACGTCGGCCGCGGACAGCTCCTCGACGGTGGCATCGACGCGGGTGAAGCGCCCTCCGCCGTGGTCTTCGACCACGTGGGGGTCGGCGGCCCGCACGTCGGCGCCGAGGACGGTAAGGCGATCGGCCACGGCCACGGCCGGTGACTCGCGGGCGTCGCCGGTGTTGGCCTTGTAGGCCAGGCCGAGGAGGAGGATGCGGCTGCCGTTGACCGAACGCCTCTGGCGGTTGAGGGCCATGGTGATGCGGCGCACGACATAGTCGGGCATGTGGTCGTTGATGTCATTGGCCAGCTCCACGAAGCGGAAGGGCTGGCCCAGGGTGCGTTTCACCCGCCACGACAGGTAACTGGGGTCGATGGGCAGGCAGTGGCCCCCCACGCCGGGGCCGGGGGTGAACGCCATGTAGCCGAAGGGTTTGGTGGACGCGGCGTCGATGGCCGCCCACAGGTCGATGCCCATCTCCCCGGCGAACATGGCCAGCTCGTTGACCAGGGCCACGTTGACGTGGCGGAAGGTGTTCTCCAGCAACTTCACCATCTCCGCCACCTTGACGTCGACCACTGGCACGGTCTCGTCGACCACGGTGTCGTAGAAGCTCTGTACAGCTTTGAGGCAGGCAGCGTTCACGCCCGAAACGACCTTGGGTGTGTTCACCAGGCCCCACTTGGGGTTGCCGGGGTCGATGCGCTCGGGGCTGTAACCGAGGTGGAAGTCGCTCCCGGCCTCCAGGCCAGCAGCCTCTTCGAGGATGGGGCCTACCAGCTCCTCGGTCGTTCCCGGGTAGGTGGTGGACTCCAAGATGACAGTGGCGCCGCGACCCAGGTGGGGGCCCAAGGTGGCGGCGGCCTGCTCTATGTAGGAAAGGTCGGGATTGCCGTCATGGAGGGGAGTCGGCACGGTGATTACGGCCACGTCGAAGCCGGCCAGGTCGGCGGGGTCGGTGGAGGGCCGGTACCGACCGGTGGCCAGGGCGGCAGACAGGGCATCGCCGGGCACGTCCTCCACGTAGGACTCGCCTGCCGCCAGCCGCTTGATACGGGCCTCGTCAGTGTCGAAGCCGACCACCGAGTAGCCCACCTCCACCGCCCGCATGGCCAGGGGCAGCCCCACGTAGCCCTGGCCCACGATTACCACGTTCCGCCGCTGCGAGCCGCTCATTACTTCTTTGTACCCCAATCCGCGATCGTTCCTACATCGTCGGCGCTATCACGGTCATCGACGCCGCGGTTGCGGCCTGTACCATCCGGTCGTCGTAGGTGACGAGGCCTTCGAGATCGTCGCCCAGCTCGCCAGCCGTCGCCAGGTGCACGGCATCGAGGGAACGAAGCATCGGAGGCTCCAGCCTGCCCGCGATCAGAAAGGTGGACGCCGCCGGTAGGACGAGCGACACTGTGCCGAGCGCGTCGTCGACGACCTCGCGATCGATCCCCAGCCGTCGGGCGGCGCGCAATGCCTCGGTGCGCAGGAGTTGTGAGGACCAGACGGGGCCGTGGCCGCCGAACCATGCCCGCATCGCCATCGACTCTGGCTCAACCACGATCAACTTCAAGAACGCTGAGGTGTCCAGGTACCAGACCACCGACCACTCAGCGATCGGAGCGCAGCTCGTCGAGCACGTCGCCCGACTGCCGGGCCGCCGCTACGGGTGGGGGAAGGGCCGCGGCAGAACGCGGCGCGGGCTGGACCCGCCCAGCCGCCACCAGCGCCGCGGAGCCGCCCGCCGCCGACGGCGGCACAAGGACGGCCACCAGCCTCCCTCGGTCGGTAACCCCGACACTCTCCCCGCCCTCCACTCGCCGCAGAGCGGCCGACGCCCGTTGCTGCAGTTCGCGTACCCCGATCGTCTCCATATACTGCAAATGTAGCACCTGCGCAGATCAGGGACCAGGTCGCACACCGGTCCCCCTCTTAGCACTGGCCGATTCCTACCTCGAGGAGCTGCACCCATGACACGCGCCGTGAGGGTCAATGTCACTATGCACGAGTCGCTGCTGGAACGCGTCGACCGTTTTGCGGCGGGACGCTACGAGGACCGCTCGACTGCTATCCGCCAGCTCGTCGACTTTGCCCTACGCGAGCTGACCAAGCGAGATGCCCTGGAGGCCTACCAGTCCGGTCGACTTACGCTGCGCGAGCTCGGCCGGGCGCTCGGACTCGACGGCTGGGCTGTGCACGATCTTCTGGCGGCTGAAGGAGTAGCAGTGGCCCAGGGCGACAGGCAGGAAACGGCGGCGGCGTTGAGCCAGGTAGTGGCCAGCCTAGGCGTCGTCCGAGAACGTAAAGAGGGCAACGGGTGAGAACTGGGCTTGTGCTCAGCAGTCGAGTGTGACCACCGCAGCCTGGCTCGGCATGTTCTCGCCAACCCTGCTCTACCACCAGCGGGCCCAGGGTTCGTCGTGGATCGCCTCTACCGCCAAATGGGCCGCCCCGGCGATCTCGTCTTGTGTCTCGGGCTGTTGGACCAGGCCCTGCTCATAGCGCCGGTCCACCTCGTCGCGATGGTGAGCAGTGACCAGCGTCTCCAGGCCGGCCCGTACGGCCTGCGAGCGGCTGGCGAAGACGCCTTGCCCGACGAGCCGGTCAAGCTCGCCCAAGAGCTCATCCGAGAGCTTGACCGCAATTCGCATCATCATGCCGAAAGTATGCGCAGCGGTCGAGCCATCGTCGGCTATCGGCCGATGGTCCCGTCGTCGCCCGGGTGGTGCCAGCGCAGGCCGGGGAACCGGCCGAAGTCGCGGTCGAACGACACGATCGAGGCGCCGTGCTCGACGGCCAGTGCGCCAAGGTGGGCGTCGGTGGTGAGGTTGCCGGCCGTGCCGACGGTTTCGAGGAGGCCGCGCAGCACACCCAGGTGGCGTCCCGTGGGGTACACGATAATGGCCGGCGGCTGGCCCAGCCATTCCTCGACGTAACCGAAGGCCAGGGCGGGGGAGAGGGGCGCAGCCAACAAGCCGGGGCGCGTGGTGATTCGCACGAAGGCGAGGAGCACGACCCACGCGAAACCGACCGCTTCGCGACCGTTCAAGGCCTCCTCCAGCCACGAGCGTGCGACGGCATGCTCGGCGGCATCGAGGTTGACCGCATTCAGCAGGACATTGGCGTCGACAACCCGCACCGCGGTGGCCTACTTCCCGAGGGCGAGCTTGCGGGCGATTTCCTCGTCTTCGAGGTCGGCGGCGAGCTGGAGTGCCTTGGTGAGGGGCACTGCCGCCTGGCCGAGGTGCCGGGGGCGCAGCCGGTACCTGCCTGGGCTCTTGTCGGGACTCAGCCCGGCCCGCACGGCACGGTTCAGGGCTTCCTTGAACGAGAGCCCATGCTCGCTCATCATCTGGCGGAGGAGCGACTCGACATCGGCGTCGAGTGTGACCGTCGTGCGCACACTGGCATCATAGCATCATGGATAGTGATGTTGTGATGCTACGCCGGGCGGGCGGGTTCCCTCACTAGACTGATCGCATCAACATCCTCTTCCTCTGCACGGGCAACATCTGCCGTTCCCCGGTGGCCGAGGCGCTGCTGCGCAAGCGCCTGGCCGACCTGGGGGTGGCGG
>JBPCJQ010000057.1:0-9989 GCA_051005135.1 Acidimicrobiales bacterium
CACCCGACAGGTGCCTTTCTTTCAGGAGCGTTCGTGGCTTTCGCAACCCCGATTCTCTTGAAACGAAAGGCTCTTGTCGCGGATGGTCTACCGAAGACGCCGGCTAACGCGCGGATCTAGGTCTGACTTCGCGGTGGGCACCCCGGTTCGAGTCGTCGGCACCATGTCGAGCACGACGATCGACGCCACCAGGATCATGGCCGCCAAGGCGGGCGGGTCGAAGACCACACCGACGACCGCCGGGCCCTGACGCCTGGGGGCCGAACCGCAGCTGGCATCATGTCCGCCCTGCCAGGGAAGGTGTTCCTCCAGAAGGAGGATGAGATCGCCGCTGCGGTCGAACGGGCGAAGGGCCCGTACAGGTGATCAACCCAGCAGGCTGGACAGCATGGTCTGGGCCTCGGCGGGGGCATGGACCTCAAGAGTTATGGCGCCGGCGCCGATGCCGATGGAGAAGTGGAAGAAGTCAGAGGGTGCAGGTCAGCCTCTCCGAGTCGGCCATGGCGAGATTCTAGCGGCTCACATCTACCTGAGATTGTTGGAGGATGATGTGGCGGTGGGACGCATCAGCGACGACGAGCGGCGGGCACGCCTAGGCGTGTGCCACCACCTCAAGCCCGCATCTCGGCTCTCCGACGTGACCACGCTCGCTGGTGACCTGGTAGGCCTCCACGGCAGCGACCCCGCGTCCGTTTTCCTGTCGACGGCGGCAAGGCTGAGGGAGCCTTCGGGTGCAGTCGTCGCCCTCGAGCGTGCGCTCTACGACGACCGGCGCCTGGTGCGTACGCTCTGCATGCGCCGCACCATGTTCGTGGTGCCTGTCAACCTCGTTCCCGTGGTCCAGGCCGCCTGCACAGACCCCTTGGTGGCCGGCGAGCGCCGCAGGTTGGTGCGGATGATAGAAGCGAACGGCATCTCGGTGGACGGGGAGCGATGGCTCCGGGAGGCGGAGGCCAAGACGATGGTCGAGCTCTCGGCCCGCGGCGAGGCCACCGGGGCAGAGCTGTCCAAGGCGGTGCCCGAGCTGCGCGAGCAACTGTCGGTAGGTGAGGGCAAGACCTGGGCCGCCAAAGTGGGTGTTGTGACGCGCGTGCTGTTCCTGCTCGCCACCGAGCAGCGGGTGGTGCGGGGCCGGCCCAAGGGATCGTGGACGAGCAGCCAGTACCGCTGGTCCCCGATCGAGGCGTGGCTTCCCGCTGGAGTCCCTTCCATGGAGCCGGACGAGGCCCGTGCCGAGCTCGCCCGCCGGTGGCTGGCGACCTACGGCCCGGCCACCACGGCCGACCTGAAATGGTGGGCAGGGTGGACGGTGGCCAACACCAAGACAGCGTTGGCCTCGGTGGGCGCGGTGGAGGTGGAGCTCGACGAGGGAACCGGTTGGGTGCTCCCCGGCGACGAGGGGACGGCCCGTGAGCCGGAGCCGTGGGTCGCCCTGCTGCCCGGCTTGGACCCGACCACCATGGGATGGCAGCAGCGCGGCTGGTACCTGGGCGCCAAGGCAGCCACCGCGCTATTCGACGGCAATGGGAACGCCGGGCCGACGGTGTGGGTGGACGGGCGGGCGGTCGGCGGATGGGCCCAGCGCCGGAGCGGCGAGGTCGTGCACCAGTTGCTGGACGACGTCGGCCAAGAGGCGGTGGCGGCCATTCACAAGGCGGCTGGGGACCTGAAGGAGTGGCTGGGCAGCGTTCGGGTGACACCCCGCTTCCCGAGCCCGCTGCACAAGAAGCTGGCGAGCTGAAGCCGCGTGTGCCCCGACCACGACCCCACGGCCTACGGCTCGTCCATCGCCCACGACTACGACGCGCTGTACGACGACGTACTCGACACCGAGGCAGCTGTGGGCTGCCTGGCCGAGCTGGCGGGTGGGGGGCCGGTGCTGGAGCTGGGCATCGGCACCGGTCGCCTGGCCCTGCCCCTGGCGGCGACGGGCGTGCCCGTGGCTGGCGTGGATGCCTCCCCAGCCATGGTGGAGCTGCTGGCGGCCAAACCCGGGGCCGAACGCGTCGCCGTCGTCGTCGGTGACTTCGCCAGCGTGGCGGTGCCCGGCTCGTTCAGCCTGGTGGTGCTGGCATTCAACACTGTCTTCGCCCTGCCCACCGCCGACGCCCAGGTGGCCTGCTTCGCCAACGCCGCCCGCCATTTGGCACCGGGCGGGCGCTTCGTGGTGGAGGCCTGGGTGCTCGACCGGGGCGACTTCGTGGAGGGGGCGTCGGTGGGTCTGCGCTACGTGGCCGGCGACAGGGTGAGCCTCGACGTGGCGTTGCTGGACGAGTCAGCCCTGCGGTCCGGTGGCCAGAACGTGCACACCACCCAGGTAGTGCTGTCCGACGGCCGGGTCCGCCTCTTCCGGGCCAGCCACCGCTACGTCGGTCCTGACGAGCTCGACCAGATGGCCCGCGGCGGCGGGCTAGTCCTCGAGCATCGCTGGGCAGGCTGGGACCGAGCCGCCTTCGGACCTGGTTGCCGGGGCCATGTGTCGGTCTACCGCAAGTAGGGGCCTCAGGTGCGGTGGCAGCTACATTGGCAGCTGTAGCCCTCGCCGCCCTCGCCCAGCTCGGCGGTCCACCACTCGGTGCAGTCCTCGTGGTCGCCGTTGAGGCAGCTGGTGCTGATGTTCTTGGACGCCAGCGACGCCACCCCCACGCCCATGGCCAGGATGGCGGTCACCCCGGCTACGGCCAGGCGGCTACGGGCCGCGTTGCGGCAGTCACGGTCGGGCTTGATGAAGCCGGTGCCCTTCTCCTCGTAGTGGCCGGGCTTGGCACCGAGAAGAGGCGGCCCGCAGTTGACGGCGTCAGCGAAGCGAAAGGGTATGAGGGTGTAGCCGATGGCCAGCACGAGGATGGCGAGGACGACGCCGGTGATGACTTTCTGTTCCTTGGTGAGGTCGGTCATCGGGTGATACTGCCCCGGACGAGGAGCGTCTCGGCGATCTGCACGGTGTTGAGGGCCGCGCCCTTGCGCAGGTTGTCGCCGCAGACGAACAGGGCCAGGCCCGACGCGACACCCGGATCGCGGCGGATTCGGCCGACGAGCGAGGGATCGACGCCCGCAGCCTCGAGGGGCGTGGGCACGTCGACCAGGCGCACGCCCGGGGCGCCGGAGAGGATCTCGCGGGCGCGCTCGGGAGCGAGGGGCTCATGCAGCTCGACGTTGATCGACAGGGAGTGGCCGGTGTACACGGGCACCCGCACGCAAGTGCACGAGACGGCCAGGTCGGGGAGGTCGAGGATCTTGCGGCTCTCGTTACGGAACTTGTGCTCCTCGATCGTCTCCTCGTCGACGAAGTCGCCGGCCCAGGCCAACACGTTGTAGGCGATGGGGCCAGGGAACACATGGGAAGCGGGGAACTCCACACTGGCGCCGTCGGTGGCCAGCTCGGGGGCCCGGTCGCCCACCTTGGCCACCTGGTCGCCCAGTTCGGTGATGCCCCTGACCCCCGCGCCCGACACCGACTGGTAGGTGCTCACCACGAGCCGCCGCAGGCCGGCTTCGTCGGCGAGGGGCTTGAGCACCGGCATGGCCACCATCGTCGTGCAGTTGGGGTTGGCGATGATGCCCCTGGGGATGTGGTCTAGGTGGGCGGCATTGACCTCGGGCACGACGAGGGGGACGTCAGGGTCCATCCGCCAGGCCGACGAGTTGTCGACCACGATCGCCCCAGCCGCGGCGGCCCGGGGGGCCAGGGCCCGCGACGCGCTGGCACCGGCCGAGAACAGGACCACGTCGAGCCCCCTGTAGTCGGCAGCGGCGGCATCTTCGACCTCGACGTCGCCACCGTCCCAGGAGAGCCGGCGGCCGGTGGACCGGGCCGATGCGAAGAGGCGCAGGCCGGAGACCGGGAAGTTTCGCTCGGCCAGCACCGAGCGCATCACGCCACCAACCAGACCGGTCGCTCCAACTATGCCGATCTTCACCGGGCCAAGGGTACTGGTCATTCCGGCTCGTCGGGGAGGTCGAGCCCGAAGGCGGCGTGCAGAGCCCTCACCCCCTTTTCCACGTCGCCCGCCCGCACGACGCAACTGATGCGGATGGACGAGGTGGAGATCATCTCGATGTTGATGCCCGCCGCGGCCAGCGCTTCGAACATGGCGGCGGCCACTCCGGGGTTGGTCTTCATGCCTGCACCGACGAGGCTGACCCGGCCGATCTCGGCGTCGTGGGTCACCCGGTCGGCACCGATCTCGATCGAGAGGGCTTTGGTTACCTTCAGCGCCGCGGGCAGCTCGGCCAGGGGCACGGTGTAGGAAATGTCTGTCGCCCCGTGGACGGACACGTTCTGCTCGATCATGTCGACGTTCACCGACTCGTCGGCGAGGGCACGGAACAGGCGGGCGGCGATGCCGGGTTGGTCGGGAACCCGCTCGACGGTGATCTTGGCCTCCGAGACGTCGTGGGTGACGGCCGAGATGATGGCTCGCTCCATGGTTGCTGCCTCCTTGGTGATCCAGGTGCCCGGCTGCCAGGTGAAGCTCGACCGGACGTGCACAGCCACTCCGTGGTTGCGGGCGAACTCGACGGAGCGAAGGGCCAGCACCCGTCCGCCGGTGGCGGCGATCTCGAGCATCTCCTGGTAGGAGACGCGAGGCAGCAGGCGAGCCCCGGGGACGACGCGGGGGTCGGCCGAGAACACGCCGGCCACATCGGTGTAAATCTCGCAGGCATCGGCGCCGAGGGCCGCGGCCAGCGCTACAGCGGTGGTGTCCGAACCTCCCCGGCCCAGGGTGGTGACGTCGCGCTGGCGCGATACCCCCTGGAACCCGGCCACCACGACCACGTGATCGTCGGCGAGGGCCTCGCGCAGGCGATCGGCGCGGACCTCGAGGATCTTGGCCCGGCCGTGGTCGGAGTCGGTGACTATCCCGGCCTGGCTGCCGGTGAACGACGTCGACGCCACCCCCCGGTCCCAGATGGCGATGCACAAAAGGGCCATGGCGATGCGCTCGCCGGCCGTCTGCAACATGTCGAGCTCGCGCCCCGGGGGCGTGGGCGAGACCTGGTGGGCCAGGCGGAGCAGCTCGTCGGTGGTCTTGCCCATGGCGCTCACGACGACGACGATTTCGTGGCCCTGCTCGCGGCTGCGCACGACGTGGTCGGCCACGGCCCGGATGCGCTCGGGGTCGGCGACCGAGGTGCCGCCGAACTTCTGCACGACGAGGCTCATGGGACAAGACGGTGGGCCACGACGCGCCCAGGCTACCAGCGAGGCCCGATAACTTGGCCGTCGTGGCCACCAACCGACGCCGGCGACCGCGCCAGAAGTCCAGTCGCCAGGCGCACGAGGCGGCGGTGCTGGCGGCGCGCCGGAAGCGCAGCCGGCGCAACCGCGTCATCGTCTCCGGGTTCCTGGCCCTGGTGCTGGTGCTCAGTATCGCCACCCTGGTCGGGGGGAACAACACCGAGTCCACCAAGGTCTCCTCGGCCGGGCCGTCGACCACGACGGCCTCCAAGGCGGTGACCCTGCCCAAGCCCCCCGACGGCGCCACCATCAGCGGCGACACCCCGTGCCCCAAGCCCGACGGCTCGTCGCCCCGCACCCTCCACTTCGCCAAGCCCCCGCCCATGTGCATCAACCCGAGCCGCAAGTACACGGCCGAGATCAACACCAGCATGGGAACCATCACCGCCGACCTCGACGCCAAGGCCGCACCCACCACAGTGAACAACTTCGTGGTGCTCGCCCGCTACCACTTCTTCGACGGCATCGCCTTCCACCGCATCATCCCCAACTTCGTGGTGCAGGGCGGCGACCCGTTGGAGAGCGGCGCGGGGAACCCGGGCTACGCGATCGCGGACGAGCTGCCCAAGGGCCCCGCTCCCTACAAGATCGGCTCGCTGGCCATGGCCAACTCCAGCCAGCCCAACACCAACGGCAGCCAGTTCTTCATTGTCAGCGGCGACCTGGGCAGCCAGCTCCCGCCCCAGTACTCGCTTTTCGGCCAGGTCACGCCCGAGAGCCTCGATGTGGTGAAGAAGATCGACGCGGTGGGCAACCCCGACCAGAGCGGTTCGCCCACCGCCGTCGTCACCATCCAGTCCGTCACCATCAAGGAGAGCTGACCGTGCCTACCGAGTGCCCCGCCGCCGACGGGTCCAGCCCCAAGCGCCAGCGCTTCGACAGCCCCCCGCCCATGTGCATCGACCCGGCACGCACCTACGGCGGCACCATGGTGACGTCCAAGGGGACGATGACGCTGTCGTTCGACCCGGTGGGCGCGCCCAACACGGTGAACAACTTCGTGGTGCTGGCCCGCTACCACTACTTCGACGGTGTCACGTTCCACCGGGTCATCCCCGGCTTCGTCCTCCAGGGCGGCGACCCCGAGGGCACCGGCCGGGGCGGCCCCGGCTACCGGTTCGCCGACGAGCTGCCCAAGGCGGGCCGTTACGAGCTGGGCTCGCTGGCCATGGCCAACGCCGGTCCCAATACCAACGGCAGCCAGTTCTTCGTGATCAGCGGCCCCGAGGGCATGCGCCTGCCGCCGCAGTACGCCCTGTTCGGCAAGGTGGTGGCCGGGCTCGACGTGATCGCCGCCATCGACGCCCTGGGCACCCGCTCGGGCACGCCCAAGGAGAAGGTCGTCATCGAGTCGGTCACCATCACCGAGAGCTGACCCCCTCGCCAGCGGGCTGAGCGCCGGCGGCCCTCAGTGGGGGAGCGCGTCCAGCCCCGCCTCGCGGCCGTCGACGAACACCACCGCCCGGCCCGCCCCTTCGACCGACCACGAACCGTCGGGCCGGCGGATGACGGCGGTCTGCTCGTCGATGCCCACCACCGGCAGCCCGGGCGGTGCCAGCTCGAAGGTGCGCTTGGCCTTCTCCTCCGACCAGGTGTCGTGGTGGGGGATGAGAGCCAGCTGCGGCAGCAGGCCCAGGCCCAGGGTGAAGGCGCCTCCCCGGGGGTCGACCATGGGGTCGCACAGCACCATGGCCCCGGCCGACGACCCTGCCACCACTGCGCCGTCGTCCCACGCCCCGACCAGGGCGGTCCACACCGGCGAGTCCTTGAGCACCGACCGCAGGTGCATCGGCGACCCGCCGCCGAGGTAGATGAACCGGCTCTCGCGTACCGCGGCCGCCATGTCGAGGTCTTCGGCCTCGGCGCGGTGCAGCACCATGAGGCCGCGGGCCCGCCCGCCGATGCTGGCGAACCAGCGCTCGGCGAAGGTGACCGCCCGCTCGGCGTGCTCGTAGGCCGCCGCGGTGGGCAGCACCAGCACCTCGGGGTTCCCGGCCTCGTCGAGCAGGGCGCGATCGAACGTGCACCCCTCGCGCCACTCGCCCCCACCCACCAACGCCAACGTCCCCGGCACGGCGGTGCACGCTATACGCCCCAGGCGGGGCAAGACACCGAGTAGCGCCGGATTGGTTCACGGTAACCCAGGAGCCCTAGGCCGAGACGACTGACTCCACAGAAGAACGGAAGGACACCGGATCGAGCGCCGGGTACCGATAGAGCTGGGGCTCCACCCTCCCCAGATACCGAAGCAGCTCGTCACGAGTCACCAACCCTCGGGCCAGCATCTCCTTTACGTCTGTGGCGTCTTGGCGATGCCCCCTCTCGATCTTGGCCAGGGCCTGGGCTGCCATCTCGAAGTGGTGGAACGACAGCCTCCCGTGCCGTTCGATGAAGGGGCTGTGATCCTCCCAACCGGGGGCGACGGGGATGAAGTCGTCAGGAGAGGCCAGCTCGATGTTGAGCTCCAGTTCCTCCTTGAGGCGAGGTATGGCGCGGAGCACCGCGTCGCTCTCGGGGAGGACCTTCATGTCGACATCGATGGTCGACTCCCGCCAGCCCACGAGCACAGCAGTTGCCCCTCCCGTCAGGTAGACCCGAGCCTCTTGCCTCGCCTCACGACCGAGTGGGCCATGAACCGCCGGATTCGAGCCCGGTCGGCTAGCTGACGCACGCTGCGGCGCGCTCGAAGCTCACCAGTCGTCGTACGAGCGCGTTGTAGCGGGAGTGTGCCGAGTCCGGATCAGCCCGGCTCAGCAGCTCGTACAGCCGGAGCTCGGGATCAGGGATGCTGTCAGGCACGGCGAAGCCCAAGCTGCGCAGCCGAGGCGCACCAATGGCGACCACCAGGGCTGCCTCTGAATCGATACCGCTGATCAGGTCGTCCATTCCTGCTTCGACCAGCTCACCCCCTGGCAATGCCGTCAACTCCACCTGCCCACGGTATCCGGGCGGTCGGCTCCGTGGAGGGGCTCATATCGCGCTGACCACCCGGCTCACGGCCGGGTAGCCGAGGTCATCAGTGTCGGACCCGGTGCTCGGCATCAACGCGGCCAGATGGGGAAGCAGCGCTCGTCGAGGCGGCCGAAGGAGTAGGCGGGGTAGTAGCCGCCGAACATGGCCCGGGTGCGCTCCGACCAGTCGAGGGCGTCGGGGGACGACGTGCGGTGGAACAGGGCCAGGATGCCGCCCTCGAAGACCCGGTACTCGGCCCAGCCGCCCGGGAAGTCCTTGGTGGAGCCCACCTCGGCGAAGGGCACCTCGCCGGTGGCCGCCATGCGCCGTACCCGGTTGCGGTGGGTGTGGCCGGAGAAGTAGCCGACGATGGCGGTTCGCCGGGCCACGACGCCGACCAGGCGCTTGCTGTCGGCGGGCGCGAGGCCGAAGGAGTCACCGCGCCCGTCGGCGGGGGGATGATGGCCGAAGACGAGCACGGGCCGGTCGGCGCGGGAAGCCAGCTCGTCGAGCCACTCGAGCTGGTCGGCCCCGATGGCCCCGCCCGCCCGGCCGGTCACGGCGGTGTCGAGCAGGGCGAGCGTCACCCCGGCCAAGGTGACCTCCTCCGGTCCCCGCGAGGGAACCACGCTGTCGGCCACGGCGTCGTGGTTGCCCCGCACCCAGTGGAGCCGCTGGCCGAAGGCAGTGCCGTAATAGTCGAGGAAGGCGCCGAACTGCTCGGACGTGCCCGTGGACGTGAGGTCGCCCTTGGCCACCACCACGTCGGGACCGGTGGCCGCGATCTCCGCCGCCGCCGCCTGGTTCATGGTCTGCGGGTAAGGTGGCTCACCGGCTTCGATCGCCATGGGTGGCCCCAGGTCGACGCCCTCGTAGATGCCGCAGAGCGTCTCGCCGAAGTGCATGTCGTTCACGGTGGCAACCGTGGCCAGGCGGTCGCCGGGCGGCCGGGGCAGGGTGCGCAGGGCCGCGCCGCCGAGGTGGTAGTCGGTGTCGGGATCGAGGTCGTGGTAGCGCACGACGCGGCTGCCGTCGTGGAGCACGGCCTCGTCGTCGGCCACGGTCGTGACCTCCACGGTCACTGGGCCACCCTCTCCGAGGGATGCCCCAG
Source organism: Acidimicrobiales bacterium (assembly GCA_051005135.1). Taxonomy (GTDB): domain Bacteria; phylum Actinomycetota; class Acidimicrobiia; order Acidimicrobiales; family AC-14; genus DATAQC01. The sequence continues at coordinate 9,306 of JBPCJQ010000057.1, forward strand.
TGAATGCATTCTGGACCGGCCTGTCGGGCCGGTCATTGGCGAGTCCCCGCCCCCGAGTCGCGCCAGCGCTGCCCCGACCACCGCCATACGGGAGCGGCCGTCTCGGGCGGGGCCTCGTTGTCGAGCACGATCTCGAGAGCTGCCATCACCGCCGCCACTTCGGCCGGCGACGGGGGGTCAGAGGGGGACGTTGCCGTGCTTCCGGGGCGGTAGATGCTCACGCTTCGACCGGAGCATGGCCAGTCCCTTGACCAGGACGGCCCGGGTGGTGGCGGGGTCGATCACGTCGTCGATGTAGCCGCGCTCGGCTGCCAGCCACGGGTTGGCATTGTGCGCGGCGAACTCGGCGACCAGCCGGGCCCGCAGGGCGTCGGGGTCGGCTGCCGCTTCCAGCTCGCGCCGGTGGATGACCTCGACCGCCCCCTGGGGGCCCATCACCGCTAGCTCGGCCGACGGCCACGCGAACGCCAGGTCGGCGCCGATGGACTTTGAGTTCATCACCACATAGGCACCGCCGTAGGCCTTGCGGGTGACCACCTGGATGCGGGGCACCGTGGCCTCGCAGAAGGCATAGAGCAGCTTGGCACCGTGGCGGATGATGCCGCCGTGCTCCTGGTCGGTGCCGGGCAGGAATCCGGGCACGTCGACGAAGGTGACCAGGGGGATGTTGAAGGCGTCGCAGGT